>JBNKZT010000036.1:0-27664 GCA_050301775.1 Promineifilaceae bacterium (SeqCode)
CATCATCCGGAAATCGAGGGTGACGGTCTCGTGTCCGGCAATCGTTTCGGTAGCGACCATGCCCATCGCTGAAGCGATGTGGGCCAGCCGGTAATCGGTGGCCGCGTCGCCAATGGCGTAGATGTTGGGGATGTTGGTGCGCATGTTCTCGTCAATGGCGATGTTGCCGCGTTCGGTCAGTTCTACCCCGGCCGCTTCCAGGCCAATTCCTTCGATGTTGGGCATGAAGTTGATAGCGACCATCGCTTTGTCGGCTTCCATGGCTGTGCCGTCGGCCAGGGTGACTTTGACGCCGGTGTCTGTTTTTTCCAGGGCGGAAACGGCCGTACCCACATAAAACGTCACCCCCATCTTCTTATAAGCCTTCTCCAGCACGTCGCTGACTTCTGGCTCCTCATTGGGCAGCAGGTGGGGCAGCATCTCCAAAATGGTGATGTCCACGCCGTAATTGGCCCACATGTAGGCAAACTCCATCCCAATCACGCCGCCGCCGATGATGATCAGGCTCTTGGGCAGGTTGTCGGACAAAATCGCTTCTTTGTAGGAGATGATGCGCTCGCCATCGAATTCCACGCCGGGGAACGGCCGTGGCCGGGCGCCGGTGGCGATGATGATGTGGCGAGCGGTTAAATCGGTTTCACTGCCATCATTCAGGTTGACGTGAACTGATTCACGTCCGGTCAACTGACCGGTGCCTTCGTAGACATCGATGTTGTTCTTTTTCATCAAAAAACCGACGCCTTTAACCAGTCGGCCGGATACCTGGCGGCTGCGTTTGAAGGCTACGCCATAATCCATCGCCAAATTGTCAAAGCTGAAGCCGAATTCTTTGGCACGGTGCTGCAGAGTATGGGCCAGTTCGGCGTTTTTGAGCAGTGCTTTGGAGGGGATGCAGCCGATATTGAGGCAGACGCCGCCCATGTATTCTTTTTCGATGATGGCCGTTTTCAGGCCCAGTTGTGAAGCGCGGATGGCGGCCACGTAACCGCCCGGCCCGGCTCCTAGAACGATAAGATCGTAGTTAGACATGTAAATCTCCGTTAATTGAATGGGTGAAGGGGTGACAAGGTGAAGGGGTGATGGAAAATCAACAAACTTGCATACTTGCCACTCGCCGCTCCTGATTATATTAGAAACCGGGCCAATTAACACCTTCACTCTAAACTGGTTATAATGTGGCCCATGTCTGGTTTTCCGATGTGGACGTTATGGGGCATGGGACTGTCGGCCCTGGGCGCGTTGTTGGCGACGATTTTGGCCTACATCGCCCAATCGCCCCAATTTTATGCCCGCCCGCTCTATAAACGGCTGCGGCTGGGGGCGCGGGCGCGGTCGTTTTCGGGTTATGCGCTGGCGTTGATGGTGTTGGCCGCAGGATTTTTCCTGGCCGGTGTACCCATCGGGCCGCAGACGACATCTGGCGCCACGGCAGTTGCCGTGATGACCCCTTTTTCCGATTTGGGTACGCCGACTGTTGTTGAGGCGGTAACGGCCGTGCCCACGACAATCACGACCACCCGCACCGGCCAATCGGGTGCTTTTGCCGGTCCGCCGCCGACAGTTGAAGGAGAGGGATTGGGAACGGCCGTGTCCCCCGCCGATAACCCCCAACCAGAAATCCCATCGCCAACGGTAACGGCTGCGCCACCGGCGGCCGGTGCGACAGTCACAGCGACGCCCCGCATTTTGCCGACCAGCACCCCCACGCCGCTGCCCACCGACACCCCAACGCCAACGATAACGCCGACGCCCATCGAAGGCGAAACGGCGACTCTCAACATTGGAACCAGCACCTTGTGGCTGCGCCGTTCTCCTGGCGGCCAAACGCTCGTTTTGGTGCGCGGGGACGAAACTATCATCCTGCTGCCCGGCCATGCTAATCAAGCCGGCATTCTCTGGCAGCAAATCATGACGGTTGATGGCACGGTAGGGTGGGTGCAGGAAGAGTTTATTGCTTGGACAGAAGGCTAAAGGGCAGAGCCAAGACTGGGAGACTGGAGACTGATAAAATCTCTAATCACCAGACTCTCGCCCTCTAACCACCAGCCAGATATTTTTCCAACGCTTCGATTGTCGCCGGGAGAGTGTGGGGTTCAGAGGCCTGGGAAACGGCCGTGCCCGGGTCTTTCAAACCATGTCCAGTGAGGATGCAAACAGCCGTTTTGTTCGTCGGATCAATGGCGCCCATTTCGATTTGTTGTTTGAGGGCCGCCACGCCGGTGGCTGAGGCCGGTTCCACGAATACCCCTTCCAATTTAGCCAACAAATTCCAACTGGCCAGGATGTCGGCGTCGGTAACGGCCGTGATGATGCCGCCCGATTCGTCCAATGCTTCCAGCGCCTGCCGCCAGCGGGCCGGGTTGCCGATGCGGATGGCCGTAGCAATTGTTTCCGGCTTTTCCACCACTTTGCCGGTGACGATGGGGGCCGAACCGGCTGCTTGCCCGCCCAAAATGCGCGGACGGCCCTTGTCGTACTGCTTGTAGCCCATCCAGTAGGCGCTGATATTGCCGGCGTTACCGACGGGAAGACAGTGCCAATCGGGGCAACGGCCGTCCAATTGCTCAATAATTTCAAAAGAGCCTGTCTTTTGCCCTTCCAGCCGCCACGGGTTAACCGAGTTGACCAGGGCAATCGGCTGGCGCTTCGGCTGACGCTCGACGATCTCGCGCACCATATTCAGCCCGTCATCAAACGAACCATCAATGCTGATCACCTCAGCGCCGTAAGCCAATGATGCGGCCAATTTACCCAGCGCGATTTTGCCTTCCGGCACCAGGACCAGGCAGCGCAGTCCGGCCCGCGCGGCATAAGCGGCCGCGCTGGCTGCTGTGTTGCCCGTGCTGGCACAAATCACCGTTTTAGCGCCTTCATGGACGGCTTGGGTAATCGCCGCCGTCATGCCCCGGTCTTTGAATGAACCGGTTGGATTCAGCCCTTCATATTTCAAATAAAGCTGAAGATTGGCCTTGGGTGCGATCATCTCAGCCAGCCGGTCTGCTTTAATTAAAGGGGTATTGCCTTCGTTGAGGCTAATTATTTTTACGTTTTCGTCAAACGGAAGATAGTCGCGATATTGATGAATGACGCCTTTCCAACTCATTTTTCTGTTTATCCTTCACAAAAAAACGGCCACAGAAAACCACCGAGATTATCATTCTCCGTGGCCCCTGTGCCCGCTGTGGCTAAAAAATTTTATAGAATGGTTAGTTGCCGGGAACGACCAGCGTTTGGCCTACATAAATGACGTAAGGCGATTTGATATTGTTCTTTTCGGCAATCGCTGTCCAGGAAACGCCATAGCGCAGGGAAATTTGGAACAGCGTTTCGCCAGCCTTAACCTGGTGCGTAAAATCGGGTGTTGGGCCAGGGGTGCTAACCGGAATTTTGAGGACATCACCCACTTTAATTTGATTGGGGTTGACGATGCCATTGGCTTCGGCAATTTGTACCCAACTGATGCCATAGGCCAACCCGATACGGAACAGATTGTCACCGGCTTTCACGGTATAGGTTGATTCCGTCATTGGTGAAGGTGTGACCGTAGGATCCGCCGTGCCACTGTCGGTTCCATCGGCTGACAGCTTAAGTACTTGACCAACTTTGACCACATTAGGGTTCGCCAGACCGTTGTATTCGGCCAGTTTAACCCAGGAAATGCCATACTTGAGGCCGATACGGTACAAGTTTTCGCCGGCTTGCACGGTGTGGGTTGCCGGTGTAGCGGTGGTTACGGCCGTTGTGTCGGTTGTGGTTGCGGCGGCTGTTTCCTCTGTTGTTTCAGCGGGGGTTTCGGCGGCTGTTTCTTCTGCAGCAGCTTCTGTTTCTGATTCAGAGGTTGTTTCGGCTGCGGCTGGTTCGGGTGTCGCCGTAGGTTCTTCATCGACGCGTGGTGTATCACTTTCAACTACCTCAGTTGGCGCGACAGCAGGTTCTGCACTGGTGTCTGCCGCTTCACCGCCACCGGCGTTAGCGTCCGGGATGACTTCGGCAGGCGTCTCACCACTGTCGGTGCCGGGAATCGGCCGTTCACAGGCAGTTAACGCCAGTGCCAGGATCAGGATAAGGGCTGTTATCTGAAATAATCTTCGCCGAATTAACATGATTCTCTACCTCCATTACGCGGGCTTTTGTGTTACTACGACCAGGCCCATCATTGACATAAACATTTCTGTACTATAGCACGGTTTTTGCTTTACGTAAAGTAACAAATTGCTTTTATTTTGGCTCTTATTTACATAAGCGTGATTGTCGTTTATACTAACACCATGTCTGGGAAGAATACACAGGATACGGAACAAAAGATCATTCCGATCGGTGTGGTTTTGATGGTGATAGGGTTTATATTTCTGGTGACGGTGGCGGCCATTTGGATTATTGCGCCGGTCTATATGCCCCAATCATTGTATGATCTCGTTGGTGACTATTTGCCGGAAACGGCCGTTTCCTTTCCCTTCCCAACCCCGGCCGCACTAGCCGCAGTTCCCGACCCCATTACCCTCTTGCCGGAAACACCAGCCAATGCCGAAGGAGATGCGCTGCCCTCGTACTTTGTTTCTGTTGCTGAAGCGGCTCATCGCGAACCAGGAGCGGGCGACCCGATTCGTGTTGTCATTCCAGCCATTGATTTAGATGCGCCTGTCGGCGCAATTTCGTTGGAAAAAGTGGTTGATGGCGACCAAACCTATTACCAATGGCCGGTTCCCAACGAATTTATGGCCGGGTGGCATGACAACAGCGCCCGTTTGGGACAAGTTGGTAACACGGTATTGAATGGGCATCACAATATTTATGGTGAAGTTTTTCGCGATTTGATTGATTTGGAAGAAGGCGACGAAATCACTTTATACGATAAGGACAGATCGTATACTTATCAGGTAACGGTCATAGAAATTTTGCCGGAACTTAACCAGCCGATGGCTGTCCGTATTGAACATGCAAAGTGGATTGCACCGACTGCGGACGAACGGATTACACTGATTACCTGTTGGCCGTACACGGGTAATTCAAGCCGGTTGGTGATTGTGGCTGAGCCGGTTAGAGATGGTCTGTAACGGCCGTACCCCATAAAATTCAACGAAAGATATTCTATTGACGACAAATTTGGAGGTTTGCAAATGAAAAAAATATTGTCAACAACATTATTCATTGTTTTAGTTCTGGCTTTTGCCTTTGGTGTCGTTCAGGCACAGGAAAAACTGGGCACAATACAGGGAGTCGTTTACCAGGACGTAAATGGTGATGGTAAATGTGTCGATACCGGCGTTGAGGGAGAAGACCCTGTTGAAAAGGTTGACGTAGAATTCGTCAGCAGTGATGAAAAAACCATCATCACACTCTACACAGACATCTATGGCAAATACGGATTGTTTGCTGCCGGGTCCAGCTACTGGCGTGTAACCGCCAAACCCAACGCTGATTGGGTAGTAACCTCTGAAAACCCACTGTATGCGCCGATATATGATGACAGTTTGGTCCAGACCGATGTCAACTTCTGTGTGCAGAAAGCCAACGCAGCCACAACCGGCAGTGCGGCCGTCATTTTGCCTGTATCAGGCGCCGCCCATAACAACCTGACGACCATTGTTCTGTTTGCCGGATTGGCATTTGCGCTGGTTGGGGTTACGCTGGAATGGCGTCGCCGCCAGCAAGTGTAAGAAATTTCCGGGGACAAATAGACATTTACCAGCAGACGGCTGTCATCCTGTCAGCCGTCTGTTGCTATGGAATCGTTCACAAATAACGCTTCAAATTAGAAAGACGATTCCGCAAGCAATGGCCGTTTTCCTGCTAAAAATATTGGCTCTTTGAGTTTTTATGGGGCAAGGATTCGGGAATTCCAATTCCCGAACCACATTTTAGGCGTGTATCGGGAATTGGAATTCCCGATACGAACACCCCGCCCACACAATTCCTCAAAGAACCAAAATATTAAAAGTTATAAACGGCCATTGCCTATGGAATTAACAAGACTTTGCCGGTGTTTTTCCGGGCTTGAATGTAATGGTGGGCGGCGGCGGCATCCTCGAATGAAAATGTTTGGTCAATGTGAGGGCGGAACAATGCTTCGTCATACCAGGCCACAATCTGCTGCATCCATTCTTGCATCATGTCCGTTTGCTGCCACATATGGCCTAAATTAACGCCAATGACGGCTTTGTTGTCATTCATTAGTTTGAATGGGGTGTAGAACGGCAGCCAGACCAGCATTCTAAGCAATCCTAGCAGTGATCGTTTTGTGCCGGTGGTCATGCTGCTGACGCCAAAATAAACCAGCCGCCCGGTTGGTGATAAACTGCGGTAATTTTTGGGCCAATTTTTGCCGCCAATCGAATCCAAAATCAGTTGTACGCCACGGCCCCCGGTAATATCTTGAATGGCTCGTTCAAAATCCCGATTACGATAATCAATGGGATGGCGCAGGCCGCGTTCCATGAGGAATGCATGTTTTTCCGGTGAGGCTGTGCCTAATGTTTCCGCGCCGATGATGTTGCAAATATCCAAAGCCGCCAGACCGACTCCGCCGCCGGCATTGTGGATTAATACCTTGTCCCCTGGTTTGAGCGAACCCATGACGATGAGCATCATGTAGGCTGTCATATAGTTGACCGGCAAAGCGGCGGCATCGGTGACGGGCATCCAATCGAGTCGTTTGAAAGCTTGTTTGTAGGGAACGCAAACGACATCGCTGTAACCGCCAAACCGGGTGGCGGCAAAAACGTTATCGCCTTCTTTGAAGTCGGGGACGCCCTGGCCCACCAGATCGATGGCGCCGGCGACTTCGTAGCCAGGAACGTAGGGGATTGGCGGGGCGTCGGGGTATGACCCCATCCGACCCATTACGTCGGCGAAGTTGACGCCGCTGGCCTGGACGCGAATGCGAATTTCGCCGTTGCCGGGGATGGGATCGGGGGCGGTTTGTGTTTTTAATACGTCGGGCAGCCCGACTTTGGTGATCCAGATTTGTTTCATGGCGGGAGTATACCAAAGTGAGGAGATGCGCCAATGGACATGTGCCATGTTAGTTGACGGCCGTTTCCCCCACCGTTATAATGCAGACCAATTGAGAAAATAGAAACGGCCGTGACAGAGAAAAGTACGGTTAGTCTGAATGTAAAGCGAGTTGGCGGACGGTGCAAGCCAATCATTCAGCCGCCCGAATTCCACTCTTGAGCCGCTTAGCGAAATAAGTTAAGCCGGGTATGCCCGTTACAGCGACAATAAGGTAGAAAATGGTAAATTATTAATCATTTTCTATGAACCCAGGTGGCACCACGAAGCCCCTCGTCCTGGTTAATGGACGAGGGGCTTTTGTATTTGAACCAGGAAGGATCAATGATGAAAGCAAAATGGTATATTTTACGATTAGGTAACTGGAAAGTAACCATCACTTCCTTGCCTGACTCCTCGGCCCCGCGCCGTAAAAAAATCAAAACCTAACTACAAGACTATGCGACTACAAGACTATTTGACTAATCGACTAACAACAAGGAGACAAAAATGTTAGACATCAACATCATTCGCGAAAAACCGGAATGGGTAAAAGAGCAGATTGCCAAACGCAACGACAGCGCACCGATTGATGAGATTTTGGCCGCCGACAACCGTCGCCGCGAGATTTTGCAGGAAGTGGAAGAACTACGCCGTCAGCGGAATGAAAGCTCGAAGCAAATTGGGCGCTGGATGGGCAGCTTGAAGAAGATAGAGGCCGATTTGAAGCGGGCCGAGGCCGGTCAGGATGTTGGCCAGCCACTGGAGGCGCTGCGTACGCAGGTAAATGCGCTGCAAGCCAATGCCGACCAATCCAAAGAAGAAACGCGCGTCATCGGCGACCGCATTGCCGAATTGGATGAAGAACTGCGCCAGGTCGATGCTGATTTGCACGAGCATATGCGTTGGGTTCCCAACATTCCGCACGAAACCACGCCTGTCGGACCCGATGAAACATACAATGTGAATCACGAACCCCAGGGTGCGCCGGAACCGCAGTTTGATTTTGAACCTAAGCCACATTGGGAATTAGGGCCGGCGTTGGACATCATCGACTTTGAGCGCGGCGTGAAGTTGAGCGGCAGCCGTTTTTACCTGCTCAAAGGCATGGGGGCGCGGTTGCAGCGGGCGCTCATTCGCTTTATGCTCGATTTACATACCGACCAGCATGGCTATACCGAAGTGTATCCGCCGTTTATCGTGCGTTCGCACTGTTTTGAGGCGGCCGGGCAGTTGCCCAAATTCTTCGACAACATCTATCGGGATGCGGAAGAGGATTTTATGCTGTTGGGCACGGCCGAAATTGCTTTGACCAACGTCCACCGAGATGAAATTCTGGAAGAAGCTGATTTGCCCGTCAAATACGTTGCGTATACGCCCTGTTTCCGGCGGGAGAAGATGAGCGCGGGTAAGGATGTGCGCGGCATCAAGCGCGGCCACCAGTTCGATAAGGTGGAAATGTACCAGTTTGTCCATCCGGATAAGAGCTATGAGGCAATTGAACAATTGAAGCAGCATGCCGTCGATATTTGCGACGCGCTGGGTTTCCGCTACCGGATCGTAGAGTTGTGTACGGGTGACATCGGCTATTCGATGACCAAGACGTATGACATTGAGATTTGGGCGGCGGGCAGCCGGGAATGGTTGGAAGTCAGCTCGATCAGTAATGCGGAGACGTTTCAGGCGCGGCGGGCCAATGTGAAGTTCCGGCCGACTGAGGGTGGCAAATCGCAGTTTGTCCATACGCTTAATGCCAGCGGCCTGGCTCTGCCGCGGGTGATGATTGGGATTCTTGAGAATTATCAGCAGGCGGATGGCAGTGTGGTGGTGCCGGAGGTGTTACGGCCGTACATGGGCGGCATCGACGTCATCCAGTAAAAATCAGTGGGGCAGGCCAGCAATGGACTGCCCCACTTTATTTTTGGAATCAGGTATGACAGATAATGAATTGGATCAAGCGTTGACTTTGATTGGCGGTAACTACCAAGCCTCTCCAAAGATTGGACCAATTTTTGCGCTCAAATGAGTCGTACCTCCAGAGAAAATTGGTCCAATCTGAGTTAGTAGTTATGATTGGCGCAGGTTAGAAGCTTTCGTGATTCCAGTTTCCGTTGACCACCATTTTCCCCAGAACCTCAGTATACATTTGCATCATCCGATCGGCGATGTTGGGCCAGGCATACTGCCGGGCATGTTCGCGGGCCTGGCGGTTGAGCTGCTCACGACAGTTTGAATCGACTAGCAGTGTGTGAATCCGTTCGGCCAACGCTTCCGGATCACGGGTGGGGACATGGAAGCCGTTGACGCCATCACGAATTAAAAAAGCCAGTCCGCCCACTTCTGAAGCGATAACCGGCGTGCCCATGGCCATTGCTTCCAGCGCGACCATGCCAAAACTTTCGTAATGCGATGGCATAATGACCATTTCGGCGGCGGCATAATAATTGGGCAGCACATTCTGGTCTTTGGCTCCCAGAAACGTGACGAGATTGTGAATGTCCAGTTCCTGACGCATCGCTTGCAGCCGTTTCATTTCGTCATCAGGGTCATCAGCCCAAGGGTCGCCGCCGATGATGGCGACGCAAACGCCTTTGACCGCTTCAGGTCGGCATTTTTGGATGAGCGCCATTGCCCGCAGCAAGGTATCTATCCCCTTGAGCGGCTCGATGCGTCCGGCAAAGACGATGTTTTTGTCCTGAATAGGAATGCCTACGGTTCGTTTGGCCTCGTCACTGGGGATGGGATGGAAGCGTTCTAAATCGACACCGGGCGGGATGGTGACCACTTTATGCATGTCGGCACCGTAAAGCCATTGGAACTGGGCTTCCTCGGCGGGTGTGGCCGCGATGAGGCGGTCGGCGATGGTCATGACGTGTTTTTCGCCGTCGATACGGGACTGAGGGGCACGCTGGCTGTCGTCCAGGGCGATGCGGTTTTTCATATGGCCCAGGGTGTGGAACATGTGGACGATGGGAATATGCCAGGCGTTGCGCAGTTTTTCAGCGACGAGGCCGGAGAGCCAGTAATGACTGTGGATGATGTCGTAGTGGATGCCGGCATTTTGGGCGAAGGTCAAGACGCCCTGAACAAATTCATCTAAATAATCACCGACCTGGGCGACGGGGATGGGCTGCTGCGGCCCGGCGACGATGTGGATGACACGGCCGTTTTCGCCTAAATCGTGCATAACCTGCGGAACACAATCATCCTGTGAGCGGGTAAAGACATCAACCTGGATGCCACGCCGGCTCAATTCCAGGCTGTAATCGCGGACGTAGACATTCATGCCGCCGGTTTTTTTGCCGCCCAGCATGGCCAATGGGCAGGTGTGGACACTGAGCATGGCGATGCGGCGGATGGGAGGAGAAGGTATTTTGTCACGTGAGTAAACCTCTACGTGAAACGTGATGCGTGAAGAGCTTTCACGTTTCACGCATCACGCTTCACGAGAAATGGTTATTTTGTAAATTTCGGTATCTTTGGCCCCGAAGCGATATTTATACGTTTCGTTGCCGCGCAGGAAGTCGAATTGGGAACGGCCGTTTTCAATTGCATGTTCAATCGCTTTGGCCGTCAGTACCACGCCCAGGCTCAAAGCGCCAAAAGCGGACGGGTCAAGGCCGGAATTGTAAACCCAAATACGGTCCTGGTAATCAAAATTGAACAAAGCGGCCGCTTTTTGGCCGTCCACTTCGGCGAACATAAGTTGGAGTGTGCCGTTGGCCAGGGCTGACTGGGCGGTTTCATGGAAGACGGCACGGCGGCCATCGGTAAGCCAGTCCCGTTTTTCAAATGTGCTTTTTTGTAAAAGGTCCAGGAAAGCAGCAACTTCGCTGGCCAAATCATCTTCCGGGCCGACGATGTGGATGGTGACATCGGCTCCGGCGGCGCGGCGCAGTTTGCGGTTGACTTCGCGCCGCTGTTTGCTGTCCAAACTATCAAGATATGCCTCGAACGTGTCTGGTAGTTGAATGATTGGGCAGACTTCACTTATGGTTTCGACTGAGTTTAGTCCATTCTTTTGTGCTAATTGATCCAGGATAGTTCGACTGGGGGAGGCTGCGGGAATGTTGCACAATTCCAGCAAGGTCCAATGGGGGAATTGAGGGCTGCACAGCATATCGAATACGGCCGTCCAGGCGGCTCCGGCATTTTCCGGCGCACAAATCAAATCGAGATAATCTGTTTCTTCAACACAGCCGTTGAAATGGACGATGCCTTCTGCGGTGATGTAAAGACAGGCAATGGCTGTCAGTTGGCCATCTGGTTGACGGACTGTGATAGTGTGTAAGTTGGCGTCTGATGGCTGTAAGTTTTGCCACCAGGTTTGTTGGTAGGCCAGTGTTTGAAAGGGGGTGTCGGTCATGCCCTGTGCGGCCAGGGCGTCCCATTCGGCGGCTAATTCGGTGAATACGGCCGTTCCGCTGATCAATGTTGTTTGCATCACGATAGAGTTAATCCTTTTTTTGTTCAGATAACGTTACAACGACGTATTATAGCTGATTTAGGCCAAGGGGAATGGTTGGCCAGCTTACCTTTTATAAAGTCAGCCGAAAAGGCGAGTATGGCTATATTCATCAAGGGCATAAACTGGCATTTTCCTTGAGATTGGAGACTGGTTGAATTGTTATTTACGGCAGGAAATGTTGGTGGAAAAGAAGGTGGCCGTTGGGCGATGTCACATTGACTTGCTGAATTTTTTGATGGGCAGCAGGATATGGAATGTGCTGCCCGGTGGGTTAACCGGGTCGCGCCGTTCACTTTCGACCCAGATACGGCCGTTGTGCGCTTCGACGATCCCTTTGGCAATTGCCAATCCCAGACCCAGGCCGCCACCCTGGAAAGCATATTTGCTGGTGGAGTGATGTTCAATCGCGCCCAGGGAGTAGAATTGATCGAAGATGTGGCGCTGCTCGTCCACCGGAATACCAATACCCGTATCTTTAATGATTAAATCGACCGCATCTTTGACTTCCCGGCCCACGATGTAAATATGGCCTTTGTCAGGTGTGTATTTGATAGCGTTTTGTACGACGTGAGAAACGGCCGTTTTAATGAGTCTGCCATCCCCTTCCAGCAATGGTAGTTGTTTCAAGTTGCCTATATGAAGCTCGATCCGTCGGTTCAGGCAAACTTCCTTGAATTGAGATTCCAAATCCTCAAGGATATGATCAAAGCGCACGGGACCAACCGATAAATCCAGTTTCCCGGAGGCAATGCGTGAAACGTTGATAATTTCACCAATCACTTCCTGCATCCGGTTTGCACCGGCCGTTAATCCGGCGGCAATATGAGATAGGTTTTCAGCCGGAACCATTTCGTCAGCACGAAGTAAGTTTTCCTCTAACAAGTGAGCATAGCCATGCACCAATGTTAGCGGCGTACGCAGTTCGTGGGAAACAAGAAGAATAAAATCGCTTTTCAGGCTGTCCAGTTCCCGTAGGCGTTGGTTTACCTTTTCCAGTTCGCGGATTTTCCCTTCCAGGCGTTCGACGATGTTTTGGGCGTGTAGTTTGAGATGTTCAGCCCGATCGTAGTCTGCCAGCGGTTCTTCTCGTCCTTCCAGAAATGCTTTCACTTCATGGGGGAAGGTGGAGACGTCAATTGGTTTAGTCATGAAGCCGGTGCAGCCGGCGGCCAAGGCGAGTTCGCGGCTGCCGGGGCTGGTGTTGGCGGTAAGGGCTACAATGGGAATGTTGGCGAAGTTAGGCAAGCTGCGCAGGCGAGTGGTAATTTCCCGGCCATCCATGTTGGGCAAGTTGATGTCCATTAGGATGAGTTCCGGTTCTTTTTCACGGGCAATGGTGATGCCTTGCAGGCCGTCATCGGCTAAATAAACCGTGTAGCCGCGGCTGTTAAGAACCCGCTCAACCAATTGTCGGCTGGCGAAATCGTCCTCGATGTAAAGAATTTTGGTTTTGTCTTGTTTCGTCATTCCCTAGCAAGTATCAGGCTGGATTTAGGATTGTACGGCCGTGTGCAATATACAAGTCGGTGGGACAGAATCGTCTGTCGTTGATTGTTCGTCAATTTGTATTGTACCGATAACTGAGCAGCTTTCAATAGCAGGATGACCTTACATTCGTCCTAATTCGAGTGAATTTGGGGTGAAGAGGCATTGTTTATGGGCGATATTGTGGTTGTTCAGCCATGATGGATTGGGGTTGAGGCTTGGGGTCGTCGGCTGGTGCGTCTGGTTGTTTAAAGGGCAGCAAGACGTGAAAGGTACTGCCTTGACCTGGCTGGCTTTCTAACCAGATACGGCCGTTATGCATCTGGACCAGCCATTGCGTAATTGGTAAACCCAATCCCGTTCCCCCGGCTACCCGCGAATCCCGATTTTCTATCTGTTCAAACGGCCGGAACAGTTTTTGATAATCTTTTTGGTGAATACCGATGCCGGTATCCTCGACCGCGATATGGAGATGCCCATCTCGCCGCCGCATTTGCAGTTGAATATGCCCTTTATTGGTAAATTTGGCTGCGTTAGACAGCAAATTGTTCAAAATTTGCCGCAGCCGTACCGGGTCAGCCTCCAGTAAGGGTAGATCAGGCTCGATATCGGCAATAAGTGCGACATCCACTTCATTAACCAGACTGCGGACGTTTTTTAATGCTTTTTGGACCGCCAATTCTGCGTCGATTTGTTCCATTATCACAGTCATTCGACCCGCTTCAATTTTGGCCATATCCAGAATTTCATTGATCAACGACAGCAGCATCTGGCCGTTTTCGTAGATGGAAGTTACATCTTCGATTTGTTCGGTTGTCAGCGGGCCATCAATGCCTTTCAAAATGACTTTGGAGAATCCGATGATGGAATTGAGCGGTGTACGCAGTTCGTGGGATACATTGGCCAGAAATTGATTTTTCAGGTTATCAAGCTGGCGGAGTTGGGCGTTGCTGGCCTGGATTTCTTCAAAAAGCCGGGCGTTGGCGATGGCCAGATTGGTCTGGGTGGCAATGCTGCGCAGGAGTTGTACGTCGGTTTCAGAGTAGCGGTTTTGCTCGTACGATTGCAGGCAGATAAAGCCTGTGGGCTGGTTATCATCTAAAAGCGGAATCCACATTGAGGATTGCGGCATTTGGGCCAGATTTGGGATGATCGGCTTTTGCATGATGGGGTGATTGGCATTGGCGACCAGGTGGCGCTGTCCATAAAGCAAATGATGCAGCGGGCTGTCCAGGATGACTGTACCGGAATCGATGGCAACTGGATACCCTTCTTGCATACAGAGTATTGGTTCGTAGTGACTAGTGCTGCTTTGATAGCGAACCAAGATGAAGATTGTGTTATCAAGTAATCGGCCAATTTGGTCGTAAATGGTTTGGGCCAGGGTGGTCAGGTCAAGGATGCCGCTGATGCCGGACTGGATTTGGTTGAGGGTAATGAGTTCCTGGGCACGGCTGAGGGCTTCTTCGAGCAGGTTCAGGTTTTCAATTTGGGTTGTGAGGTGATCGACGACGGTTTGGGCGAATATGGTGTTGGCTTGGGTAAACGGCCGTGCCCCATGATGTGATTCTATCGTCAAAAAGCCCAATAATGCCTGCTGGCTGGTAGCCGGAATGAGTAAAGTGGCCCGTGCCCCTAATTGATGAGCATATTTCTGCAAACAATCATGGGTGACATCTTCCCGGTCATCGACTAGCAGTGGTTTCATCTCCTGCTTGAGACGCTTGAGAACCGCATCGTCTTTAATAGAGAATATGGCTTGAAAGGCTAATTCAGTCGGTTTATGCTCGGCGATAATTTTCCCGGTGCCATTTTGCGGATCGTATAAAATAAAACGGCACTGGCTGGCCCCGGTATACGTGGCTACTTCATTGACCGCAATTTGTAAAGCATCATCACGTGTCAGTACCTGGCTCAATGATTGACCGACCTGGTACAATGTCTTGGCTTGTTTGAGCAACTGCTGGTTGGATAAAATACCGGCCGATTGGTCAACAATGGTGAGAAGTGGGTTCAGTTCGCCAGCAGTGAAGGGTTGATTGCTGCCGCGCTGCAAGGCCAGTGTGGCCAGCCATTCCCCTTCAATGGTGATGGAAATGAGAGCCAATGATGGCAACTGCTGCACATTGGCCAGGTGGCAGGTGAAGGGGTTTAGGCCGGAACTTTTTTGGCAGTTGTTGATGAGGGTCAGTTTTTCAGACACGGGATCGCCAAAGAGCAGCGGGCCGCGCAAGAATTGTTCGCGCCAGTTGAAATCGGTTTCGCTGCGGCCCCAAAACGCGGGAATGATGAAAAATTCGTGGGCGCCGGGGGCATGGCTGATGATGTAGGCGGCGTCTGCCAACCCGCTGTCGCGCACAAATTCGACTAATGTTTTATAAACGGCAACGGCCGTTGTCGCGCTGTTGATTTTTCGGCTGGTGTCGTATAACAGGTTGGTTTCATCCAGATTGTTTTGCAGACGGGCAAACAGACTGGCATTGACAATAGCGACCGCCAATTGGTCGGCCAGCGCTTGCAAAACAGCAATTGTTTCCTGGGCAAAAACGCCGGGTTTGTCGCTTTGGATGGTCAATGCGCCGGTAATGATGCCCCGTGTGCGCAGTGGTACAGCCAGTTCAGCTTGCGTGTCGGGCAGCAGTGGGTTGCGGTAAAATTCCGGAGCCAGGTGGACATCTTGGGCCACGTGTGCTTGCCCACTGCTAATGGCGGTGCTGACCATGGAGGTGCCATCCAGGGGCAGCCTATGCTTCTTTTCGACTTGTAGGCGGCCTGCTTCGCCTGTACCGGCCAGGAGAACGGCCGTATCGCCTGATTCGTCCACCATAAATAAACCGATGTAGTAAAAATCAAACCTGGCGCGAATTAAATCTACCACTTCCTGTGTAAGCAGTGCCCGGTCCAGAATGGTGGTAGCGGCGCGGGACACTTCGGCGGCCAGACTGAGTTGGTTGGAGAAGGCGCGCGCGGTTTGCAGCAGTTGGGCGTTGTTGAGCGCGTTGCTCATCTCACGGATGATGGCCTGGGCAAACTCGGCCTTGGCCGGGGTGGTGTTGAGGTCTTCTGGCAGCTTGAGTTGGCCAAAGGAACGGTTGCCGACCGGCAGCACGGCTGACTGCTCTCCTAAAACCAGATCGATTGGCTGCCCATCATACAATTCCGAGAGGGATTTCTGGCCGATGCGTACGATTTCGTCCACATCGGTTGAGCGGTACATCTGGCTGCTGATCTGGTTTAATTTTTGCTGCTGCCGCGCCCGTTTTTCAGCGCGAGCCAGTAACTGCGAGTTTTCGATGGCAATCGCCAAATGATCGGCCATGGTTTGCAGCGTGTTGATCAGTTCTGGTTCGAAGGCGTAGGGCATGCTGCTTTGAATGGTGAGGGCGCCGCTGATTTGCCCCCGCACGCGCAGGGGAATGGCCAGCTCCGACTGCGTAAGCGGCAAATGTGGGTTGGCCAGCCACTCGGCATCTTGTGTTACATCCTGACTGATGCGGACTTGCCCGTTGCCGGTTGCCCCGCCGATGAGGGAACGGCCGTTCACTGCCAGATGGTGATTTTGCTCGATTTGAATGCGTCCGGCTTCACCGGTTCCCGCTTTGAGGACGGCTTGCCCGGTCTGGGAATCAACCAGAAACAAACCCACATAGTAGAGGGCAAACCGCTCTTGAATGAGATTGACGGCTTGTTGGATGAGGGCGCCCAATTCCAGGATGCTGGTAGTAGAAGCGGCGATTTCGGCGGCGGCTTGCAGTTGAATACGCTGTTGGGATTGGAGGAGCAGGGCGTTTTGGATGGTTTCGAACTGGAGCAGGTTGTGGATAGCGATGGCCATTGAGCCGGCTACGGCCGTTAACAATTTCACAGCCCGGTTGCTGAATGGCCGATCATTTTCTACCGCCAACACACCAATTAGCTTATTGGCCACGATCATGGGCAATCCCAGCCAGGTGCCGGCCTGTGCCCCAACTGTGCGCGATTGCAGTTTGGCGTGCATTTCATCCACACCTTCGGTAATGTGCAGCACTTCACGGGTGCGGGCCACGTAGCCGCTGAACCCTTCGTTGATTGAAATGGGGGAGATGGCCGATAAATCGACTTCCCGGCCATTTTCAAACCCATAAATCCAGTGCAGCTTGTCTTCTTCTGGCGTTAACAGGGAAATGGACATGCCGACAGCATCGACCAGGCCCATGATTTCACTGCGGGCGCCGGTAAAAATATCATCTAATGTTGGAGCTAAGGAGAGAAGATTGCTTAACCGATATAAAGTACTCAGTTCGGCGATGCGTTCCTGCGTTTCAATATCCGGTTGGTTCGGCTCCGGGGGCAGGGTTTGTGGATTCGGCTGTTTGGGGGGAATAAGTTTGCTAACGGCCGTTGCAATTAAATGCCCAAATCCCATACTTCCTCCCCGCTGAGGATTTGGCGAACTTGTTCCGGAAATAAATCGGCATCGAGCGGTTTGGATAAAAAGCCGTCAAACCCGGCTTCCCGTGCTTTTTGCATTTCATCTGTGCTGCTGTGGGCGGTGACAGCTACTACCTTTGTGTCTTTCAGGTGCGGGTCTTGCCGGATCTGTTGCAGCGCTTCATAGCCATCTTCGTGCGGCAGCCGTAAATCCATGAGAATTAAGTTGACATAGGGCATAGTGTTGGCAAAATCAACGACGCCCCACCCTGTGGTTTTCCATTCGCATTTTTGAATGCCCATAAATGCTAATAGTCGGGCGATAAGAACAAAGTTGGAGACGTTATCTTCAACAACCAGGATATGGGCATCTTTGGGATCAATGACGTTGTTTTTCGTCTGAATGTTGTTCATGAAAGATTCTCACTTTTATTACAAATGAAATGGTAGCGGTTTGTAATGCAAAGAGTTCAATTGTTATTAACTTTTGACTTTAGGTTTGTAGTGCCCGCTTAGGGGTCATCCACAAATAAGTTATCGGAATTGGTGGATGACCTTCGAGTGACCGTCCTTCCAAAAAGGGAAGTAATTGTTGGACGGTTACTTAATGAACCTGAGGTGAGATTTAGGCGTTTACCGATTTAAATTTCTCAGGTTCATAAGCCGCCACTACGAACTTGTTTCTGATTGAACCCAAAGAAAATAGGTTCAGGAAAATTCTGTATCTTACTTATGATAATGGTTAAATCTTTGTTTTACCGTAAAGGAGGCGCAAATATCCATGTAGATATGATAGGTGATCATAGCGTGGCGGCAAGGTTTAATGAAAATAATGCGTTGCAAGCATCCCCTGACTTTGTGTTATTGATGGGTCTTATTTGCTGATTGTCGGGGATGAAACTTAATTTCTGCCTTTCGATGATTGGACAAAGCTGGTGATTTTTTATTTTGGTAATGATGGTGTGTGATTGCTACGGCCGTTTCTTTCTGCTAAAATCGCCATCATTAAGTCTCAAAAAATAGAAGGGGACATTATGCAGCAAAGCATCACTTCCATCCTTTCCTTGACCGAAATATTTGATACCTTAACCCCCAATCAACTAGAACTTGTTGCCTCAATTTGCGTCTTTAAAGAATATGCTAAAGGGTATATCTTACTGCGCGAAAATGAAGAATCCGACGAACTGTACGTGATCGGCAATGGTGGTGTTGAAATATTGATGAATCCTGGTGTCGTTGGCGATACTAAAGATTTGGCAATGGCCCCCATCATCCTAACTGAAATGCGGCCAGGGCAAGTATTTGGCGAAATTTCATTGGTTGACCAAGGGATGCGTTCGGCAACCGTTATCGTTAGCCGGAACGAAACGCAATTGCTGCGCATTGCCCGGGAGCGCTTGATGCTGCTTTGCGATACCTACCCCGAATTAGGCTACCGCATCATGAAAAACCTGGCGGCTGATTTAGCCTTCAAAATACGTAATACCGATTTAACGATTCGGCAGTACCAACTGATGCTGTCAAAAACAAACAGCGCTGGGTAGGCAAACTAAATCACCAATGGTAGCAAAGATTGACTCTTCCGAAAAAAAGCCCTTCGAGACCAGAAGTTCAACTTTTTCTGGACTGAATTTCCAGTTAATGACAAAAAGTTGAACTTCTTTCGGTGGGATCAATATTTGATGTAAAACAGGCCACATCAGGGGGCGCAATTTACCAAAATGATGTATCAATTGCGCCATCTGCGAAATATTCGAACCACTTTGAAGTAGGAACAACAAAATGAAAGTTGAAATTGTCAGCATTAGCACCAGGCTGTTAATGGGTGACATTCTTGATACAAACACAGCCTATATTTCGCGTAGTTTACGTAAAATAAACGCGCAGTTAACTTGCAAAGTCGTCGTCGGCGATGATCTGGAGATGATTGCTGATGCGATGTGTGTCGCTTTACGCCGCTCCGATGTTGTCTTAACAATTGGTGGCCTGGACAGCGGTGTTGATAATTTTACCCGGCTTGCGGCTGCCCAGGCGGCAAACCGCCCCTTGATTGCCCAATCTCCGGGCATTGCTGGAGCGCACGTTTTGGGTGGATCAGAGGCCGCGATGACCGGGTTTTTGTTGGAAACAGAAGACGGGATATTAATTTGTCTTCCTGATAAAAGACGCGAGCTTAATTATTTGCTGGAAACAGAGGCGCTTCCCTATTTACGCCGCCAGAGGTTGGCCTTGACGCAACAGGATTGGGTGATATTGCGGACTGTGGGGATTATGGAGAGCAGTCTGAAACAAAAGTTATCTGATATTGTTCAAGACGCCCGCCATCGTGTTACGTATGATTCTTTTGCCGGCCAAACGAATATACAATTGTGGGTGCAGGCGGACTCTAACGCCCAGATTCAACATGAATTGGAACAAATGAAGCAGGTTGTTTTGGCTCGTTTAGGGGATCATGTCTATGGTGAGGCGGAAGACCGGTTGGAAGAAGTGGTTTTACAGACTTTGGCGCATAACGGCCGTAAACTAGCCCTGGCTGAATGTTATACAAATCAAACACTAGCTGGCATGCTGGCTAATGTAGACGTACCGCCCGATACATTGGTCCTTTTACCGGTCGATACTGGCCCGGAAATGGCCGATGCCGTGGGGATCGATAACCTGAAAGCGGAAGATGATCTAACCCGATGGTGCCGGATTGCAGCGGAACGGCTGCTTGAAAGGGATGGGGTTGATTTGGGACTGATTGTTTACAAAAATATTTCTCAAGGCGGCGTCCAACTTTTAGTGACGTTAGCATCGCGATTAGGCGTGTCTGTTACACAGCGGTCGTTCGGCGGCCATCCTGATAACATTGATCAATGGGCGGCCACCTTGGGGATGGCCCATTTGCGCCGCTGGCTTTTGGCTCATAAATGATTTTATAGAAGTTCCCATGGGCGATGGCGCACCACGATGAATGAAAATTTGTAAAGCGATTTGCCAAATCGCTCTACATTTACGAAGGAGACGGTAAAATGCGTGTTGGGATGGTGACAGCGTGTTATAAGCCAGTGGTCAACGGGGTTACCCGCATGATCGAGCTTTACAAACAGCGTTTGGAAGCATTGGGTCATGAGGTATTCATTTTTACATTGGGCGAGCCTGATCCGGCCGGGGATGAACCGGGTGTCATTCGTTCGCCGGGTATTCCAGTGGCGGAAGGGTATTATGTGGGGATGCGCTATACACGGGAGGCCCAGGAACTGTTGGCCCAGATGGATATTATCCACTGCCATCATTTATTTATGAGCGTGGAGATAGCGCACCGGTATGCCCGTTCTCCCATCGTTTATACGAATCATACCCGGTACGATTTGTACACCGGCAGTTACATGCCGCTGCCGCAGCCGGCGGCTGATGCTTTAATGCGCCAGATTTGGCCGGAATTTACCGATTTTGCTGATGTGGTGATTACGCCGTCCGAGAGTGTGCGCCGGGTTATGCTTGATTTTGGGGTGCGGCGGCCGATTGAAGTGATTGAGAATGGGGTGGATTTACGGCCGTTCCGCAATCCATCTAATCCTTACAGCAAACAAGCCCTGGATATTCCGGAATCGGCGGTTTTGTTTACTTACGTTGGCCGCTTGTCGCCGGAAAAAGATTTGGATTTGCTGCTGCGGCAGTTTGCCATTGCCCGTGATATAGCCCCCGATATGCATTTGATGATTATTGGTAAAGGCCCATCGGCCGATGAATTGGTTATTCAATCACGCCAGTTGGGTATCGAAAATTATGTCCATTTTATGGGCCTGGTTGAGTACGGCCGTTTGGGCGATTATCTGGCAGCGTCTGATATTTTTACAACGGCATCCTCGTCTGAAGTGCATCCATTAACCGTCATTGAAGCGATGGCCGCCGGTTTACCGGTGGTGGCGGTTGCCTCGCCGGGCATTACGGGTACTGTTCAATCAGGGCGTTCTGGTTATTTGACCAATCAGCCGGATGGCGGGCTGGCGGCGGCGATGGTGGGGTTGGCTGTGGACCAGAAGCGGCGCTGGCAGATGGGGTTGTCGGCGCAGCAGGCCAGTGAACGTTTTGATATTGTTTATACGGTTGCTAAAACGGTGGAGCTTTATGAGCGTTTGTGTGCCGCCCGCCCGGATTTGATGCGTAAGAAAAAACACGGCCGTTGGGTGCGCAATCAAGAGCAGCTTAAACCATTGGTGGAGCAGTTGGCCCGTTTGCTGCGGCCGACGGAAAAGCTGGGCACCGGTCCGCTGCGTCGTTTTTTGGTTGAATCGATAGGGGAGGAGGATTATCTTGACTGATTTGGCGAACGGCCGTTCCGACACACGCCACCGCAAAAAACTGGGTCAATGGGGCGAAAACGTCGCCGCCCATCATCTGGAGGCCCAAGGGTATGAGATTGTGGAACGGAACTGGCGCTGCCGCGAGGGCGAAATCGATTTGGTAGCACGAATTGGTCAGGAATGGGTGTTTGTTGAGGTGAAAACGCGCCGGGGACGCAGCCGGGGCACGCCGGAAGAGGGGCTGACGCCGCACAAGTCACGTCAACTGCTGGCTTTGGGGGAGATTTACACGGCCGTTCATGATCTAGACGTCGATTGGCGCATCGATTTGGTGGCTGTGGAGCTGGAAAACACAGGCAAACTGCTGCGCTGCGAACATATTCCCAACGCGGTGCTTGGCTGGTGAAGGCAGAAGGCGGAAGGCCGCTGTTGGTGATTGTGGGGGCAACGGCCGTTGGTAAGACGGCGCTCTCGCTCAAATTGGCCCAATTGTTCCAGGGGGAAATTGTATCGGCTGATTCCCGTTTGTTTTATAGAGGGATGGATATTGGCACAGCCAAACCGACGCCGGAGGAACAGGCGCTGGTTCCCCACCACTTGATTGATATTTGTGATCCTGATGAAACATTGACGCTGGCCGAGTATCAGCGGCTGGCTTACGCAGTGATTAACAGGATTCAGGGGAACTGCCGTTTACCCATTCTTGTCGGTGGGACTGGCCAGTACGTGCGGGCCGTGGTCGAGGGTTGGGGAATTCCTGAAGTCGCGCCGCATCCGGCACTGCGGGAAGCGTTGGCTGCCCGGGGCGGCCCGGAATTGGCCCGCTGGCTGCGCCATCTTGACCCAGCTGCGGCCGAGAAATTGGACCCGCGTAATGTGCGGCGTGTCATCAGAGCGTTGGAAGTAACTCTGTTGAAAGGCTGCCCTATCTCTGAATTACAGCGCAAAAATCCGCCGCCTTACTGCATTGCCCAGATTGGTATGCAGCGGGACCGTGAGTCGTTATACGGGCGGATTGATGCGCGGGTGGACGGGATGATGACAGCAGGATTATTGGCGGAATTGGAAGGATTGCGGGATGAGGGATACGGCCGTACCCTGCCATCCATGAGCGGTCTGGGTTATCGTCAGTTGTGGGCTTATTTGGCTGGGGAAATGTCGCTGGAGGAAGCGGTTGAGCGGATCAAGTTTGAAACTCACCGCTTTGCCCGGCAGCAGGCAACCTGGTTTCGGCTGGATGATCCGGCGATTAATTGGTTTGAGATAGGGGAAGGAGAGGGGGGAACGGTTCGTCCTGAGTCTGTCGAGGAGGTTTGCCCTGAGCTTGTCGAAGGGGCCGTTATCGCATTCGTGCGTCAGTGGCTGGGCCGAAGTTGAACTGGCCCGATTACCAATTCATATCCACACCGCTTAAAACTTCTTCCAAAGCCAGCCACAATTCTTCTGAAATTTCTGTCTCTTTGACATTTTCGCCCAAGGTTAAACCCGGATCCAGAACAATTTCCCGTTCCAGGGGGTTATGCTGTTTCATGACGCGCCGTTCACAATAGATGCAGCACCACTCTTCCGCGCCTGTGGGATAAATTTTATCCAATCGCATCATATGCTCTGTTTCATGTGCCTGATTCATCGGTTTTCTCCTAAATTCAAAGCGTGATTGTACGCTTGATCAAGATCATACAATGGCGTTGGCGAATGATCAGTAGGAGGATAGGCCTAAATCGAGGCAGTAAGACAGTATTTTAGTAGGGGGCGCGAGAAAAATGGGAGAGGTTATGGAGTAATATTTTCGTGGCGCTGCGGCCAGTAACGCAGCAGGGTACTACCGTCGGTGAAGCCCAACGGTAAGAACGCGCCCAGGGTGAAGACGAGCAGGTTGTCGAGGAAAAAGAAGAGGAGGAGGTAGTTGACGGGGGTGGTGTACGGCCGTATCCCCCACACAACCAATCCCATCAAAATAGTCATAACCAAACTGGCTGCCGGCCCACCCAGTGCCCGCCGGATGTGAACACGGGCCGGTAGTTCCGGCTCGTCACGCGGGTAGAGGGAGGCGGCCAGCACCCAGAGGAACATCACACCGCTCATCGGCCAGCCGGTGCGCCGGGCAGCCCAGGCATGGCCCAGTTGGTGCCAAAATTCGCCCAAGAAGTGGAGGATTGTAGCGATGAGGGCGGTGAGTACGGCCGTTCCCACTCCCAAATCCAGCCCCAGCCAGCCAATCAAGCTGAAAATGAGCCAGAGGAGGAGGGAGCCATAAACGGCCGTTGGCTGGGCCATGATGTTAAGATTGCCGATAACACCAAGTCGTAAAGTTTTCATCAGATAATAGTTGTTCCCATGGGTTTGATAATTTTCCCGGAGCGTTTCATGATCAAAAAGCTAACGGCCGTTACCCCCAAATTGAGTATCACATTGCCAACCCGAAAATCATAAGCCGGTATGACCACACTTAAAAGCAGTTCCCACAACCCGGCAGGGAGAATTAACCCCATTCCTGGCCAAACCAACTTCTTTTTATTCGCAGCGGATTCGGATTTGCACCAAATTACGACCAATAATGACAGCGGCACAAATATCAACGCACTGTAAAGAAGCCTAAAGATAAACATGTTTCCATGATTGATCCGCATCTGGCCCACAGCATTGGGGAAAGATTTGGTAAAAATCGCGATGGATGGAATCAACTCAATGGTGAAATCGCGGGCCGGATCATCAATGTAAAAGCGGACAACGACTCCATCATAAGTAATGACAATGTGATGAAAAGCCTGGTCAATGAAGACATTGGGAATAATCAGTTCCGGTTGACTGCCATCCAAACCGGCCAAAGGACTCCTCAGTCGAAATACCAGATCTGTTTCTTGCTGGCCAACGGTTAAATTGCGCAGATAAGGGTCTTTGGAAATAGACACCAGCCTAGCCGGCCCCGTTTGCGTCAGATCGCTGGACGCAGCTGTGAGTTCCAGCGTTAATTGTGATGAGTTTGTCAAAGCTTGAGTGATAGACTCCGCCGGTTGATCACTTTGTAACCATTGGTCCTCAGACAATATACCGCCGTCATCGGCCGTTGGGTTGGAGCCATCGCCCATCCGATGCAGCGCAGGGAAATTGTTTGTGTCATCCCCGGTAAAATCATAAGATGCCACGATGTGGCCCAGATTGACTGTTGGGTCGCCCTGAAAAAGACGCGCCACTTCTTCGTCCGTTAAGGCGCGGTCGCCAATGTGGAGTTGTTGAATAATGCCTTGCCACGGCCGATCTTGCGTTCGTTCATTGCCGAGAATCAGCGGATATTGGTCATTCCAGTTGCTTAATTGGGCCTGGTTTTTCATCAGGTAGGAAATGGACAGCCACATGAAGACGTAAAGAAGATAGGCGATGAGTGCTCGCCTAAAGGTGAAAAATGACCTTGCCCGGTCAATCAACCGGCCAATTCCGCTTAGAATGTTGCTGCCGTAAAAATGGAAAAGCAAGATGCCTACGGCCGTTCCCAAACCATTGGCCAACACATCCGCAAACGACGGGAAACGCAGCAGTGCATAAGCTTGCAGGACCTCGACCGTTAATGACAACCCCGTCCCAACGACTAAAATCCACACGTATGACCCGGCCCGGCGAACGTTCCTGGTTAATAACAGGCCGGTCAAGCCAAATCCCAGGGGGACAAACAAAAGCACGTTTCTGGGGAAATCGGCCAGCGCATAAGATTGGGTTAACGACAAATCAAAATGACGGAATATCTCAACCAGAGAGGGGGCTTTTTTGAAGAAAAAATCGAACGGAAACAGGGTGAAGTAGCCAATCAGGAATAAACTCACCCCAACGATTTTTCGGGAGAAGCGCGCTCTGGTTTCCGGGGACAGCGTAGGACGAACCTGCCTCATGTTATCAGTTGGTTTTGTCATGGTGATGGGGTGTTTTGTTCGTAATTATCATGTGTTTTACGCCGGTAAACCCTTATTGTTTCATTCAGAGGCTTTGCATAAGGTGTTGTACAGTATTGCTGAGTTTTACACAAGAGACCTTTTCAGATTCCTGGTAAAAACTCATTTTGTGATTGTGTTGGAAGGGGCATCAAGATAACGGGGTATAAAAAGATGTCCCGACCCAGGGACGAAACCCAGGGGCCGGGACGGTTGATATTTGCCCGGCCAGCACTGCTGCTGGACTCGGCCAGGAACAGGCCGCGCTTTCTCTTTTACCTCGGCTGCCAAGTAGTGATTGGTTTGCCAATCGCCAACCGGACAGCATTTCTGGTGAGCCGTTGACTCGTCAAGAGGAATGAGCCGCCACCCCCACACGAAAACCGTTGGAGTTTCTGAGGCTGAGGTGGTGGTCGCGAGACGCCGCGCGGACCGAGGTTTTGCTGTTCCACCGCGAACAGCCGCGCGCTACACGGGATACGCCAGTTGTTTTCATGTCTTCACACCGCTCATCGGCCAGCCGGTGCGCCGGGCAGCCCAGGCGTGGCCCAGTTGGTGCCAAAATTCGCCCATGAAGTGGAGGATTGTAGCGATGAGGGTGGTGAGTACGGCCGTTCCCACACCCAAATCGAGCCAAAGCCAGCCCACCAGACTAAAAATTAGCCAGAGGAGGAGGGAACCGGTAACGGCCGTTAGCCGCGATATTACATTGAGTCCTGCAATATTTCCAAATCGAATTATTTTATTCATTGAATGCGTTCCAGAATGACACCTTTTTAGTTTGTATCATAAAACAATTATTTGAGATGACTGGCCGCAAACAAAGTCAAAATGAGCGTAATATTCGAATTGTCTGAATATACAAAATGATCATAAGGAATCCACTGATGATAAACCCAGAGAGAGTAAGTGTTGCTAACGATGACCAAATTAACGATTTGCCAATTTCTGCCAGTCCGATTACTAAATAGCCGAGGAGTATCAAAAAACAGAGAACGGAGATAATGCTTATACCGGAAGTCAGCCACCATAAGCCAAAATTGCTTATACCATGCACTTTTTCGATACCAAGATTTCTGTGAGCATAATCAGGTATATAAACTAGCCATTGACTAAAAAGTGCGATGGCCCACAAAAATATAGATGGCGTGGACAAAGCCAATAAAGCTCGTATCTGAACTCGCGTAACCATCAACCCAAGATATTTGCCAATGAATTGGATTAGAAGGCTCAGGAAAAAAGCAAAAACGATAGCCATCAAACCACCAATAATCATCGCTTTTATAGCAGAGAATAGGATGGTTTGTGCAGGTTGATAGTTGACCGTATAGTTTATGATCGGCTCAATTGTGTCAGCAGTAATGGCCGTTGCTCCAGCTAATCCAATCCAAAAAAGAGCTTGCCGATTACTTGTCTGTGGAACGAAATACTTGGCGGCAAGGCGGGGTTGGAACCAGAATTTTACTTTTTTCCAGGTATTGTTTGCCGAGAGATGTTCCTGTTCATCATTTTTGATGAGAGGATGATGGCATTTAGGGCAGGCCAAAGCCATTGAGTGTGTTTCGTTTTGGCAGTTTGGACAAGTGATTTTTGTGTTCATTAACCCTCCCGCATTTTGAGTTCAGAAAGTCTATCTTACACTTTTAAATACGGGAAAGTCAGGAAAAGGTTTTCCAAAACCAGGCGCGTGTTGGCGTTGCGTTCCAACTGCCAGAGGGCCAGATTGGTGTATGGTTAGGCTTTAAGAGAATCACGATTGGTGGGCGTCCATGTACGTTCTCAAAAGCGCGTTGATTTTTGTTTGGTAGCCACGTCCCTGTTCCCGGAACCAGGTTAAAACGTCACTATCGATACGAAGCGTTACTTGTTGTTTGGTGGGTTTAGTTGTCAAACCGCGCCGCACAACCGCTTTAGTAAACATTTCTGGTGTGATTTCCGGTGCGTCGGATAGATCAATGTCTTCATCTTGCATGGCATCCAGCCGCTCCCAATCAGTTTTCGATGTACTGATGGCAGATGAATTGTTCATATCACACAAATACTGCAACCGGAACAGTTCGTTTTTGGACAAAGGATTGGCGATGCAGCTTAATGCGTTC
>JBNKZT010000037.1:0-27551 GCA_050301775.1 Promineifilaceae bacterium (SeqCode)
ACCCGATGATGAAAGCGCCGCAGACAAGCCAATACCCGCTGCACTTCTTCCCGGCTCAACACCACCGGCAGCTTCTTGCTCTTAGGCGGCCGTACCAGGTCGAAGGTCACCCATTCTCGTTGCAGCGTCCGCTCAAAGAAGAATTTGAGGCCGCAAAAGGCGATAGTGCAGGCACTGCGAGAGGCTTTTTTCTCGTTCTTGAGGTAGAGAAAATAGTCACGTAGTTCTTCTTCGCATATCTGGTCAGGGCGCTTGCCGTAATATTCGGCCAGTTGACGCACGGCGCGGAGATATGCCCCTTGGGTTTTCTCGGCCAGGCCGCGCAGTTGCATGTCGGCCAACATGCGTTCTCTTAAAACGGCATGGTTACATCTCCTATAAACTAGGGAAAACTGATAAGCTTATAGAAAATATAACCCATCACCAACATTCTAGTCGAGACAGCAGAAACCTATTTGAGAGAGTTTTTCGGTTTGTCATTGGTACGGCGGGGACGGCCACTTCGACCTCGCTCAGTGCAGCCGTGCCACTTCCGCCTGATCCCGTTTTTGCAAAGTTTCGCCAGGGAAAAAGCGGCCAACAACTCAATCGGTAATTGTTCTACCAAAGGATAACGTCTAAACGCACATTAATATTATCATCCTTTCCAACGAATACGTCTGCACTAAGAGTTTATTTACGGCAAAATCTGAAAACTCTCCAGAATTTGACTGAGTGAATCCTCACAATCAGCTGTCCAAACCGGCGCACAGGCAAAGTAGAAGAAATACCAATATTCTGGTCCTTGAATATAGATGGTCGTGCTGTCGGCGACAAAATTACCGCCGGCCGATTCTTGGCCCCTCGAATCAAACCGCCAGGCTGGGTACTCAGCCACAGTAATTGGTATATATTTTTCCGTATCTGGCGCACCCTGCGTAGGTGGCTGCCCTTCAGTTGCAAAATTACCCGGCGGATCAGCCGCAAAATCTACTTTGATCAAATGATCGGGAAAAGGACACTTCTGTGGTTGTTGGTGTACCGGTAAGCTGAAAAAGCTCCGCCTATCGGCCGTAGCGCGAGTTCCCTCAGACCAACTGGCCGGCACTTCAAAAGCGTAATGTGTATTTACATCGCTAACCTCACGCCAGGTGAGCGGCGCCGGCGTGGCTGCCAGAGGTATGATACATAATCCAGAATTAAATAAAACCCTGTGCCAGAGGTCGCGGCAATAAGTAATAAAGTCGTCTCGTGATTGACCTATTGCCGTTTCTGGCACAGCACAATCTAATGAGAGGTTATAATGAAAAGCAAGATGGTCAATAGAAGCATCTAATTGCAAGTCGAAGGGAGAAGCTTCATCACCTTCCGTTTCTACAATCCCAAACAACTGCCCCCATCGGTTTGACTGTGACAAATCAAATGAGGCTGGAGACTTTTCCCCAGCTTGTACCTGTAAGGTTAACAGGATGAGGCCATTGGGAAAATCAGCGGGTGAAGCCGATAAAAGGGCGGCCGCGTTTTCCTGATCGGCCCAAACCTGACGCCAAAGAATATCATCGGATGGTAAGGGGGAAGCAGAGGATATATCCCACCATTCTTCTGGTATAGACCATACTACCTGATAATCAAGATACATTATGCCTCTCCACGCGACAATGGGTGCTGGAGTTGGCGGAGAAATGGGAAAATCTGGAACTGGAGTTGGCGAAAGGGAAATCCCCATGAGTGTGGGGGTAACACTCATCGTTGGTACGATACCGGGCGTAGTCACCGCTATAGTTGGTGTTAGCGATTTAAGAGCCGGCAGCATCTGTGTCACTGGGACAGGTTCAGATGCTCCCGGCTCTATTGAAACAGGTTGGCAGCTTATTAAACACAGGCTAACCAACAGAAGAGCGAACCATTTTACGTTCTTCATGGCAATTATTTCACGGGATACCACCCGGCAGGTGGTTTGGGATCCACAATAAAGCTTTCCAGAAGATTCTCGATAATCTTATCATATTCATCTATCAGAGCAGTATCGCCATTATCAGGCGGTGCATAACCTATCCAAAAGTAATAGATGATCTGCTCACCTAATATATAAATGGAAGTAGCCTTAGTAAAACCTTCCCCATGTCCTTCTGTCAGTGCTTTTTCATGTGCTCGCAGCAGTAAAGTCGGTACATCACCATCTACCGTCGTCCACGTACCACCAGAGGGTAGCAAAGGGATCAAATCATCTCTAGTGGCTTGTCCCATTTCGTCGGTAACAGAGCTGCGAACTTCTGGTTCAGGCAGCAGATTGGCAACTGTTTCAACCCCAAAATCTATTTTGATCAGGCCGTTCGGTATATTGATGGGATGTATTGAACCATCATTTGCTACCATCGGATCACTAAGAAAATACCAACGATCTGGCGTTACACCCATTTTCCGATACCAATCAGCCGGAACTTGGAAGCTGTATCCATCATATTCACTGGAGATGGTAACCCACATATCTTTGGCCACAGAATCCAGTGCTGGAGATGTTTGAGCCTTTGCACTAGACAAAAAATAGGTGGAGATGATCATTAGCGAACAAAGGCTAAAGAAAACCCCCAAAAACCACAACAAGCGTGTTTTTATCATTGTTTTATCTCCTCGATACACTCACTCAAATTGTTAAAAGTCTGGTACAAACATGACCGCATCATATGCTACCCGTTGACCATCGGCATTATCATTTTGAAGTTCTACATAGCTGTTATTGATGTTTAAGTTGAATAGGCCTAGACGAACCCATTTGTTCACATAAACCTGTTGATTGATTAAAATGAACCCCAGATATACACCATTGCTATAGATTTTGTATTTAGCATATCCGGTAAGCGTAATACCATCATGACGAGGAATAAACACGAAAATATGATGGTTTGCAGAGGAAGCTAATGCAGGTTTCCAGCGACCAGTACGGGTTGGCGTGCCCGTTGTGCCAGCGCAATGGCGAAAGTAAGCAACATACTCTCCCAAACCACTGGCATGATAGCCATTTTGGAAATTATTTGGGCAGCCAGAAACAGTGTTCAGTTTAAAAAAGGGGGAACCATCTGTATTATCTACTAATCGCATCGTGGTATTAAAACTTGAGTTCGTGTACAAATCTTCTTCATTAAACCCACCTACTGCAACCCCATCAATAGGACCAGGATCAACACCCTGCCCCGTATCCGTATTATAGTAGGTTTGGAAGTGTAAATGATTCCCGGTAGCATCTCCGGTTTGGCCCATGTAACCAATAGGTGATCCTTCACGCATTTTCTGATTGACGTACGGAAAGCGGTACTCCATATGAGCGTAACGACTTCTATACAAATCTGGATGGCTGATAACAACCGTATTACCCCAAGTATTTTCAAAAAAGCCAGACTGACTCACTGTCCCACGTCCAGAAGCGTAAACCACATCACCAAATGTTTCCGAAACATCGTTAGTAAAATCAACACCAAAGCCGGGAGTAGGAGTGGCACTACAGATGTTATGATATGTGCATGACACGTTATACGTGCCTTTAAAAGGCATTTCTGTAATATAGGTTCCTACCGCCTCCACTTGAGAGGTCACGATGATTAATGCTACTATCACCAGCGCAGCGATATAGAGTGCGAACTGCCTGTATTTTGCTCTCATTTTTTGACCTTCCTTCATCTCTTAGACTCCTCATTTACTAGCATCTCGACTTTTATCTTCTTTTTGGAGTGATGTTGCTCCATATTTGAATACAGAATAAAACAAACGGCCGAAAATATCCCGTCATTTTTTGACCGCTTTCTGACCACTTTTTGACCAATTACGAATTCCATGAGAAAACCGCAGGGAACGTGAAACTCGATGCCCGGTTGGCCCGGCCGTCACTTTAACGCTTCTTTAACGGTGGCTTGTTATTCTGATTGGAGCTTTCAAGGTAAATAAAGGCTACAAAATCTTCAAAACTTTTGTGGTTCCTGGGAGACAAAATGGCTTCATTTACCGGTTTATTGAATCAGCATGCCCAACGACTGGACTATTCAGCTAGCCAGTTGGCCCGGCTCTCCGGTCTGCCTCGGATGACCGTCGCCAACTGGCTGGAAGGTACCACCAAAAGGCCACGCGCCTTGACGGACGTCCTCAAGCTGGCGCAGACGCTGCATTTGAACCGGGCGGAAGCGGATGAATTGCTGCAAGCGGCCGCTTATCCCCCTATCACCCAATTACAGGCACAGCCGTTGGACGGTCCAGAACAAGAACTACTGGCTTTCTGGACCGAAGCACAAACGCCGCCGGAAAAGCAGCCGCCGTTTCAAGCCATCCGCGATTTACCCACGTTCGTTGGCCGGGAAACGCTGCTGGACGCGTTACAGGAACAACTGCTGGCTGACCATCACGACAGCGTTTACGTTCTGGAGGGGATGGCCGGCGTGGGCAAGACGGTTTTGGCGGCGCGGTTAGCCTACCGCCTGCGCTCCCACCTGCCCGATGGCGTCCTGTGGGCGCGGTTGGACCTGACCCCGCCTATGGCGGCCTTACAATTGTTTGCTGACGCTTATGGCCGTGACGTGACCGCCTATAATGACCTGGGCAGCCGAGGCGCCGCCGTCCGCGAGATGCTGGCCGAAAAGCGGGCGCTGTTGGTTCTGGACTACGTGTCCAGCAGCCAGGAAATCGAACAGTTGCTGCCACCGTCCGGCGCTTGCGCCGTTTTAATCACCACCCGCCGTACTGACCTATCCGTCTCTCATGGCGCGGTTCGTTACCCGGTTGAGCCGTTAAGCCTGCCCGAAGCGGCCGCACTGCTGACTACCATCTTGGGTGAAGAAGTCGTGCTGCGGGAACAGGCAGCACTCAGGGAAATGGCCCAACTGCTGGGCTATCTACCGCTGGCACTGGACGTGGCCGCCTGCCGCCTGGCTTATGAACCGGAGGCGAGCGCAGTTGATTTGCTAACCCGATTACGCAGCCAGCACAACCGCCTGAACGAACTGGTTTACGGTGAACGAAGCGTGCGGGCGGCGCTGGAGACGAGCTACGTCCTCCTGCCACCGGCGCAGCAGGGTTTTCTGGCAGCACTGCACCATTTTGATGGGCAGGATTTCAGCGCGGAAACGGCCGCATCCAACACCAATACTTCGGTGGAGACAGCGGAGACCTATCTGAGAGAGTTTTTCGGTTTGTCATTGGTGCGGCGGGGACGGCCGTCTCACTTCCGCCTGATCCCATTCCTGCAATGCTTTGCCAGGGAAAAAGCAGCCAAAAATTCACTTGGTTAGCCGCATCAATTATCAGGGGCAGTTTGTTCAATTTGTAGGGGGATAGAGTTCAATTGAACTGAGAATTTTTTGTCCCACCTCATTAAGTTGATCGTGTGACTCATTACAGAAGGTTGAATAAAAACTAATCTGGCGAACAACGCCATGGGCCGGCACATAAATATCAACACAACTATCTGGAGACAGATTCCAGAAAGCCATCCCATCAAAATCTGCGACAGTGATCGGCATTGTATAAAAATCAAACGGTGTGAGGTTTTGCAATTCTTCCGTCAGCGTTTCCGTCATTGACGACAATTCGACCGACGTATTCGCCTTAAAACCAATCGTAAATTCAATTGGCAATGTGTCTATCGGCGCAAAGAAATAGCTTTCGGGGTAACGAAGCACTTCCCAGTCTGATAGCATGGATAGAGAAATACCCAGGTCAGGAAAGTTATAGAGTAGCCATTCTGAGGAAACGTCCCCTAAACTAATTGGCGTTGATGAAAGTGGAGGCTGGGGCGTCTCTTTTTTAGTCGTTGCTTGAGCAGTGACGGTTGCCGAAGCAGCCACCTCTGTTTGAGCTACAGAAGTTTCTATATTCTGGGAAGGATAAAGCGCGTCGTCAGCCGGGGTCAACTGTAGCTCTTCCAACGTTTTCGAAGGCGGGTAAAAACGAACAGCATCCAGTAAACACCGCCCCAAATTATCCAGCATGCCCTTAAAATAGCGAATAGTATAAAGTCGTTCAACAGTCGATACATAAACAACGGTATTGGCAACTTCACCGGGGACAGGGGCTAACATGACACCAGGGCGACCTCCAATTTCTACTGGGGTCCGCTCAATCGAAATATCTGAAAATTGCTGAATGATTTCCTCGATCAGTTCCTCTTGCTGCTTAGGGTTGGCCAAGTAGAGCCAACTTATCCTCAAAACAGGACCTCTCCCCGGTCCAACAACTGTAAAACCATACTCAAGAGAAAGGTATTCATCTTCGAGGAGTTCATATCCGGTCGGATAAGTGAGGGCAATACCCAATACGTCGTTCTGGTAACTCAAGGTATCGCGTGCCGCGCATTGTTCAGCCAGTCTCGTCTCTTCCAGGTTGAGGGTCATGGACGTTGCGCTTGGTTTGGGTGTGGGCGAGGTTAACGTTTCAGGCGTCGTTGTCAAAAGAGTAGCTACTACACCCGGCGTAACCGCTTCTTGAGTGGGAATACAACTGACCAATGATAGAATTACGGTGAATAGTAAAATCAGCAATGCTCTATCAACAAACAATAGGAAACGTCGGTGATAATATCCTATTTGCGTAGTCCATAGATATAAGTAATAAAGCATGATGGTCATTACTCCAACTACCAACTTGTGTATATATGCCTGTCATTCTGAAAGAGCGATCCTTCCAAAAAGCCCAATCGTATGCGAAAAATAAAAGAAAAAAGGATAGCCCTCCAGCAAGAGAGTGAATGTGCAGCTTTCGTCTCCCTAAGGGCTATCCTGTTTAGTTTAACAGTTTTTTCAGCAGTTCATTGACATGCCACTCCACATTTGGTCTGGCCAGTAAGTCCCTCCCCCAAAACAAGAGTATGTATATCCAGCAGGACGAGCGCTTTGACCATCGTAAATTCCAATAGGAGTACCCCCACTTGTTGCCAGCACCGCATCCTTTGTTACACTTTCGTGTAAATGTACAGCCCAATAGTTTTCTTGGCCACATCCACTACCACCAGCGTAACCAATTAGTGTACCCTGAGTCACCCAGCTTCCTACTTGGATTCCAGTAGCAAAAGCTCTTAAATGTGCCGAAACTGTCCAATAACCTGCCCCGTGGCTGATTATGATTGTTCTCCCTAATGAACACCATCCATTCTGAGCCCATCCCGCCATTTTTACTGTCCCAGAACGGGGCGCATAAACTAGATTCCATTCATTGAGAGGATGATCAAGAGCATAGTAATCATTATAATTTGTGTCGGAATTACAGTCCACGTGAGAACCCTGGCCATAGAAGCTTGGTCCTGCTGAAGACCTTCCAGTGCCATTGGCCGTAGTTGTCCATTGAGTTCTAACGGTTGAACCCCAGGTCGTACATCCGGTTGCAATGCTGGCCACGGCCTCTGCAGGGACTTCTGGATCTGCTTCTGGTAAAGCCTCCCTATCCTCCGGCTTCAATTCTCGTTCCAGTTCCGGGGGAATATAAAGTACGTCATCGGCGTCAATTAGTTGTAGAGCCTCTAATGACTGTCGTGGCGAGTAAAAGCTGATACCCCTTACCAGGGACCAACCCAAGTCATCCAAAGCATCGCTGTAGTAACGCAACGAATAAAGGCGCTCGTTAACTGATATGTAGATAAGCGTGTTGGCAACTACGCCGGGTACTGGTGCGAGCATTAGCCCAGTTCGCCCGTTAATTTGGATTAGGCTTTGAGAGATGGATATACTCGGAAACTGTTTAATCACCTCTTCTGCGAGGGAGTCTTGTTGTTCAGGACTAGACTCATGCAGCCAACTGACGTCAAAAATTGGGTTTCTTTCTGAATCAACGATTATGAAACCGTATTCTTGGCTGAGATATTGATCTTCAAGGATTTGGTAATTTTCAGGGTAAGTGATTGCAATACCCAAAACGTCATTTTGGTAGTATTTAACATCATCAGTTGTTTCTTGAGAACTAGGAGAATCAAACTGGGCAGCAACATCGTGAGAAGCAATTGACAAAATAACTACCACCAAGATCATTACAACGAGAAGGCAAGAAAGATGCTTGAGATTACTTTTCATTATACACCTCCATATTGGTTCTAGTTAAATAAACTTCTTTGAACGATTTGGGACTCATGGCTCAATTGCGAGTCCACATTTTGGCATAGAATAAAACTATTGAGCAAAAAAATCCCGTCATTTTTTGACCACTTTCTAACCACTTTTTGACCAATTGAAATGAAGCTCAGTTCAGGTGAAGTTGTAATCGTGGCCACGGCGTGCACTTTGGGATTCCGGTCGAATGAGGATAGAATAATGAATCATAAGACCGTAAAACGTAAAACGTGAATAGATGATTCCACTTAGACTCGAACTGACTAACTTTTTATCTTACCGCGACACGGCCGTTCTCGACTTCAACGGTATCCACTTAGCCTGCATCTCCGGGGCCAACGGGGCTGGCAAATCGACGATTTTGGACGCGATGACCTGGGCGCTGTTCGGCCAGAGCCGCAGCCGCAGCGATGACGACCTGGTCAACAAGGTGGCCGCGCTCAACGGCGACGGGGCCGAAATCAGCTTCATCTTCCAACTGGAAAACAGCGTCTACCGCGTTCTGCGCCGCAAAAAAGCGGGTAAGGCAACCGTCCTGGAACTGCAAATCGCCACCGACGCGGATCATTCGCGGTGGAAAACGCTCAGCGAAAGCAAAATCCGCGAAACGCAGGAAGCCATCGAAACCCTGCTGCGGATGAATTACGACACCTTCATCAACGCCAGCTTCCTTTTGCAAGGCAAAGCCGACGAGTTCACCACCAAAACGGCCGGGCGGCGCAAGGAAATCCTGGCCGATTTGCTGGGCGTCAACGTCTGGGATCAGTACAAAGAACAGGCCACCGAACGGCGCAAAGCCGAGGAAAACCGGCTGCTCCTGCTGGACGGCCAACTGGCCGAGATTGAGACGGAATTGGCCGAGGAAACGGAGCGACAAGAAACGCTGGCCGCGACTCAGGCCGAGCTGGCCATCGTCGCCGAACGGCTGGCTGATAAGGAAGCGCTGCTCACGCAGCTGCGGCGGGCAGAAACGGCCGTTACCCAACAAAAACAACTCGTGCAAAATCTGGCCAACAACCTGAGCCGCGCCCAAAAATCACTAACTGACCTGGACCAAAATCGGGCCAAACGGCAGGCCGAAAGAGACGCCTATCAAGCCATCCTGGCCGGCGCCGACGCCATCCAAACTGCTTACACTGCCTGGGAAACGGCCGAATCCGACCTGCGCGGCTGGCAGGCCAAAGCCGACGACTTCAATCGCTTGCAGCAGGCCCGGCGGCCGCACGAACTGGCCGTCACCCAGGCCCGCAGCAAGTTGGAACAGCAGGCGCAAGAATTGGCAGCGCAGGGCGAAAAAGCAGCAGCGGCCGTCACCGAACGGGAAACCGTCAGCCAGACGTTAACTGCCGGGCAAACAAAACTGGCCGAATTAGCGACGGCCATTGCTGAATTAGCCCAGCGAGAGCAGGCCTGGCACGAAGCGCGGGAAGCGCTGCAAAAATTGGAAAGCGACCGCCAGCTTTTGGCGCAGGAATTAGGCCAGCTTCAGGTTCAGTCGCGCCGGGTGCAGCAGATGGTGGAGGAGAAAACGGCCGTTTCCCGCAATATCCAACAAGCCGAAAAAGAACTGGCCGAATCGACCGCCCAGGTCGCCGCCATCGCCGAATGGCACAAGCAGCACGCTGCCAGCCTGGCCGACAAAAACAGCCTGGAAACCGAACAACCGCGCCTGAAAACGGAGATGAACCGCTTCAAGGAGCGAATCGACGGCTTGAAACTAGAGACCGGGGGCCAATGCCCGCTCTGCGGCCAGCCGCTCAGCGACGACCACCGCCGCGAGGTCCTGGCCCAACTGGAAACGGAAGGCCGGGAAATGGGCGACCGCTACCGGGCCAATCAAAAGCGGCTGGAAACGCTGGCCGCCACTGTCGCCGATTTGAGCACCAAAATCAAACAAAGCGACCGGATCGAGCGCGACCAGCAAACACAGCAGCAGCGGCTGGCGAAAGCGGAAGCGCGACTGGATGAAATTGAAACGGCCGTTACCGAATGGCAGTCCAATGGCCAGGCGGATCGATTGGCTGAACTGGAAAAACGATTGGCCGATGACGCGATCGTGTCTACTCAAAAAGCCAAAATCAAGGAACTGGCAACGGCCGTGCAGCAAAAATCGGCCCTGGAAAAAGAGCAGCAAACCCGGCAGCGCCAGATCGACCAGGCCGAAGCGCGCCTGGCCGAAATTGAACGACTGGTGACGGAGTGGGAACAAGTCGGACAGAAAACGTTGGCCAAAACGATCAAGAGACTGGAGACCGGAGACTACGCCGTCGAAGAATCAGCGGCGCTGGCAGAATTGGATAAACAAATCGACGCGATTGGCTACGATGAGACGGCCCATGACGCGGCCCGGCAAAAACGGGATGAACTGGCCGACGCCCAAACCCGGCAGCAGGAGTTGAAGCAGGCCGAAGCGGCCGTCAAGCCGTTGGAAGATACGCTGGCTCACCTGGCCGAACAAATCACCGCCCAGCAGCAAAATGTCACTGATTTGCAGAGTCAGCACGAAACGGCCGTTACCGAACTAAACCGCATTGCCGCCGACAGCGGCGACCTGCGCGGCGTCGAGGACGAGGTCTTCCGCCTGCGCGAGGAGCAAATCGCAGCCAACCGGCGCGTCGGCGCCGCCCAACAGCGGCTGGATGTGCTCGACAATTTGCGCCAGCGCCGCCAATCGCTCAACGAGGATCGCGCCCAACTCACCCAGCTTATCCAGCGGCTTAAGCTGCTGGAAAAAGCCTGCGGCCGCGACGGTGTCCAGGCGCTGCTCATCGAGCAGGCTCTCCCCGAAATCGAAGACCACGCCAACGAACTGCTCGACCGGCTGACCAACGGCGACATGCGCGTCCGTTTTGAGACGCAGCGGGAGCTGAAAAGCCGCGAGGGTCTGGCCGAAACGTTGGATATTCGGATTATTGATGGCGCGGGAGAACGGCCGTATGCCAACTTCAGCGGTGGCGAACAGTTCCGGGTCAACTTTGCCATCCGGCTGGCCCTCTCCCAGATTCTGGCCAAGCGGGCCGGGGCGCGGCTGCAAACGCTGGTCATCGACGAAGGCTTCGGTAGCCAGGACCCTAACGGCCGGCAGCGGCTCATCGAAGCCATCAACACCATTCAAGACGACTTCAAACGCATCCTGGTCATCACCCACATCGACGAACTGCGCGACGCCTTCCCCAACCGCATCGAAGTGGCCAAATCCCCACTTGGCTCAACGCTCACTGTAATTTAACCAGAACGCAAGGGTCGCCAGGGCATCAATGCCCTGTCTAAAAAACAATGCCGGATGAATCCGGCTAAAAACGAGAACAGTCCGATTGATCGGATGTCGTTTTATAGCCCGGTCGTTGACGGCCAGGCGTTTTCTAGCTTCCCGTGTATCCCACAGCCCGCAGCGTAAATTGGGCCAGATCGTGTACGGCCGTCCCCGCTTCCAGGCCCGGATCAGGGTAAGCCAACAGATTGAGAACCGCCTCATCAAAGCCGCCAATGAGCGCTTCGGCGGTACGCTGCGTGTTTTGGGGGAAGATTAGCGTTTGGGACTCGGCCTGGGCTAACGGCCGTTGCCACACCTGCGTCATCCGCTCCCGAAATTCAGCCCGTTTGGCCGTCAACGAGGGCACGGCGCCAATCCCCCCCACCAACAACAACTGCACCACCGCCGGTTCGTAGACGGCAATGTTGACATAAGCCTGGATACCGGCCTGGATTTGCTGTGGCAGTGTGGCCCGGCTGGTGATGGCTTGCCGAATAGCCTGGATGAGAAAATCGGCCGTTTCCTCGTACAGGTGAACAAACAGCGTCTCTTTATCGGGAAAATAAAAGTAAAACGTGCCAATGGCCACGTCAGCCTCGGCCACAATATCCCGAATCGTGGCCGCGTAATACCCTTTTTGGGCAAAGACGCGCACCGCCGCCTGCATCATCGCCGTGCGCTTGGCGTCTTTTTTCTGTCGTGTAGAATCACTGGATTGGTAAGGCATAATCATTCCGCCATTTCGGTTACAATGGGAGCGTGGGCATCTTGCCCGCCAGTGCCGGCGAGACGCCTGCGCTCCATGACATCAGATTACAAAAATCTGGCAGACTTTTGTAATCTCTCTCGCTTACACGAGATTACCAGATGTTTACAAAACTGCATCTTGAAAAAGATAACCCCGCTCCCCTTTACTGGCAAATTTTCCAGCAGCTTCGGGCGTCCATCCTGCAAGGCGACCTGCCGCCGGGCAGCCGCCTGCCGCCGAGCCGCCGATTGGCCCAGGATTATGAGGTAGCCCGCGTCACTGTCACCCAGGCCTACGACCAGTTACAGGCCGAAGGTTACGTCATCAGCCGCCCCGGCGCCGGAACGTTTGTCACTGAAGACCTGTCACTCATCATCCAGCCAGCCGAAAAAGCCTTGTTTGAGCCGGCGCTGGCCGACTGGGGCCGCCGGGTCATGCAAACTGCCCCGGAAGAACGCCCCTCGCCCCGCCCGCAAATTGATTTTGGATTCGGCCGTTCCTTCCCCCACAGCTTTCCCTACGACATCTGGCGGCGGCTGCTGGCTCGCTATCTCAGCACCGACGACGTGATGCTCTCCCGCTACGGCTCGGTGGCCGGCTTTAACCCCCTGCGCAGGGCATTGGCCGATCATTTGAGCCGGCTGCGGGGTGTTCGCTGCACGCCGGAGCAAATCGTCATTGTCAGCGGGGCGCAGCAAGCATTGGACATCCTGGCCCGGCTGCTGCTGGCTCCGGACGATGAGGTGCTGATAGAGACGCCGGGTTACGCTGCCGCTTTTCGCCTGTTTCAAATACATGGAGCCAGGGTAACGGCCGTGCCCGTTGACGCCCACGGTTTCCCCCCCGAACATATCCCGGATGGGAGCCGGGCCAGGCTCATCTTCGTTACCCCGTCCAACCAATTCCCCAGCGGCGGCACGCTGCCCCTGGCCCGCCGTCTGGCCCTGCTGCAATGGGCCAGGCAGCACGACGCCGTCATCGTCGAAGATGATTATGACGGCGAACTGCGCTACGACGACCACCCCCACGCTGCGCTGCAAGGATTGGATGAAGACGGCCGTGTCGTCTACCTGGGCACGTTCTCCAAAGTCCTGTTCCCGGCGCTGCGCCTCTCCTACGTCGCCCTGCCGCCGCTGCTGGTCGAGCCGTTTGTCCGGGCCAAAGCCCTGGTCGATCGTGGCGCACCCACACTGACCCAGGCCGCCGTCGCCGATTTCATCGAAGAGGGGCATTTCGAGCGCCACCTGCGCCAGCTGCGCCACGACTACGGCCGGCGGCGGCAAAAGCTGATCGCGGCATTGGAAAAGTACCTGCCGCAGCAGGTCTGCTGTTCAGAGGAGGCGGCCGGACTGCACGTCATGCTCCATCTGCGGCCCCACCTAGATGAGAGCCAGATTGTGCGCGAAGCAGCCGCCGCGGGTGTTGGCGTGTATCCCGGCGCGCCTTATCACCTACATCAACCAGCGCCGCCATCCATTTTGCTGGGCTTCAGCGGCCTGGATGAGACCGAAATTGAGGAAGGGATTCGGCGGTTGGCGGGGGTGTTGGTGGAATAAGAGAAACTGGGGTGGAAACGGCCGTTGGCGAGGGTCTGGCCACCGGTTTAACCGACAACGTGAGCTTTGCCACCATCTTCTGGCTGCTGGCCGGGCTGAACGTCATCAACGTGCCCATCCTGTGGGGCTTGTTCAGGCTGGCGCCGGATGTGAGGGAGCGGGAAACGGCCGTGCTGCCAGCGGTGGAATGAACGAATTTATTGAATTCGCCTATTTCTCATTGCCAAAACAAGCGAAATCTTCCATGATGTTCGCATTGTCTGAAAACTTCCAGGAGAAACGAATAGGATGCCTGACTGTTTCTCCTGCCAACAAACGGAGCAATCCCAATGACAAAACAAGACGAAGAAGCTGCACAGGAACAAAATATCCAAACGTTACAAGAGAAGATAGCCTCTCTCAATGAGCAAATACGTTGGTACAACAGCTCTTTGGCTGAGTTTGTACACGACACAAGAGCGCCTACAGGCATGGTTGTTGGCGCTTTGGAACTTCTCAAAAATGAATGCAGGGAAGGACTGACGGATACGCAAAAGCAAATGATAGATATTGCATGGCGTGGTGCTCAACGTTTAATCGAAGGGCAGGATTTCTATTTAGAATTACTCAGGTTTATGTACTCTCAAAATTACGAGCCTCAGCTAAGCAAAGTAGACATAAATTCAGTAATCAGGGAATATCAATCCACCATTGTTCAATCTGCTGATGCGTCACCGCCAGTTCTAGGTGATTATGAGTTGGTCAGCCAAGCATTGGGCAGTTTTGTAAAGGTCTTGGGTTCTCGAAATGGCAAAAAAGTCGATTGTCAAACAACCTTCAACAATGACCGGGTATCAGTCAAGCTCATTGGACTAGATTCCGATTTCCCAAGATATCGTGAGGATGAAGCAAATCGAAACATTGAAGACAAGCTCAACCAAAAACGATATTATGCAATTACATTTTGGGATATTGGGAAAGCCCTGATAGAACGACAAGGGGGGCAAGCTGCAATAGAGAAACTGGGCGAATCGGGTACTGCGATTACTTTTACACTACCCGTTTATAAAGAAAAAACGCCTCCCTCGACATGAAGGAGGCGTTTTCACGTCTTACGGAATACAGACTACGCCGCCCATGGATTCACGACAATCACCCCGGTTCCCTGAAAATCTTTCTCGTTTCGTGTGACCAGGTGCAGGTTGTGGGTGAGGGCCAGAGCGGCAATTAGCGAGTCGATGGCCGGTAACGGCCGTCCCATTCCCTCCATCTTCGCCACCAGTTCACCCCAACGCAGCATAACGGCCGTGTCCACGGCCAAAATCCGCCCCTGAAACCGCAGCAGCAAATCACTGCCCAACCAATCGGCCAACATTTGCCGGCGAGCAGATTCCGGTAACTTTTCAATCCCCCGCTTGATCTCACCGATGGTGATCACGCTCAAATAAACGCGTTCATTCTCAAGCATGTCAAGCCAGTTGATGACCTTTGGCTCCGGCTGCCGGGCTACCAGTTCCGAAATCACGCACGTGTCTAGCAGATAGTTCATAGCGGCACATCATCCCGAACCGGGCTGCGGTCACGGCTTAAATCCAACTCAACATCGACCAGTGGCGACTGCCGGAAAAACTCAGACAGGCTCTGCCGCGAAGCGATCAACCGTTGATACTCTTCATACGAAACCACGATGACAGTCTCCGTACCATGTTTGGTAATCAACTGCGGTCCTTTACTGACTGCTTCCGCTACAACTTCGCTAAATTTATTTTTAGCTTCTTGCAACTGCCAGGTGCGCATCATATTCATCACCTCCAGATTAACTCAATCTGTCTAGTCTGTCCAGATTTTAATTCTTTGTCGTTGGCCTGTCAATACACAAAAACGCCTCCCTCAAAATGAAGGAGGCGTATAACCATTCACTGATTACGGCTCACGGTTTACGTTCTTCCAACCGTGGCTGCCGGCGTAATTCCGGTTCTCCCGCGCGTAACGGCCGTTCCCCAACCCCACTCTTACTCACCGGCGGCGGCATAGGAGGGGTTTTCTCTTCACCCACGCTGGCCGATTCCACCGCAAACGGCGGGCCAACCGGCTCCAACAAGGCAATTTCCAACACCTCGTCCAGATGGCTGGCCGTGATCAGATTCAAATCTTCGCGGATGCGCTCTGGCAGTTCGGGAATGTCTTTCGCGTTGTCCGCCGGCAGCAGGACCGTTTTGATTCCAGCGCGATGGGCGGCAATCGTCTTGGCCTTGAGGCCGCCGATGGGCAGCACCTTGCCGCGCAGCGTCACTTCACCGGTCATGGCCACGTCGCGGCGCACCGGTCGGCGGGTAAAGGCTGAGATAACGGCCGTTGCCAATCCAATCCCGGCGCTCGGTCCATCTTTCGGCGTCGCCCCATCGGGAACATGGATGTGGATATTGACTTTGTCGAACAGAGTCGGTTCCAGTCCCAGCGAGCGGGCGTTGGCCCGGGCATAGGTCAAAGCGGCCTGGGCTGATTCGCGCATCACGTCGCCGAGAGAGCCGGTCAGGGTGATACGGCCGTTACCCTCACTCAAACTCACCTCAATCGGCAGCGTATTGCCGCCAAAACCACTCACCGCCAGGCCGGTCACCACGCCGACCTCATCCTTTTCCTCAGCCACACCATAGGTAAACTTGTCCGGCCCCAGGAACTCAGCAACATCATCTTCCGTCACAACAAACGAGTCATCCCTACCACCGGCCACCTGGACGGCCAGCTTACGAACCACCTTGCCGATGTTGCGTTCCAACTGGCGCACACCCGCTTCCCGCGTATGATGACGGATAATTTTGCGCAGTGCCGCTTCATCCAGCTTTACATTTGCATCAGCCAAGCCATGCCCGTCCATCTGCTTTTTCAATAAATATTGTTCAGCGATGGCCAGCTTTTCATCTTCAATGTAGCCCAACATCTGAATCGATTCCATTCGGTCAAACAACGCTGCCGGAATCGTACTCAATTGATTCGATGTGGTAATAAAAATTACTTGACTCAAGTCAAACGGCACTTCCAAATAATGGTCGGCAAAGCTGTGATTTTGTTCTGGGTCCAGCACTTCCAACAGCGCCGACGACGGATCGCCGCGCCAATCCGCACCGACTTTGTCGATTTCATCCAGCACAATAACCGGATTGCGCGTTTTAGCATCACGCAGCGCCCGAATAATGCGCCCCGGAATCGCGCCAATGTAGGTACGGCGATGGCCGCGAATTTCGGCCTCATCGCGCACGCCACCCAGGCTGATGCGCATCATTTCCCGGCCAATCGCCCGCGCCACCGAAGTCGCAATCGAAGTCTTACCCACGCCGGGCGGGCCGTTCAGGTTAATAATCGCTCCGCGCATCTTGTTCCCGGCCAATTTGCGCACAGCCACATATTCAACGATGCGATCTTTCACGTCATCCAGGCCATAATGGTCTTCATCCAGCACTTCACGCACGTGGATGACGTCCAGATTATCTTCGGTCATCTTGTTCCAGGGCAGCTCTACCAACCATTCCAGATAGGTACGAATCACACTGGCCTCGGCCGACTGCTGACCCTGGTATTCCAATCGTTTGAGTTCGCTTAGAGCGCGCTCGTTGACCTCATCGGGCATTTCGGCATCTTCAATTTTCTGCCGCAGTTCACTAATGAGGTCGTTGCCTTCTTCGCCTAATTCTTTGCGGATGGCCCGCATTTGCTCGCGCAGCATGTAATCGCGCTGTGCCTTTTCTGCGTTTTCACGGGCTTCGGTCTGGATTTTTTGCCGGATTTCGGTAATTTTTAGTTCTTGTTTCAGGTATTCCAGGACTTTGTTGAGCCGAATAACGCCATTTGTTTCTGTGAGCAGTTCCAGTTCCAAATCAAAGGGAATATTGAGCAAACCGGCAATGTAGTCGGATAGTTCGTCAGGCGTATTTTTGCTGCGGGTGACGGCCATTACCTGTTGATTGGTTTCACCCAAAGTCTCAGCGTACTGTTCCAGGTAAGCAATCGCCTGCAAAACCGCTTCAGGATCGTCCAGACCAGGTCTACCTGTCAATTCTTCATAGGTACTGACCAGATGCGGTTCGGTTTGCACCAGGTTGGAAAAACGAACCCGGCGATGCAGCTCAACGAGCATTTGCACGCCTACATGCGGCGCGCGCAGCACATCGCGTACGGTAGCCAAGATGCCGATGGGAACCAGATCGTCCTGATCTGGAAGCTCTTTTTCGGCATCATACTGCACTAAAATGAGCAGTTCACCGCCTTGTTCCACTGCGGCATGGGCTGCCGCCAGCGAACGCCGCCGGCCAATAGAGATGGTGGTGGTAATACCAGGAAAAACCGCCCCACCGCGCAAGGGTACGGCCGGTATTGGTTTCAGTTCTGTGACATCTGTCATATGGATTTCCTTATACAGCGCTGTTACTACTTTCGTAACTACTAAGCCATCATCCCGGAGGTTGGCGGGTGATTTGTTGCCTTCCTCAGTTCAACCTCCGTGAGGGTAGGTAGTTAGCTACTTTTTTTTATTAGTATGATTACACACCTATTGAGACACAATAGGCCATTTGTATTTTAGATAGCCATGTTAGTATGACAATAGTGCCATGTCAGAACTGTGTTAGAAACAACGAGAGGATAACTTTTCCTCTCGCTCTAGCTTTTTAGGCGGCTTTGCACGGCCGTTCCCGCCAACTCCTTCAATGCATCCCCGGGTACCTCATGCGTTATGCGTCACATATGATTGATGACGTATAACGCATGAGGTATGACAATTGGCATTGTAACGTTCAAATATTACAGGTTACATTTCGCCTGAATCTCGGAAGCGGCGCATCCGTCCCAGGGCCATGAACATCGCGCCAACGGCCGTTGCAATGGCAATGCCAAATTTTGTCGGATCAACAATTGGCTTGACTTCCACCCCATTGGGGCCGATGGCAATGGCGGCTACAGGGCGGGCAGTCGTTGTGCCCCCCCCGCCACCCCCGCCGCCCAGACCGGCAGTTTCACTTTGCTCGCCTTCATTTTTATTAGGGCCAATACCACCCCCGCCGCCATAACCTGTGCCAAATGAAGCGGTCATTTCGGAAGCGGTAATGACGGTATAATCGCCAACGGTCACGGGTTGGCTGTAAACGGCTTCCGGCCGGGTGATGTCAAACATGCGGCCCAGTAACGCGTTTGCTTTGTCTTGATTGGGGATTGATTCGATAACCAGTTTATTAAATTCTTCGCTCATGATTTACTCCTTACCTTCTTGCAACTCGACTAACAGGGCTATGATTGCAATGATTGCACTCATCACTACCGCTGCCAGCACAATCATTCGGGTCACGTCGGGGATGGGCAGGCGTTGGACACGGCCGTTTTCCTCCACCAACACCGCTGCCGGCCGGTTCCAGACAAAGCCGCCAAACGGCAGCCGCAGCGACACCACCTGCGTTTGCGGCGTTATCGTCCGCGCACCCACCGTAACCGGTTGGCTGTTCTGAATTTCCCACTGCCAAATTTTTTCCTTCATTTGCTGCTGCACCTCCACAAGGCAGTTGCGATTTTGACCCATAAAAGTTGTCAAATCGCGCTGCCTGGATCACAATTACACTGTGCCTTTACTTTAGCATAATTTGCAGTTATCACGGTAACAAGTTATCAACAAAACAGATTTTGGATTTGGGAGAGTTCCATGTCGAAACGTATTTTGATTTTACTAGCTACCTTGCTGGCCATCGCCAGCTTAAACGCGCAAACCAATCAACCAACCAGCCTGCTCATCACCGAAGTTTTTTACGATGCCCCCGGCACGGATGAAGAACGGGAATGGGTGGAAATTGCCAATGTGGACACGGCCGTACTCCCCCTCAGTGACATCAAAATAGGCGATGAGGAAACCCCCGGCGGCAATGAAGGCATGAAACGATTCCCGGAAGGCGCGCAAATCGAGCCGGGCCAGGTTATCATTATCGCCCAGACAGCGGCGGGATTTCAGGAATTGTACGGCCGTTTCCCCGACTATGAAATCAGCGACAGCCGCGACGATGTACCCGACATGCGCGGCTTCCCGATCTGGGCCAGCGGCGACTTTGCCCTGAGCAACGATGGCGACGAACTGATCCTGGTCGATGGCATGACCGTCATCGACGCTCTCAGCTACGGCAGCCGCACCACTATCTTCAATCCGGCCGTTCCCGGTGCAGCCAGTGGTCAAAGCATCGAACGCCAGCCGGCCAACTGCGACACAAACACCAGCGCCGACTGGCAAATACAATCCACACCCACGCCCGGCCAAATTAGCCTGGATGACGCCTGCGCCGTCTCCGTCGACCCACCGGAGTTAGAGGCGTTGATGCCGATTGGTCAGATTCAGGGCAGCGGCCCCGTTTCGCCTTATGTCAATGAAACTGTGACCTTTCGTGGCGTTGTCACTGGCCAGTACGAAGACATCAACACCAGCGGCGTCACCTACTACACCTTTTTTGTGCAAGATTTACCCGATCAGGAAGACGGTGATCCCGATACAGCCGATGGGATGGCCGTCTTTTTGGGGCGGCAACGGCCGTCCACCCCCATCGGCAGCCAAATCCGTGTCACCGGAACCGTCACCGAGTTTTACGACTACACCGAAATCGACGACGCCGGTCTAGAGATTGTGCTGGAAGCGGCCGAAGCGCCTTTGCCTGCACCCATCACCATCACGCCGCCGCGCGGCCGCCCGGCCCAAACCGCTTACTTCGAACCGCTCGAAAGTATGCTGGTCGTGCTTGATGACGCGGCTCATGTCGTCGGTCCTACCTACAGCGGCTGCGGCTTTGCTGTTGTCGATGCCGACAGTGGATTGGAACGGGTCTTTCGCCGCAGTGCTGATGATTTAGCCCCGCCGGTCATCACCGTGCTGCACAACAGTGACGTGGCTTGCGACAACTTTCCTCACGTCAAAGTCGGCGATTCGGTCGCTGGCATCGCTGGCCCGCTGATTTACAATTTTGATGAGTTTAAGATTGTGCAGCAAGTGACGGATGATTTGGTGGTCACGGCCGTTCCCTTTTCCCCACTCCCCACACCGCCCACACCAACCGCTAACCAATTCAGCATCGCCACCTTCAACGTAGAAAACCACTTCGACGCCATCGACGACACCGGCGACGATGCCGAACCCAAACCCAGCCCGGATGAAATCGCCGACAAACAGGCCAAACTGGTCGAGGCCATCAGCCATACGCTGGGCTGCCCCACGCTGCTGGCCATCCAGGAGGTCGAAAACGAAGCGCTGCTGCTGGATTTGGCCGCAGCGGCCTCCGCCAACTGCGGCTTTACCTACCAGGTCAGCCATCGCGACAGCGCCGATGTGCGCGGCATTGATCTGGCTTTGTTGAGTGATCCGCACCGGGTGACGGTCACGGCCATGTCTCTGCAACAAACCTGCTCCCTCCTCGACACCGGCATCAACGATCCCAGCATCGACTGCCCTGGCGGACAGCAGCCCCTCTTCTCCCGGCCGCCGCTCCAGGTGGATTTGACGGTGGACGGTCAGGCTTACACCGTTGTCGTTAACCATTTCAAATCCAAACGAGGCGACGAAATCACCACTGCACCGCGCCGTCTGTTCCAGGCCCAGCACATCGTCGATCTGTTGGCCCAATGGCAGACCGCTAACCCTGACGTACGGGTCATCGTCCTGGGCGATTTCAACGATTACGAACTGTCGCCAGCGCTGGAATTGATGACGACTCATGGTTTGACCAACGTTTTGCAGCAAGTGCCGGATGCAGACCGTTATAGTTTTAACTATGGCGGCATTTCCCAACTCATTGATGGCATGTTGGTCACGGAGAATCTGGTAGAAAATGTGGCCGCCGTTACCATCCAACACACAAACGCCGACTTCCCCGACAATCTGGGCCGCGACCTCAGTCCGGCCAATCTGGCCTACAAAACCACCGATCACGATTTGCCGCTGCTGGTCCTCAATCTGCACCAGGAACCGGAACCGGCCACACCAACACCCGTGCCAGATACGGCCGTTACCCCTACCCCAACCGGTGACAATCAGGAGTCAGACAGCGCATCCAGTTGGTGGCTGTGGCTGTTAGGCGGATTGGTGGCTGTAGGAACGGCCGTTTTCGTTTTCGTCTTCCGTCGTAAATAAGAATTTGAGGTCTCTGTATTGACCATCCCGACACGCATCAAGTAGAATGGGCATGAGGCATTTATGATCGAAAATATTTTGATCGTCGAAGCAGACCAGACATTTGCGAAAAAGCTAACTCAGGCACTCAAAAAAGCCGGCCCTTACAACATTGTCACCGCACCGGACATCAAAGAAGCATCACTCCTGCTAAGTCGGCAGAAGCGCGACCTGGCCTTCATCCCTCTGGTTGAGGATGATGAAGCCGTGCGTGCCCTGCGCCGCATCCAGCCCGATTTGCGTCTGGTTCTGGTCATGCCCACGGCCAATCTGGCCGTGCCCGATGCCTACGCCGGCAAAGTGCAGGCCGTTCTGCTCAAATCGCACGTAGATACGGATTTACCCACCGTGCTGAAAAGTGCCGCCCGCCAACCCATGATCATCGAGGAAAATGGCGTCCCCAAAACCGGCCAACTACCTGATTTAGAAACGGCCGTTATCCTCTCCGCCCTGCAACAAACGCCGCTGGGTAAACTGGTCCAAACCGTTATCTTTGCCCATAAAACAAACCTGCTGGCTCACTGGGGCGAACTCAACATCACCCAGGCTGCCACAGTCGCCTTGATTGCCGGCGAAAAATGGCGAGCCGAATCCAACAGCACCATCATCCAATTTATCCATCTGGCCGCCCGCGCCGGTGATCTACTGCTGTACTCCTGCGCTGTCGCTGATACGTTTTTGCTGACCCTGGTCGCCTTACCCGAAACCCCTATCCGCGAACTGCGCCAACTGGCAAAAGCCGAGGCCGCTAAACTAAAACAAGTCCTGCAAGGTAAGACGCTGCAAGACACCCGTGCCGAAACCGTCGCCGCCGCTCCCAATGGGCAGCATAACGCCTATGCCATTGTTTGGCGGCCGATTCGCCCCATCCCCAAATCGCTGCATATTCCGCTGCGCCGGGCTATCGAAAGACTGGCAACAGCCAACGCCTGCACCCTCAGCTTCACCAGCGTTCATGAAAAGCTCATACATCTGGTCGTCACCTGCCCGCCGGGGCGCGACAGCACCTGGGCCGCCTACCTGTTCAAGAATGGCTCCGAGGACACCATCCAAAGAGAATACGGCGTAGCCGCTAGCCTTTGGGACACTGGCTTCTACGCCGTCGAATCATCTGCCCCGCTGTCGGAAGCGGAACTCAATCTGTTTTTAGAACAGAAACACAGCAGCAGGTAGGCAAGTTTGCAAGTTTGCAAGTGGCAAGTGGCAAGTAGCAAGTGATCGCTCACCCCTTCATCCCTTCACCCTTGCTCCCCTGCACTTCCCTCGCTGGTAAAGTGCGCACGGCCGTTACCCACAACAACAGCAAAATAATCCGCCAATCAAAAATGGGGCGGTTGAACCGAAAAATTGAAACACAGCGCCCAAAATCAGAGGGGATACAGCATTAGCGCCGCTCAAAAAAGCCGCCGAAATGCCCAAAATACCACCTACCTCAGCCGCCGACACCCGTTTCGTAATCAAACTATTAATCGAGGGATGCAAAACACCACCACCAATAGCCGTGGGAATCATCGCTGCCAGAAGCCAGATAATGCCCAACCAGCCATTGTTTCCATCTGCCGGCAAATTCACTTGAATATTATCGGTTGTGGTTGGCGTTTCACCGGGCAGGGCCGATTCGCCGCTTAGTTCGGCTTGCAGATCGGCCTGGGAATAGCCAGGCAGGGGTTGACGAGGGGTAACGGCCGTTACCGCCAGCCCAATTCCCAACAACAGAAGTCCCATCTTCACCAGCCAGCGGTCACCAAGCTTACGACTCCAACGGCCGATAAAATAACCCTGCACCGCTACCACAATCACCCCAATAAAGACAAACAGCCCGGCATTATTAGACGCATTCATCCCCAGCCGATCCAGCGTAAACAGCGCCAAAAGCTGCTCAAACCCGCCAAAAGCGAACTGCTGGGCAAAGATCAAAGCCAAGAGCAACCCAATTTCCGGCCGCCGCAGCGCCGCCAGCATCGCCCCCAGACCCACCTGAACCCTGCCATTGCCCTGCCCGCGTTTTTCCGGCGGATGGGATTCTTCCAGCCAGAAATAGGTCAACAGAATCGAAGCGAACGAAAAGGCCGCCGCCACATAAGCCACCAGCCGGTAATTATCATCGCTCAAAGCCAGCGTGGCGAAGGCGATGACCGGTCCGATGATGAAGCCCAGTCCAAAAGCCGCACCAATCAGGCCTAATCCCTGCGTCCGCGTTTTTTCGGTTGTGCGGTCAGTGATGACGGCCTGAGCCGTTGCAATGTTGGCTCCGGAAAGACCGTCAATCAAGCGCGAAATGAACAACAGCCACAAAGTATTGGACACACCCAAAATCAGGAACCCTACCAGTGTGCCAATCTGGCTGATGAGGAGAATGGGGCGACGGCCGTATCTGTCCGACAACCGCCCCAACAGCGGTGCACCAAAAAACTGCATGATGGGATACGCCGCCCCCAACGCCCCAATCGTAAACGCATTGGCCCCAAACGAAGCCGCATAAATCGGCAGCAAAGGAATGATGATCGTCAGCCCCAACAAATCAATCAAAACGATGACAAACACGGGCAGGATTAACTTGAAATCCAGCTTCTCTTCGTCAGCGGCAGCTTCAGCTTTAACGGTTGCTTGTGACTCACTCATGGCAATATCTCCCCTGTTTAACGTGTCCAACCGCCGGGTAAGGCAGCGACACCGGCAAAAATGAGTACGGCCGTTACCAACACAGCCGCAAACGAATTACGGAATCGAATCTTGTCCGGCGCATTCTTCCAGCGCATGGGCAAATGAGCCACAACCGCCGCGATAATCATCGTCGTCATATGCTCAATCCGAACCATCGGGAAACCGGCCCCGGCCATGCCCGACCAAAGCAGAAAAATAAAACCCAGCGTCACCTGCAAATCAATCAGGCCGCTAAACCCGCTGGTCAAACCCCGATCCATGCCGGCGAAACGGCCGTTTCCCAGCCAGCCAAGCGCAAATTTCACCAGGGCTATCACACCCACCACGACAATAATCCAACGCACAATCGAATGAATACTCAACAAAACGTCCACAAAAAGTCTCCTAATTTGATTAAGGAATCGTTTACAAATAACTTTTCAAAAAGAAAACGATTCCTCTCAAGCAAGCGCAGTCTTTTCCGCTCAAAATGCATAAGTTAAAAACTGCGCTTGCCTAAATTTCTCAGAAAAGAGCGGGGATTACCAGATTAGGGGATGAAATCATAGAGTAATCCCCCAATCCCCTGATCCCCGCTTCACATCACGCCACTTCGAGACGGGCCATCACCTCATCCAACCAGGTCAGTTCGGCCGTCAAATGGCGAATCTGATGCTCAATCGTTAACTGCAAGCTGCCGGGATGCAGCGGAATAGCCAATGTTTGCTCCAAATAACCCTGGATAACATCTCGTCGCTGCCGCAGCAAAGCCAATCCTTCCCCAGTCGGCACTTCCCCAAGAAAAGCTAACCCGACATCGCCGGTAAATTGGGCCAGTTCATAACTGGCCAGATTTTGCCGCAGTAGTTCCTGAAAAGCCGCTTCTCCGGCCGGCGTGATGCTGTAAATACGGCGCGGCGGCCGGTTGCCTTCCTGCTCTTCCGTTTCTTCCACCCAGCCATCGGCCAACATCTTGTTAAGAACGTAATAGGCCGTCGGCCGTTTAATCTGTACACAGGTGGACAGCGTTGATTCAATAAAATCGTTCAACTGGTAACCATGCATGCTTTCCGAGCGCAGCAGCCCCAGCAAAAGCAGTTTTTTATCCATGATGCGTATCTCCGGCCACAAAACTCATTCTGTTCCAATAAAAAACTCAGCCCTGATTAGTCAAATTTGACTAATCAGGGCTGAGTTTAACCCATCGCGGGCACATGTCAACAAAGAAAACCTGAAATGTGGTAATTTTTCAGGAGGTTCTTATTTATCTTCACCTTTTTTATAGCAACCACGAGAAGACCAGATCGGATAAGGTTTTCGCACTCTACAAGCAAAAAAGTTTGGGTGAGTTTTTATCAATGTGTGTTTGAGCAGATTTCTCCTGCTTTTCTTTATTTCTTGCAAACTGGAAACGCTATGGAAACGCTATGATGTACAATAAACACATCATGGCCCAATTCCAGAGGTGTAATGTCCGAAACAAACGCATCGCCCCAAAAAATAACTGAACTGCTGAATGGCGTTTATCCCGCTTTTGCATTGTTGGCTGGTTTGCAGTTGGATGTATTTACGCCGTTGAGCCAACGGCCGTTTACCCCCCATCAACTCGCCCAACAGCTACAGGCAGACGAACCTCGCCTGTCTCGCTTACTGTTTGCCCTAACCCAGACCGGTTTACTAACCTGGGATGGAACCCGTTTTGCCGCCACAGATGAAACAGCAGTTTACCTCAACCGCCATCATCCTTGTTACATGACTGGTCTGGCGGACTTCTTTAGCTTTGTGTGGCAGGAAGTGACCCCGCACACCGCCGCCACCATTCGTAATGGCCACCCCCAGGCCAGGCATAATTTTACCGAGATGACACCGGTCGAAATTGAACGTTTCCTCCACATCCTGCACCCGGATGCACTTGCAACCGGTCGCTCGCTGGCTGACCGGCATGATTTTTCTCGTTACCGGACGCTACTCGATGTGGGTGGCGGTTCCGGCGGGCTAGCGTTGGCGCTGGTTGAAAAATTCCCCCAATTGCAAACGGCCGTTCTCGATCTCCCCTGTGTCGCGGCCATCAGCCAGCAATTTATCCGGGACACATCAATACAGCTTATCCCGGCCGATTGGCTGACCGACGACATACCCGGCCATTACGACGCCATCATCATGAAAGCCTTTACCCAAACGTTGGGGGCAACGGCCGTTGCCCCAGCCTTGCAGAAAGCGTTTACCCTATTGAATCCAAGCGGCGACTTGTACATTCAAGCTGCTATTTTAGACGACGGCCGTACCACACCCGCCTGGACCGTACAGTTTGACCTGGCGCTGCTGAATTTGTATGAAAACGGCTGTGCTTACACCGAAAGCGAATACCGACATTGGCTCACCACTGCCGGTTTTGTCTCTATTGAACGACCTGATCCCTCGCTCATCATCGCCCACAAAGCCGCCAACAAATAGGAGAACTCATGAACTTACCCATTCAGCATACCCTTGTTCATCACGTTGCCTTAACTGTAACCGATATGGCCCGCAGTCTGGTATTTTATCAACAAATCGGGTTTGAAAAATTCGCCGAATTCGGTCCCAAAACCCTTACCAGTAATGGTACGGTAATGATTGGGCTGGAAGCGAGCGCCCCTGCCGCCGATCGTTTTGACGAGAAGCGGGTAGGCTTAGATCATTTGAGTTTTCAAGTGTTCAGCCGGGAAGATTTGGATTCGGCTGTTGCCTACTTTGACGAACAAGGCATTCCTCACGGCGGCATCACCGATCTCGTTGATTTTGGTATTGCGGTTTTGCCCTTCTACGATCCTGACGGCATCGCCTTGGAATTTACGGCAACGCTTTAAGGCAATGGCCGTTTTTAACTTTTCATATTTTTAGCGGGAAAACGGCCATTGCTTGAGGAATCGCCGCCTTAATTTGAAACCTTATTTTTGCGCAAATAGAGTGCATTTCTATTCTGTTTAACATAATCCATGCAAATAGAGGCCGTTTCTATTCAAAATTCGAGCTAAAACGGCCCAAACAGTACTTTTCCAAACAAATAATCAGTTCATCAGCGTACGGATACGAAGCCAGTATTTCGATTCGTTTGAGTTGTCCGGAACGGAAATGGAGCCGACCTGGAACT
>JBNKZT010000038.1:0-26980 GCA_050301775.1 Promineifilaceae bacterium (SeqCode)
AGTGTCAAACAACATGCCCTGCTGCATGGGCGAAAGTGGATAAATGTCTTCTATTTGTTTGCGATCCATAAAAAATTTCTCAATGTAGGGGCGCGGCCTTGTGCCCGCCCAATCGTGGGCGACCACAAGAGTACGCCCTTACGGATTGTGGTTATAAAATGCCGTCTAATTCGGCCAATAAATCGTCTAATTCGCCTTGATCTAGGGCGATTTTGTCGAAATCAGAGGGCGTGTAGCCCTGGGCCTGCGGCGATTGGCAGTGGCTGATGAGGTCGCGCAGACGGCGCATTAGCTCATCGCCGAATTGGGCGATGGTTTGTTTGTGGTGCAGTTCACGGTTGTAATGCAGGTTGAGATGTAACTGTTGATTGTGAATTGAGCCATTGACATCGAGGAGGTGGGGGCGCTGATTTTCGGGCGCGAAGGATGAAGCGTTGGCTCCGCCCACGATGCGGAAGAGACCGGCCTCGGTTTGCTCGTTGAATTGGCCGAGGTAGTTGAAGCTGAGAACGGCCGTTTCCCTCTCTGCCAATTTCTCCCGCAAATCATGGTCAGGATGCAGATAGCGCAGCAAGCCGTACTCTATGCCTCGGTTGGGTATTTGGCGCATTTGTTCTTTGATGGCCTTCAGGTCATCGCCTGGCTGACCGGTGGCTGACAGGTGCAGTTGAACCGGATAGAGCGTCGTGAACCAGCCAATCGTGCGCGTAATGTCGGTATTGGGCAAGATGTCTTCACGGCCGTGTCCTTCCAGATTGATTGGTAGGGATGGGCTGCCCGTCCAGGTTTGGTGGGCCTGGGCTACGGCCGTCAACAAAACCTCGTCGATGCGGGTGTTGTAGGCGGTGGGCACTTCATGCAGCAGCGCTTCTGTTTCGTCGGGGGTCATGGCGTAGCTTAGGATCGCTTCGGTAGCCATTGTGTTGTTTCCGCTGGGATTACCGAGCGGAATGCTGTTGGGCACAGGTGCGTCATTCAGCCAATAATCCAGGTTGGGTGCAAATTGGTCGCTTTGCACGTGCTGAGTCAGGGTTTGCGCCCACTTTTGGAAGCTGGTGGTTTTGGCGGGGAGGGTAACGGCCGTGCCCCGCTCAATCTGTTCATAGGCCGTCTGCAAATCTTCCAGCAAAATACGCCAGGAAACGCCATCCATTACCAAATGGTGGACGACGAGCAGGAGTTGGTGCGGCTGTGCGCCGCGATCAAAATAAGCGGCGCGGAACAGGGGGCCATCGGTGATGCTTAACGAAGCCTGCTGTTCGGCAATCAACTCGGCGGGGTCAGCGACGCTGGTGAACCAGTGCAGCCAGTCGCCGTTGATCTGGGAGGCGTGGCGCTGCTGCCAGCCGTTGTCCGCTGGCTCGAACTGCATCCGCAAAACATCATGCTGGGCGATGAGTGCGGAAATGGCTTGTTCCAGGGCGATTTTTGGCAACGGCCGTTTCACCTCTAACAACAGCGCCATATTCCACTGATCGGGCTGGGCCAGGTTTTGCTCGAAGAACCAGCGCTGGATGGGCGTGAGTGGGGCTGGTTGGTCGGTGATGATTTCGATGGGGGTGACGGCCGTTTCTTCCTCTACACCAATGACAGCCGCTAATTCGGCAATCGTTTGATGTTGGAATAGATGGCGCACTGTCAAGGACAGCCCGGCATCTTTGGCTTTAGCCACGATGCGGATGCTCAAAATCGAATCACCGCCCAACTCGAAGAAATTGTCATGGATACCAACGCGGTTCAGGCCCAGGACGGTTTGCCAGATGGCGGTCAGGGTGTGTTCAACGGCCGTTTCCGGGGCCACATACGCATCAATCATCTCTGGCAACCTGTCAGGAATCGGCAGCGCCGCCCGATCAATCTTGCCATTTGAGGTCAACGGGATGGCATCTATTGGTACAAATGCCGCCGGAACCATGTAGGCCGGTAACTGCGACTGCAAATAAGCCCGCAGTTGGTCTGCCGTCAGCGTCGGATCGGTGATGACGGGGTAGGCGATCAGGCGTTTGTGATTGTTGTCGCCTTCATGTACGATGACCGCCGCCTCGCGTATGCCGGCATGGTGGCTGAGGATGGTTTCAATCTCGCCTAACTCGATGCGGAAGCCGCGAATTTTGACCTGATGGTCAATGCGGCCCATGAATTCGATGCAACCATTGAGATGGTTGCCACCATTGAGAGGGTTGCCGCCGTCGGGCAAATAGCGGGCTAAATCGCCGGTGCGGTACAGGCGTTCACCCGAATTTTGGCTGAACGGATTGGGGATGAAACTGGCGGCGGTGAGGGACGGCCGTTGCCAATAGCCCCGCGCCAAGCCAGCCCCGCCAATATACAACTCACCCACCACCCCAACTGGAACCGGCTGCAAATAGGCATCCAACAAATAGATTTGGGTATTGCCCGATGGCTTGCCGATGGGCGGTAATGCGGTAGGCTTTTGGGCCGGATTCAGGAACATCGTGGAGGCTTCAACCGTATTTTCGGTGGGGCCGTAGTTGTTGACCAGGGTAAATGGCAGCGTTTTCGGTGGATAATGGTGCAAAACATCGCCGCCGGTAGTCATAAATTGCAGCGCCGTCTCTTCCGGCCAGGGTAGATTGACCATGTTGTCGGCCAACGGCGTGGGCTGGAAGGAGTGGGTGATTTGCTGCGCTATCAGCCAATCGCGCATTTTGTCGGGCATGAGGCGCACGTCATCGTGGGGGATGAATAGGGTGGCTCCGGCGGCCAAACTGGGCCACAATTCCCAAATGGAGGCATCGAAAGCGGGGCCGGATACCAGGCTCGTTTTGGCGGCGGCGGTTAGCTGGAAGGTATCCATGTGCCAGGCGACCATGTTGACCAAACTGCGATGGGCGATGGCGGCTCCTTTTGGTTGGCCGGTGGAGCCGGATGTGTAGATGAGGTAGGCCAGGTTGTCCGGCCCGGCTAAAGCGGGCGGATTGTGGTCGGGATAGTTGGCCAGCGGCTGCCAATCATCTAACCATACGATGTTTTGGAGCGTGGGCAGCTTGCCTGCCTTTGCCGAAAGATTGTCTGCGCTCCGGGTGGTGAGCAGCAGGCGCGATTGGCTGTCTGCCAGCATGAATTCCAGCCGGCCGGCCGGATAGGCAGGATCGAGCGGAACATAGGCGCCGCCGGCTTTCCAAACGGCTAAAGCGGCAACGGCCGTTAACGGCGACCGTTCCAAACAAATGGCAACGACTGTTTCTGTCGTCACACCTTGTTCTAAAAGGTAGTGGGCCAGTTGGTTGGCCTGCCGGTTGAGTTCGCCATAGGTTAAAACGGCCGTTTCCGATACCAACGCCAGTTTTTCGGGCTGGTTTTGGGCGAAACTGACCACACGATGCAGCACACTTTGCCAGTCGGGCGTGTCGTAGCGGGCGGCATCGTTCCATTCTTGTTGGGCTTGTTGTTCAACGGCCGTTAACAGCGGCAGCGAGGCGATGGGCTGTTCCGGCTGGGTGAGTGCCGCTTCCAGCAGCGTCATGTAATGGTCGGCCATGCGCTGCATGGCTGTGGGGTCAAACAAATCGGCATTGTAGGCAATAATCCCGTCAACATCTGGTCCGGTTTGGCGCAGACCCAGCAACAAATCATACTTAACCAGGCCGACCCCCATATCTTTTGGCGTCCAGGTGAGGAACGGCCGTTCAATCTGTTGGTTGCCGTTCATTTCATAGGCAAAAGAAACCTGAAACAGCGGCGAATGGCTCAATGTGCGCTCCAGGCCCAGGTCATCAATCAGTTTCTCAAAGGGCATATCTTGCCCTGCTTGCACGGCCACAACCATATCGCGCACGTGTGCCAGCAGCGCTGTTACGGTTGGATTACCCGACAAATCAGCACGCAAAGCCAGCATATTGACGAAAAAGCCAATCAACCCTTCTTGTTCGGGCACCGTGCGGTTGGCCGTTGCCGATCCGACCACAATATCGGATTGCCCCGTGTAGCGATACAGCAGGACATAAAATACCGCCAGCGTAATCATGTAAGGCGTCATATCTAACTGGTTGCCCAGGGCGTGCAGTTGGGCCGTTAGCTGCGGCGGCAGATGAAAGCGTACATTCGCCCCGGCGAATGTTTGCGCCGCAGAGCGCGGTTTGTTGATAGGCAGTTCCAAAGTGGCTGGTGCGTTGGCTAATTGTTGACGCCAATAGTGCAACTTTTTTGCCAAACGGTCGCCTTGCAGCCACTGTCGCTGCCATAGGGTAAAATCGGCATATTGAATGGGCAGGGGGGAGAGCGAGGCCAGGGTTCCCTCGGCGTATTCCTCGTACAAGGCAATCAATTCATTCAGAAGGATGGGTATTGACCAGCCATCGGTGATGATGTGGTGGAGAATGAGAAGCAGGGTATGTCTGTCAAAATCATGCTGGAACAGGGTGGCCCGCAGCAGCGGCCCGGCCTGTAAATCAAAGGGCTGTCGGGCTTCGGTTTTGATTTGTTGTTCGGTTTCGACGGCCGTGTACGCGGAGACATCCACGAAGGGCATATCGGGCAGCCCGGCGGGATGGATGACCTGTACGGGGATGTCGTCAATCAGTTCAAAGGTGGTGCGCAAGCTTTCGTGCCGGGCGATGAGGTCGGTCAGGGCCAATTGCAGTGCGGTTTCATCCAACTCGCCCTGGAGTTCGATGGGCAGCGGCACGTTGTACAGCGGGCTGTTGGGTTCGATTTGGTCGAGAGAGAACAGACGTTGTTGGGCGAAGGAGGCGGGCAAGGCGGCGCATTCCTGACCATTGCGGAGGATGATTTGCTGCATTTCGTGGCGCAGGCTGGTGTCGATTAACGGCCGTTCCGCCAACATCGGTTCTGGTTCCAGCGCTTTAGCCAATCTGGCAATCGTGGGGAATTTGAAGATCGTTAGCAGGGGCGCTTCTTGCTGCAAGCGGTCTTGAACACGGGTCATAATGCGGGTTGCCAGCAGCGAATGACCGCCAAGCTCAAAGAAATTATCGTGGATGCTGATTTGTTCGATGCTCAACACATCGCGCCAAATTTCAGCCAACGCGATTTCGGTGGGCGTGGTTGGTTGGGCTAAATCTGTTGTTAACTGCCGTTGTGACAAATCGATTTCGGGCAGGGCGCGCCGGTCTACTTTGCCGTTGGGGTCGAGGGGGAAGGCATCCATCATCATCCAGGATGTGGGAACCATGTAATCGGGCAGGCGTTGGCGCAGATATTGGCGCAGTTCTTTGACGACCGTTGCTTCAACAACCGTTGCTTCAACGGCCGTTTCCGCATCCTCAGGTAACACATACGCGGCCAGATATTTATCGTCCGATGATGAAGTGCGTGCCAGAACAACACTCTGTCGTACAGCAGGGTGCTGGCTTAAAATCGTTTCAATTTCGCCTTGCTCGATGCGGTAGCCGCGAATTTTGACCTGATTGTCACGACGACCGAGGAATTCGATACGGCCGCCCGGCAGCCAGCGGGCTAAATCACCAGTTTTGTAGAGGCGTTCGCCTGGTTTGTCAGCAAAGGGATGGGGGATGAAGGAAGCGGCCGTTAATCCTGGCTGATTCAGATAGCCTCTGGCTAACCCGTCGCCGCCTGTGTACAGGTCACCGGGTACGCCAACCGGCGCTAATGCCAGGTTTTCATCTAAAATGTAGACCTGGGTGTTGGAGACGGGGTGGCCGATGGGAACGGCCGTGTCTAAACTTTCCGTCGGCGATAAGTGACAGCAGGTGGTAAACGTTGTGTTTTCCGTGGGGCCGTACCCGTTAATCATTTGGCAGTGGGGCAGTTCTTGCAATACGCGCTGCACACGTGGTAACGACAATACATCGCCGCCCGCCAGCAGTTGGCGCACGCCGCTGAATGCCGCTAAATGATCATCAACCGCCAGATGGAACAATCCGGCCGTTAGCCACAACGTGGTTACCGCTTCAGCCTGCACCAAAGCGGCCAATTCGGTCAGCGACAACTTTTGCGGCGGTGCGATGACCAGCCGCGCCCCATTGAGTAAGCTGCCCCAAATTTCCAGCGTGGCCGCATCGAAGGAAATCGGCGCGACCTGGAGAAAAGTCTCGTCGGCGGTCAAATTGGCGTAGTTGGCCCCTTTGACCAGCCGGATGATGTTTTGATGGGTGATGGCGACGCCTTTGGGCTGGCCAGTCGAGCCGGAGGTGTACATGACGTAAGCGAGGTTGGAAGCAACCGCAATATTGTCCAAATTCTCCTCGCTCTCTCCGGCCACCTGCGCCCATTCGCTGTCCAGGCACAACACGGTCATTTGCGCATTCGTGGGCAAACTGTCGCGGAGCGATTGCTGGGTCAGCATGACCGCTACCTGGCCATCTTGCAGCATAAACGCCTGTCGTTCCGGCGGATAGGCGGCATCCAGCGGCAAATATGCGCCGCCTGCCTTGAGGATTGCCAAAATTCCCACAACCATCTCCACTGATCGTTCCAAACTCAGCCCGACCAGCACATCCGGCCCCACGCCCAGGCGGCGCAGATGGTGGGCCAGTTGGTTGGCCCGCCGGTTGAGCGTGTCGTAGCTGATTTGTTCCCCGGCGAAGACGAGGGCGGTTTTCTGCGGTGTTTGTACGGCCTGTACCTCAAACAGGCTGTGGACGGTGGCCTGGTGCGGGTAGGGAATCCGGGTGTCGTTCCACTGGTCTAACTGCTGTTGTTCTTCAGCGCCAATCAGGGGCAGTTCAGCAACAGATTGGTCGGGGTTAGCCAGCACGCCGGCCAGCAGCGTCTGCCAGTTGGCGGCCAAGCGGCGCATGGTTGCCAGGTCAAATAAAGCTGTGTTGTACTCCCAGGTGCATTCCAATTCGTCGCCCACTTCTTTGACGAATAGGGATATGTCATATTTGGCCGTCTCTGAGTGAGTCACCGACAATTGGCCGTCTAAACCGGGCAGGTCAAAGTCGGCATCGGGCGTGTTTTGCAGGGTAAAAAGTACCTGAAAAATCGGCGAATGGTTCAGATTGCGGTCGGGCTTCAGCGCTTCGACCAACTCGGCAAAGGAAACATCCTGGTGGCTCAGCGCGGCCATCACCACTTGCCGGGTCTGGTCTAAAAAGCTGCGGAATGTCGGGTCGCCGTCCAATTGCCCACGCAGGACAACTGTGTTGACGAAAAAGCCAATCGAATTTTCCAGATCGGGATGGCTGCGACCGGCGACGGGTGTGCCGATGGCGATGTCTTTTTGCCCGCTGTAACGGGTGAGCATGACCTCAAAGGCGGCCAACAGGGTCATGAACAGCGTTGCCCCTTCACGTTGGCTGAGCGCCTTGAGTGGGGCGGTCAGCGCAGCGGGAATGGTGAACGTGTCAATTGCACCGTTGAAAGTTTGCGGGTTGGGCCGGGGCCGGTCGGTGGGCAGGTTGAGATAGGTGGGTAAGTCGCTCAATTGGTCGAGCCAATAGTCGCGCTGTTTTTGTAGATGGGGGCCTGCTAATTGTTGTTCTTGCCAGTGGGCAAAGTCGGCGTATTGGGTGGCGGGCGGTGGCAAATTGGGGGCCTCTCCCTTCGCATAGGCACGGTAGAGTTGGGTCAGTTCGCGCATGAAGATGTTCATCGACCAGCCATCGGCGATGATGTGATGCAGGGTGAACAGGAGGATTTGCTCCTCGTCGGCGAGGCGGAGCAGTTGGGCGCGGATGAGGGGGCCGGTGGTGAGGTTGAACGGCCGTTTCGCCGCCTCCTTCGCTAACATTTCTACCCTTTTTACCCGATCCGGCTCGCTCAAACCCGTTAAATCAACAATGGGCAGGGACAGAGCAAGCTGCGGCTGGATTTTCTGGACGATTTGATCGTCTTGCAGAGCGAAGGTTGTGCGTAACGCTTCGTGGCGGGCGATGACGGTGTTGAAGCTTTTTTCCAGGGCGGGGATGTGGAGACGGCCGTTTAACTGCCAGCGCCGGGCGATATTGTAAGTGGGGCTGTCAGGCACAAGCTCGTTTTCCAGCCAAAGCCGGTTCTGCGCCAAAGAAGCGAGTGCGGTTCCATTGTGCGCCTGGCGGGGGATGTGATTTTTGCGCTGGGCTAGCCGTTTTTTTAGTAGTTCTTGTTGTTGGTGAGACAGTTTTGATTTAGAGTTTGGACGTGTTGGCATAGACCCTCTCCTGAAAATAATTCACAGATTTCGCTGATTTCACAGATTTAATCTGCGTTCATCGGCGTAATCTGCGGATTTTCATCCATGTCTTCTACTGTTAGCAGGTCAGTTAATAAACCCTCAACCGTTTCGGCTAATTGGGCGATGGTGGGAGCGGCGAAGAAGTCGTGCAGCGGCAGGGTTACATCTACCGCTTCCTGCAAGCGGGACAACACCCGCGTGACCAGCAGAGAATGGCCGCCCAAGGCAAAGAAGTTGTCATGAATGCTGATTGAATCGATGCCCAGTACATCAGACCAAATATCGGCTAACAATTCTTCGACGAGCGTTTCTGGGGGGGTGAAAACGGCCGTTTTCTTTGCAGTCTGATCTGGTTCTGGCAAGGCGCGGCGGTCAATTTTGCCATTAGGCGTTTGTGGAAATTTATCCAAATGAATAAATGCGGCTGGAATCATGTAATCGGGCAGTTTGGGGCTGAGGTAGGCGCGTAACTGCTGGGAATCAAAGCCGTTGGCGGTGGTGGCGTAGGCGACCAACTGCTTTTGCTGCTGCTCCCCATGGGCGACGACGAGGCATTGGTTCACGGCCGGGTGCTGGTTGATGAGCGCTTCAATTTCGCCCAACTCGATGCGGAAGCCCCGGATTTTTACCTGATGGTCAACCCGATCCAGGAACTCAATTTCGCCGTTGGCAAGATAGCGGACTAAGTCGCCGGTGCGGTAGAGGCGTGCGCCGGGTGTTTGGCTAAAGGGATGGGGGATGAATGCCGCCGCCGTCAACCGGGGACGGCGCAAATAACCCTGCGCCAGACCAGCGCCGCCCACGTACAATTCGCCGGGGACGCCGACCGGCGCAATTTGGAGGTTTTGGTCAAGGATATAGGCTTGTGTGTTGGCAATTGGCCGCCCGATGGCGGGCGCTTTTTCTGTGGTTTGCGGAGCCAACGGCGTGGCGGTGGAAACGACGGTGCATTCGCTGGGGCCGTAGTTGTTGACCAGTGTGAAGGGCAAGCTGGTTGGCGGGTAGGTGTGCAGTTTATCGCCGCCAGTCAGCATCGTACGCAGGCTGGTTGCTGCGGGCCAATTTAAATCCAGCAGGGGTTCAACCAGCGGCGTGGGGATGAAGGCGTGGCTGATTTTATTGTAGAGAAGCCAGGTTTGCAGTTCGCCGGGATGTGCGCGAATTTCCGGTTCGGGGATGAACAGCGACGCGCCCACCGTTAACGCTGACCATAATTCCCACACGGAGGCATCGAAAGCCGGGCCGGCGATGAGGGAGGCGCGGTCGGCGCCGGTCAGGTTAAAGCTTGTTTGCGTCCAGCGAATGAGGTTGTAGAGGGAGCGGTGGGTGAGGGCGATGCCTTTGGGCTGACCGGTGGAGCCGGAGGTGTAGATGACGTAGGCGAGGTTGTCGGGGTGGATGGAAACGGCCGTTTCCTCCATCTCATAATCTGCTAAAAAGCCCCAATCGTCCAAGCTAACAATGTTTGAATGCTCAAAAACAGGCGCCAAATCATCGTTAGTCAAGACCAGCGGAACTTGCGCGTCGGCGGCCATGAAATTGAGGCGTTCCGGCGGGTAGGAGGGGTCCAGCGGCACGTACGCGCCGCCGGCCTTTAGAACGGCCAGGATGGCGACGACGTTTTGGGGAGATTGGGGGAAGCAGGTGGCAACGGCCGTGTCTGGACCAACACCCTTTTTAATCAAATAATGGGCCAGTTGATTGGCGCGTTCGTTTAGCAGGCAGTAGGTGAGGGCGGTGTGGGGGGCAGAAACGGCCGTTTTTCCCCCCTGTTCTTGAGCTTGTTGGGCGACGAGATTATGGATGGGGGAGAATGGGGGAAAGGTAACGGCCGTGTCGTTCCAATCCCGTAACAACTGTTGTGTTTCCGTTTCCGGCAGGAAGGCAATTTCGTCGATGCGCTGGTTTGGGTTAGCCATAACGGCTTTGAGCAAAGCCAGATAATGATTCAACATCCGATCCATCGTGGCCCGGTCAAACAAATCGGTATTGTACTCCCACACCAGCGTCATACGGTCTTTGTGGGAATCGGCCATTTGCCCCAGCCGCATTTCCGAGCGCGGCACGACAATGACGTTGAGGTCAAATTTAGCTGAATGATTACTGATTCCTTCGGTCAATTCCACGTCCAAACCGGGCAGTTCAATCTCCGGCAGCGGTGCGTGGTGGAAGCTAAACGCGGCCTGAAAAAGCGGGTTGTAGCTCAAAGCCCGTTCCGGTTGAACAGCCTCTACAACTTTGTCGAAAGGGACGTCCTGATTTTTGTAGGCGTCCAGCGTTGTCTGGCGTACCTGCTCCAGCAGTTGGCGAAAGGTGGGATTGCCGGACAAATTGTGGCGCATGACGACGTTGTTGATGACCATGCCGATGAGCGATTCGGTTTCGCGCCAGCGCCGGTTGGCCATGCCTGAGCCAATGCACAGGTCGTCCTGACCGGCGTAGCGGCGCAGAAGAACGGCAAAGGCGGCCATCATGCCAATAAAAAGCGTCACACCTTCTTGCCGCATAAAGGCTTGCACATCCCGGCTGAAATCGGCGGGCAAATCAAGGCGTTCGACACGGCCGTTGAAGGTCTGCACGGCGGGACGCGGCCGGTCGGTGGGCAGCGTTAGCAGGGTGGGCGCGCCGGTCAATTGGCGCTGCCAGTAAGCCAACTGTGCGTCGCCTATGCCATCGGCCAGCCAACGGCGCTGCCAGGTGGCAAAATCGGCAAATTGGATGGGCAGATCGGGCAAGTTGGCCGGTTGGCCGGTTGCCAAAGCGCGGTAGATGCTGAACAAATCGTTCAGAAAGACGTTGAACGACCAGCCATCATGTACCAGATGGTGTTCCAAATGGGTCAGAATGTGTTCTTCGGGGCCAAGTTTTAGCAGCGAAAATTTGATGAGCGGCAGTTGGCCGACATCGAAATGGTGATGGAAGGTTTGCTCGATTTGCTGCTGGGCGGCGGCTTCTCGTTCGGGTTGGGATAGGTTTTGCAGGTCAATCAGGGGCAGTTTAACGAGATAGGGTGGGTGGATTTTTTGGCGGGGACGGCCGTTAATCTCATGAAACGTCGTGCGGAAAATTTCGTGGCGGCTGATGACCTCGGTCAGCGCCTGTTGGAGCAGGGCTGCATCCAATTTGCCCTTGAAGCGCATCGTTGATTGGAAATGGTAGGCGATGTTCTTTTGATCGACTTCCTGAATAAACCAGACCCGCTCCTGGGCAAAAGAGAGGGGATAGTCCTCCATGGATGGGGCGGGTTCGATGACGGTCGTTACCCAATCAGCGCTGGTTAGCGTGTCGATGTGGGCGGCCAGGGAGGCAATCGTGGCGAATTCAAAAATATCATGCAGCTGCAATTCGATCTGCCTGGCGTTGTAAATGCGGGCCAGCATTTGCATGACCAGCAGCGAGTGGCCGCCCAGGTCGAAGAAGTTGTCGTTGCTGCCGATCTGGTTTAGACCGAACAATTCGTGCCAGATGGCGGCCAGCCAGCGTTCCGTATCGGTGCACGGCGGGGCGAAGGGGGTGTCCAGTTCGGGGCGGGCTTGCGAGGGTTGGGGCAGCGCTTGACGGTCAATTTTGCCGTTGGCGGTCAGGGGCATGGCGGGCATGGGAACAAAAACGGCCGGAATCATGTACTCCGGCACGTTGGCGGCCATGAAGCGGCGCAGTTGGCTGGTGGTGGCGCTCTGGCTATCGCCAAAGCGCACGTAGGCGACGAGCTGTTTCTGACCCAGTTGATCTTCACGCAGCAGGACGGCGTTTTGGGAAACGGCCGTGTGCCTCTCCAACACGCTCTCAATCTCACCCAATTCCACCCGGAAGCCGCGAATTTTGACCTGGAAATCGTGGCGGCCAATGAATTCGATGTTATTGTCGGGCAGGTGGCGAGCCAGATCGCCGCTGCGATAGAGGCGGTCGCTGACGTCGTCGGGGTTGAAGGGATTGCTGATGAAGCGTTCAGCGGTCAGCGTTGGCTGGCGAAAGTAGCCGCGTCCCACGCCCGCGCCGCCGATGACGATTTCGCCGGGTTGGCCGTCGGGAACGGGCTGCAGGTTTTCGTCGAGGAGGTAGATTTGGTAATTGGGAACGGCCGTGCCAATCGGCGTACGCTGTTCCGGTTCAACGGCTTCCTGGAAAGAGAACCAGGTGGCACAGATGGTGGTTTCCGTCGGCCCGTAGCCATTGATGATGTGCATGGAATCGGACAAATTGCGGAACCGCTGTAAGGTGGCTTGTTTAATCGGTTCTACGCCAACTAGAAGCCGCTGCAAGGCTGGTGGTCGGTCGTGCTGTTCTAGTTCAGCCAGAACATGGTCGAGTAAGGCGGGGGGGATGTAGGCATTGCCAATTTGATGTTCGTGTACATATCGAGCCATGCGCGCGCCATCGCTGTAAATGCTTTGTGGAACCAGATGCAAGGTATGACCAAAGCAGAGCATCGAGAAGATTTCCCAGACAGATACGTCGAAACTGAAAGGGCAAACGGCCGTGCCCGCCAGCGAACCGGAAGCGGGAGCCGTTTGTTCAAACGCTTGCAGCAAATTGACGACCTGACGGTGTTCAATCATGACCCCTTTGGGCTGACCGGCAGAGCCAGAGGTGTAAAGGATGTAGGCCAGATTGTCCGGTTTTACCTCTGGTAGGGGAGACAATGGCGCGGATTGCGCTGCTTGCCAATCGCCATCTAACAGGATTTGTTGTGCTGGAAAATTCGGCAGCCGTTTAACTAAATCAGTCCGACTAACAATCATTTTGACTTGCAAGTCGGTCAAAATGAAGACTAGCCGCTCGTTAGGCAGCGCCGGGTCAAGGGGAACATAAGCACCGCCAGCCTTCAAAACAGCCAGCATGGCGACAATCATATCGGCCGAGCGATCGAAAAAGAGGCCAATTGGCATTTCTAGATTGATTCCCTGGGCTTGCAGATAGTGGGCCAATTGATCGGCCCGTTGATTGAGTTGTTGGTAAGTTATATGGGTTTGGTTGTCAACTAGCGCTATTGCTTTTGGGAATTGTTGAGCTTGTTGTTCGAATAAGTAATGAATCCCTATGATGATTTGTGAATCTAAATGATAGGTTCTAAGCGCTGTCACCATATATTTCCCTCATGCATGAAAATTCCCGCAAAATCAGATATTTTGCCGGTGCTGTTGTTCATCAAATTACAGACGTAAGATTTTCCAATGCGGCGCCCCCGACAACTATGGTGAAATTAACTAATTATAATTGTCTGGTTCACGCTGTGTCTAAAACCTGTGGTTAAGAACTATTTTTTTGTTTTTACTTCTTCATTTACAAATCAGGCAGAACCCCCCTCATTTATGATGAACCCATATATTCAAACTACAATAAATATTGTTGGAAACGATGAAGGATTGGATGGTTTTTGCGATGTCATTTCAACTTTATTTTCTGTGCAATGCACACACATTGAAAAATTTGAGCAAGGCAGGTTCTATTTCTTAAATGAGCTTTTTACCGTTCAACAACCATTGATTTCATTGACTTGGAGAGCCTGTATAATATACTAACTTCCAAGTTTTTTGCAAAAACACGTGATCTGATTACGTCATACGTGATAAATTACATATGATGTAATGACGCATGACTCAAACAGGGAGTACCTATGCCAACGATCATATTACCAGGATTAATCGACGTCCATACCCATTTACGGGTGCCGGGCGGGGAACATAAAGAAGATTTTGCCACGGGAACGGCCGCTGCCCTGGCTGGGGGTGTCACGATGGTGCTGGGGATGCCCAACACGTCGCCGCCGCTGTCTACGCCGGAAGCGCTGGCGATGGCCTATGCCCAGGCCCAGGCCGACGCCCGCTGTGATGTGGGCCTATTTGCCGGGGCCAGCCCGGAACAGATTGAACATCTGCCGGTGCTGGGTGAGCGGGCGGTGGCCTTGAAAATTTATCTCAACGACACCTTCGGCCCGCTGCGGGTGGAGGATGTGCCCACGCTGCGGGCCTGCTTCCAGACCTGGCCGCGCCGGAAGATGATCGCCATGCACGCCGAGAAGCAAAGCGTAGCCGTAGGCATCGGCCTGGCGGCAGCTTATGATCGGCCGGTCCATTTTTGTCATATTAGCCGCCGCGAGGAGATTGAGCTGATTGCTGATGCCAAGATGCGCGGCCTGCCGGTAACTTGCGAGGTAACGCCGCACCATTTGTTCCTGACAGAAGCAGATGCCGCCCGGCTGGGGCCGTTGGGCGACATGCGGCCGATTTTGGGCACGCAGTCGGATGTAGATGCGCTGTGGGAACATTTGAATGACACGGTAGACTGCATCGCCACCGACCATGCGCCGCATACGCTGGCCGAAAAACGTTCGGCCACACCCCCGCCAGGGGTGGCCGGGCTGGAAACGTCGTTGGTATTGATGTTAACGGCCGTTACCCAAAATCGCCTGACTCTCGACCGCCTCATCGACCTGATGGCCACCAATCCCCGCCGCATCTACAAGCTGCCGGAACAGCCCGACACGCGCGTGGAAGTGGAAATGACGCCAGCCGTTATCCGCAGCGCGGCGATGCACAGCAAGTGCGGCTGGACGCCTTTTGACGGGATGGAAGTTGCCGCTCAAGTGCGGCGGGTGGTTTTGCGGGGTGATGTGGTGTTTGAGGATGGAGTGGTAACGGCCGTGCCCGGCAGCGGCCAAACGATACCTTGAAGATTTTTACCTACGACCATGTGACGTTCCCCCTGCCGGAAGGACATCGTTTTCCGGTCGAAAAGTACAGCCTTTTGCGCCAGCGGGTAACAGCCGATAATGGGCTGACTGGAGTCGAGTTATGTGAACCCATCCCGGCCCCTGTAGCCCATTTGCGCAAAGCTCATACGGCTGATTACGTGGATCGGGTGCTGAACGGCCGTCTCTCGCCCGCTGAAATCCGACGCATTGGTCTGCCCTGGTCGCCACAGCTGGTGGAGCGGGTGCGCTTTTCGGTGGGAGCGACAACGGCCGTTTGCCGTATCGCGCTACAGGAAGGCATTGCCCTTTCACTGGGCGGCGGCACCCATCATGCCTGCCGCGGTGAGGGGCAGGGCTTTTGTGTGTTCAATGATGTGATGGTCGCCCTGCGCGTGATGCAGGACGAAGGATGCATTCGCCGGGCGCTGGTCGTTGACTGCGACGTCCATCAGGGCAACGGCACGGCCGAAATCGCCAGCGGTGATGATTCGATTTTCACCTTCTCCATTCACGCCGAGAAAAACTTCCCTTACCGCAAAATCCCCGGCGACCTGGACATTGGCCTGCCTGATAACACGGGCGACGCCGCCTATTTAGCCGCCCTCCGCGCCGGGCTAGAAAAGGCTTTAGTCTGGGCGCGGGCCGATTTAGTGGTTTATCTGGCTGGCGCTGATGTGTATGAGCGAGATCGTTTGGGGCGGCTGGCCCTGACCAAAGCCGGCATCGGGGCACGCGACCGGCTGGCGTTGACCATGTGCCGGCAGGCCGATTTGCCGGTGGCCGTGACGATGGCTGGCGGCTACGGAATTGATATTCAGGAAACGGTAGACATACAGTTTCAAACGGTACAAATTGCCGGGGAACAGCGACTGGTGCCCTGATTTTTTCAAAAACATTGTGAAAAAAAACCCAAAATTGATTTATTTCGTTTCTTCCATTATGATGTACATACTTCAACTGAAAACCCTATTTAATGTTAGGATAAGTAGCGACCTCCTCCAATTCAAATAAAGCAAAGCAACTACCAAAAATTCGTGTTTCACGGACCGTGAACGAGTGCTATCGTTGTTTAAACACGCCAGCTTTTATTGGCGTATGTATTCTCACAAACCCTATTATCCGTTTTAGTTCTGTATAAGGAGAAATTTGTATGAAACGTTGGAAATGGCTGTTGTTAGTATTTGTTTTTGCATTGGCCACTGTTGGAATAAGTTCAGCTGTGTTGGCCAGTAGCAGTGAGGCAGAGATTATTGCCAAGTGTGAAGCCCTTTATGGTGGCGTATTTGAAGTCCCAAACAGTGAGCCATTTGGGCCGTGCCAGTGGGATATGGCCATTATTCACGCCGGTGACGAGAGTTATGCCCATGCAACTGGCGCCGGGGTGACGGTTGGTGTGATTGATAGTGGTGTTGATCTTGATCATCCGGATATTGCTCCGAATCTTGATCTAGACCGATCCTGTTCATTTATTTTTGATGATACGCCAACAGCAAATCCGGTGGAGATCGCTAATGGTGATTGTTCTAATAAAGATGCTGTCCGCGACCGGAATGGGCACGGCAGCCATGTTGCTTCTACCATTGCCGCACCGGTCAATGGTTTTGGTATTGCCGGGGTAGCGCCCGAGGCCACAATTGTCGCCCTCAAAGCATGTACTGAAAGCGGGTATTGTTTTGCCGATTCGGTGGCCGCAGCCTTACGATATGCTGGCGATCAGCAGCTTGATGTGGTTAACTTGAGTTTGTTTGCTGATCCTTACCTTTACTATTGCAAATCGGATGCTGAACAACGCGCTATCCTCAAAGACCTTGAAGCTGCGGCGCGCTATGCCCAGCAGCAAGGGGTACTTATTGTAGCCGCTGCCGGTAACGAGATGGCTGATCTGCAACATCCTGGTATTGACTCGATTAGCCCTGATTGGCCTCCTGGGGCAGCAGAAATTCGTGATGTAGAAAACAACTGCCGTGTAGCGGTGGGGGAACTTCCCGGCGTGATGACTGTATCGGCGACCGGTCCCATTGGTTATCCCGGTTATGATCTATGGATTGCCGATTATTCCAGTGTGGGCATGTCCCGTGTGGATGTAACGGCACCGGGCGGCGACTATTTCCGGGCAACCGGTACCGCACAGGACGGGGTTCTGGCGGCATTGAGTGGGACCAGTGATCCGGATAATGGGATTTGGGACTTTTACGATTTCATCGAACAAGTTGTTCCGGCCTATGATGGCCTGACTGTTTTGGCGAATGATGGCAGTCGTTATGGTTATCTGAACGGTACTTCTATGGCATCGCCTCATGCAGCTGGCGTGGCGGCTCTGGTCAAGGAGAATCATCCGAACTGGAGTCCGGACGCTGTGAAGGCGGCCGTTCAGCGAACAACACAGCAACTGGAGTGCCCGGCTGATTGGGCGCCGCTCAATGGAGCAGATGAACGGGAAAAATGTTATGGCAATAACGGCCGTACCTCATTCTTCGGGCACGGATTGGTTGATGCCGCCGCTGCCGCACAGGAATGATATTCTCGTCGCAAGAATCATTGATGTTGTCGTAAAAATATAAAAAGGCAAAAAGCCCAACCACATGGTTGGGCTTTTTGTTTGTGATCTTCAGGCGTTTTGTTAAACCGACGGTGCCATGCTTACCTGTCAAAAAAACTTCAACGCCACCGATGAGTGAGGGGTGTCCGACAATCCCAATATGTTCATTGTCGTCGTCCAGCGCGGTCACGTAATCGGCGATGGTTGGTAAAGGATGGGGTTCGTTTTTGGGTTGGGTCATCTCTATCTTCTTGACTTTCCGGCAAACAAGTACGGACTTTTTCAGCAAAAAGTACGGATTTATTGACGAACAAGTACGGACTTCTTTACGAACAAGTACGGACTTGTTGGGAAACATGTTTGAACTTGTCATCCAACCTCTGCCCGGAAGTTTGTCAACGCCGGTCAGTACGCTTGTCAAGAAAGCAGAATGGTGGGGAACGGCCGTAATCCATATGGTAAAATAGATCCCACCATTTACCATCAATCATTTGCGAGGTAACGATGTCCTGGTTCATCGAAGATACACCGCTTGTCAAAAAATATAAGAAGTACCGCCAGACTGGTCAGAAATTACATAGTCAAGTACACGAGATTGGCCTGAAAGATGAGGCGTTTGAAGAGGCCACCGCCTTATTAGGTATTCGTAAAGGCAAGACGATTGTCCTTGAAAACGAAAATGAGGTGGCCTCGGTAATGGACTTTGCCCTTTATGACTGCCGCTGGCAGGGCAAAAGTGCTGTGGAGCGGTATCAAGAAGAGGTGGGGGGAAAGACGGCTATCGAACGGGATTTACTGACCGGCATATTGTCGGCCTACACATCGCTTTTCCGCATTGAATCCGTTCGCAAGGCGGAGCGGACGTTAACTTTTACCGATTTGCTGGCAGACGGGTCAGATCCGGTTCAAATTATCGATGTGGGTTTCAGTGAAACGGCCGTGCCCGGTCTGCTGATATTCTTTCGGCTGGTGCCGCTGGCCGAGTTTAATATGTCGGCCGGGGCGGCATTTGTATTTCCGGCCAACCGGGAAAGGTATCTGCTGCGCCAGCACAAAGCCATCATGCGCCAAGTGAAGTCAGAGGATACGGCCGTGCAGCGGTATGTGGCCTTTTTCAAGCTCAATCAACGGGTGGGCCTGGAAGTAGGATACCAATAGGCCGTTCGTAGCCCGCTTCCCATATCTGCTATAATGAGATTTGGCTGTCTGTTCGTTATTGGAGGTAGCTGTGACGGCAGTGAACGGCGGGTGGATGCCGTCGGAGCCAGTGCAGGAGAAACGGCCGTCTCTCCTCACCACCAAACTGTACATTCCCCGGCAAAGAGAAGCATGGGTACCCCGGCCACAGTTGATCGCAAGATTGCGGGCCGGTTTAGCGTGCAAATTGACTTTGATTTCGGCCCCGGCCGGCTTTGGCAAAAGCTCGTTGATGAGCGCCTGCGTCGCCCACTGTGATCGGTCAGTGGCCTGGCTGTCACTGGATCGGCGAGACAACGATCCGGCCCGCTTTTGGGCTTACATCATCACGGCGCTGCAAACAATTTGCCCCGGTTTGGGGCAGGCGGCGTTGGAACGCTGGCAGCAGACCCAATCACCGCCCGGCGAGCGCATTTTCACCGAACTACTCAATGAATTAGCAGCACTTCCTACCCCGGCCGTTTTGGTTCTGGATGATTTTCACGTTATCGATGCCGAACCGGTCCATGAGGGGTTGATATTTTTCCTGACCCATCTGCCGCCGTCACTGCATCTGGTTGTTTGTGGCCGCGCCGACCCGCCCTGGCCGCTGGCCCGCTGGCGCGTCCGCCAGGAAATCAACGAGATTCGCGCCCAGGATTTACGTTTCAGCCAGGAGGAAACGGCCGTATTCCTCAACCATGTCATGGCGCTCAACCTGTCGCCGGATGCGGTCGCCACTCTGGACGCACGCACCGAGGGCTGGGTGGCCGGGCTGCAAATGGCGGCCCTCTCGCTGCAAAATCGACCCGACCCGGATGAATTCATCGCCAATTTCAGCGCCAGTCACCGTTTTGTCCTCGATTATCTGGTTGAAGAAGTGTTTGAACAGCAGCCGCCGATCATCCAGGAATTTTTACTGAAAACGGCCGTTCTGGAACGGATGAGTGCGTCCCTCTGCCAGGCGGTTACTGGCCGCGCCGACAGCCAGGCAATCCTGACGCAACTGGCTCAATCTAACCTTTTCCTGGTGCCGCTGGATGATGAACGGGGCTGGTTTCGTTACCATCACTTGTTTGCCGACGTGCTGGCCAATCGCTTGCAGCAAACGTGGCCGGATATGTTGCCTGATTTGCACGATCGAGCCAGCCGCTGGTTTGAAAGCCGGGAGCAGGCGGATGAGGCGGTCGCCCATGCTTTGGCGGGCGGGGATGTGGAACGGGCGGCCGATTTGGTGGAGCAGTACGCTTTTGCGGTATTGAAATTTAATCGGGAGATGACTCTGGCCGAGTGGTTGGCGGCGCTGCCAGACGATGTGATTCGGCAACGGCCGTGGCTGTGCGTGCATCATGCCTACATTAATCAATGGATAGGTTTGCGGGAGCAGGTTGAACTGTGGCTGCGCCGCGCCGAGCAGGCAGCCGCCAATGAACCAAAAGACGAGCGCCTGATCGGTCACATTGCCGCCCGCCGTGCTCATTGGGCGTTGGTCACCGGTGACGTGGCTGGCGTTGTGGAGCAGGCCCGGAAAGCGCTGGTCACTTTGCCGCAGTCCGATCCCTGGCGCATGACAACGCTGGTGGCTCTGGGCGGGGCTTATTGGGCGCAAGGCGATGTCCACCAATCGGAAGAAACATTTGCCCAGGCTTCAGCCGGGGCGCGGCAGGTAGGCGACCGATCAGTGGCGGTGCTGGCGGCCTGCTACGCCGGTTTGCAGCAGGAAAAGCAAGGGCAGGTAACGACGGCGTGTCACACTTACGAGGAAGCGCTGGCCCTGTCCACCCGGCGCAGCGGCCAGCCTATTGTCAGTGTGGGGTTTCCCTTGATTCGTCTGGCCAATTTGTGGCGGGAATGGAATGATTTAGCCAAAGCGCAGACGTACCTTGACGAAGGGCTGGCCGTCTGCGTGGAAATGGGGCAGTCGGACGTATTGACCGATGCCTACATTGTCCAGGCCCGGCTACGCCTGGCTTTGAACCAGCCGGAACCGGCGCTGGCGGCGCTGCAACAGGCGCGCCGGGTGATGGAAAGTACCGCGGTCGATCCCTGGTTGGGTTGTTGGCTAGATGACTGTTACTTGCGCTATTGGCTGCAAACGGGGGCGTGGGAAACGGCCGTGCATTGGGGTCAAACCAGCGGCTTAACGGTCGATGGTCCACTGAGCTATCACCACGATTTACACCATCGCAATCTGGTCCGGCTGCTGCTGGTGCAGGCGCAGCAAGAACCAGAAGGCCCATACCTGGCGCAGGCACAGGCACTGCTGGATCGGCTGCTGGCGGCGGCAGAGCGGGCTGGCTGGGTGCAGGAAGCGATCCAGGTGTTGATCTTGCAGGCGTTGGCTTATCAGGCATCTGCTCAACCGGCGGCGGCCGGCGATGCGCTGGCGCGGGCCGTGACGTTGGCCCGACGGGGCGGTTATGTGCGCTTGTTTGTTGATGAAGGCGCGGCGTTGGGTGAACTGCTGTCCCAGTTGGCCAGCGGCGTGGATGCGGCTTATGTTGCTAAATTACTGGGGGCTTTAGCGAACGAAGGTAGGGGAACGGCCGTTACCTCTCCCGTACAGTCTACATCTCCCCTCGTTGATCCCCTAAGCGACCGGGAACTGGATGTTCTGCGGCTGCTGCCCACCCATCTTTCCAGCACCGATATTGCCGAGGAATTGTTTGTCGCTCCCAGCACGGTGCGTTCGCATATCAAGAGCATCTACAGCAAGCTCGATGTCCACAGCCGGGCTGATGCTGTGGATCGTGCGAAAGTACTCCATTTGCTTCAGTAAAAACAAATTTTTGGGACGCAGATTAACGCGGATGCACACAGATTGGTGAAGTTCACACCAACCATATTGGTGCTTATCTTGCAAATTTGCGTCCTATGCTTTCATCCTCTGTCGAATCCCCAAAAGTAGGGGATTACAACTCCCCCAGTTCATCTTTATCCTGATCCCATAGGCAAAAGGTAGGCCGCTGAACAGCAGCCTTTCAGGTAGTGGTGGCAGGTGAGTGAGATGTTGACGATGCGCGATGTATTGGTGGAAGCGATGCGGCGTGAAGAGAAATTGCGCCGGGCCGAGTACGGCCGTTTCCTTCGCCACGCCGTCAATCAGAGACCTCTGTCCATGATTATTGGTACTGCCGTGGGCAGGCGGTTGGTGAAGTGGGGCGATGGATTGCAGGCCCGCTGTGCTGCTCGCTGTGGCCAGCCGCCGGTTTGGAAAAGAGCGTACTGCCGATTGTAAAGGCTCTGTGCTGCACCCAATAAATTATCGTCAGGAGACTGCCTTATGAGCAATGGCCGGCAATTTGATCGACCCAGCATGTACACCATCCGGATAAAAGGCAGATTAGATCGCAAATGGTCAGATTGGTTTGGTGGTTTCACCATCACCAATTTAGAAAATGACGAGACCGATTTGACGGGATTGGTGGCTGATCAGGCGGCTTTGTATGGACTGATAGCCAAACTGCGCAACTTAGGTCTGCCTTTGCTCAGCGTTCAGCGATTGGACAGCGCAGCGGCGCAGAATGAGAAGTAGGATGGCGCTTTTTGCGCCTAATGGAGTGATGTGATGAAGCAAGATGTTGAGTTTTTGAAAAAAGAGGAAGCAGTGTTGAATAAAGATGTACAGAAAGAGAACGGCCGTTCCTGGCTCGCACTTTGGCAATTATGGGGGGCCGGGTTTGTTTTGTCGGGATGCAGCCCAACTTTTTACTACCAGGCGGCCCGGCGGCGGTTGATTACGGCTGTTCTCTTTTTTGTTGTTTTTGGCTTGATTTTGGCCGGATTGCAGACGGGGCAGGTGGTGTATACGATGCGGCCGTTCCGGGATGACGTGAATGCCGCTTTTGACGAGGGCAAGGTTCCGGCTGTGACCATTGCCAATGGCGAAGCTGTTGTGCATGGCCCGGAACCATTTGTCGCCGTCGATGACGGCCGTAACCTGATTGTGTTCGACACGACCGGCCAATACACCGGTGAAGAGCTGGCAAATTATCAGTCCGGCCTGGTGTTGACCAAGACCAAATTGGTCAGCATTGATGATCAGGGAAATGTGCAAACTACGCTGTTGAATATGCCCTTTTTGCGGCAACGCACCATTGAAATCAATGCGGGGCTGGTCCAACGGATTCTGAGCGGTTTGCAGGTATCGGTCTTTTTAGGGCTGGCCTTCTGGCGCGTTGTGTTAGGTTTGATTTACGTGGCTTTATGGGCGTTGGTTGTTTGGGGATTTGCGGCCCAGGTCAAACGAGGGGTCGGCTTTGGACCCGTGCTGACGACAGGATTGTATGCGGTTGTGCCGGCGACGTATGCCCATTACCTGCTGGATCGGGTTGATATGGATTTCTTCGGCCTGTTTACGCTGCTGCTGCTGATTGGCTGGGGCGTTAGTTTGGTGGCGGCAGCGGGTAAACGGCAGGCGGGCGACTTTTTGCGGGGACAACGGCCGTTACGCGCCTGGCGGGCTTTGATTGGCTTGCCCATGCTGGTTGTTTTGGCACTGGATGCGATTTATCGGTGGGCTAACGGGGCGGCGATTGTTTGGGTAACGGCCGTTATCACCTTCCTCATTCTATTTGCCTTGGAATTGTCAATGACTCAAATGGGAGCCGACGAATCGAGCAAATTTGTCCCCCAGGAGTAAGGGTCTGGCTGAATTGAGTTCACGTGATTCCAATTCAGCATTGTAAAGGAGCAAACTATGGTAAGAGAATGCAAACAGGATTAGCCATCGACGCATCTTTATTGGAGAAGCATCTTTATTGGAGAAAATGTAGTGTTGTTTAACCGCCCTATGATGGGCGATGAAAGGAGTATCAAGTCATGTCTACTGTAAAGAAATGGACGGCTTTAGCAGCCATTGTCTTGTTGGTGTTGGTCATCAGCACCGCCACCGTTACCGCTACCCGCTATGATATCCAGGGCCTGGTTTACATCGATGATAACCTCAACGGCGTTTGGGATGTGGGAGAAGCCGGATACGGTGGGGAATATCAATGGGTCGAAGATGAAGAGGTGAGCCGCTATGTGGGGGCAAAGGTAACGGTTATCACCCCGGCCTATGATGAATACGAAGTGGAGACCGCCCCTTACCGCGAGTTGGAAGAGCATGAAACTGTCGCCTGTGCAAAACAGGATACAGTAGTTGATGGTGAACTGAACCCCAATCCGGTACGGCCGTGCAGCGGCACCTGGGGTCTGCCAGTCTGGTCTGATGATGTACGCATGGAAGTGCATCTGACACCGCCGGATGGCTACTACGTCACCTCGCCCAACCCGGTATTTTGCGTAACCTGCATGGAAGGCCCCTGGGTTGATTTTGGTATTGCCCCGTTGGATTAACTGACTATCCACCTAGTGTTTCGCGGCGTAAATAAACCAACAAATGGCGGATGTCGCGAAACACTAGATTGCCTCTCGGTGGTCGACTGATCGCCGGGAGGCTTTTTGTTATGAATAATGGGCTGGGTTTTGAAAATCTGGGGGAGGGAAAATCCCTCAATCCTTTAATCCCTGCTGTGCTCTGGAGAATAAGTCATGAAATACCGTGTACATCGTTTTAGCATCCGTATGTCTCGAGATGAAAAGAAGTTAGAATTGTTTTTGAACAGCCTGGAAGGGGAAGTCGTTGCGATTATTCCCAATGTGACGCCCGTTCCAGCGACTTTTGTTGATTTTTTGCTCATTGTGGAGAAGTTAAATTGATTAGAGGGCTAAAAATATTTTTGAATTTGTTGTGGGGGATAATGGCTGTGGGACAGATCGCTTGCGACAGCAGGCCGGCACTGAACCAAGTCGAAGTGGTAGTTCCCACCACGCCGGCCATACAAGAATTAGAAATACCGGCTGGGGAGGTCACGCTTTTCGTCCGTGCGGCCTGGAATGTGGATTCAGGCAATGTTCTCATTGCCAGCAACGGTGGTCCGGGTCTGACCAGCAATTACATGCGCAGCCTGGAAGCGCTGGCCGGGCCGGAACTGGTAGTCGTGACCTATGATCAGCGGGGTAACGGCCGTTCCACCAGCCCGGAAATGGTGTCAGCCAACTTTGAACTGGCCGATTACGCCGCTGACCTTGAGGCCGTCCGGCAAGAATTGGGCGTGGCCCAGGTACACGTGCTTGGTCACTCCTTTAGCGGCCTCGTCGCCATGAATTATGCCATCCGTTATCCGGAACAGGTGCAGTCGTTAATTCTGTTGGGCAGCGGCCCGCCCTCATGGGACACCATCCAGGATGCTTTTGCCAGCTTTGGCCAGCGTATTGCCGCTTTGCAAGCCGATGGTATTCTGCCGCAGCAGCTAGGCGACGATTTGGAGGCGATTCTGCCTGCCTACTTCTCCGATCCCGCTTTCAGCTTCTCTTCGGGCGATCCCGGTGGTACGCCAGAACAGAACACGGCCGTTAACGAGCTAACCTGGCAAGCTATAGCTGGCTACGATTTGACGGCTGATTTGGCGGATCTGCGCCTGCCCGTGCTAATTTTGTACGGCATGGACGATCCCTTTGGCCTCACGATGGCCGAAGCCAGCCGCGATGCACTGACTAACGCCGACGTGACTTACGTTCTGCTGGAACAGTGCGGCCATTTCTGGCATGAATGTCCTGAAGCGACGTGGGGGGAGATACGGCCGTTTCTAAGGCATTTTCGGAATAATAAATAAACCTTTAATCCAAAAACGCCTCAAGCGAATTCCGAAATATGCCAAATTTTCGTCTAAGAATTTCTTGGAACTCACCTGAACCCGGAACAATAATCCTTAATTGCCCGGGCAAGATCTTCATTTTTGCCTTATGGTCGGCGTTACCACCACATCCATACTCTATAACCTTGCTGCCCATCCCACGCCGCTGTATCATCCCCGCCAATGAACCTTGTTACCCTGGAAAACGTCAGCAAACAATTTAGCGAACGGGTCCTGCTGGACTCGGTCAACCTGCTCATCAACGAAGGCGACCGGATTGGTCTGATCGGCCGTAACGGCAGCGGCAAGACAACGCTGCTGCAAATTATTGCCGGTGTTGAGCCGCTGGATGCCGGGACGCGTACCGTTTGGGGCGGCGTGCGCATCGTCTACGCGCCGCAGGAGCCGGTTCTGGATGATGAGCTGACCGTCCTCAACACCGTCTACCAGAGCGACGCGCCGCTTATGCGCCTGCTGCGCCGTTACGAACAAACCAACCAACGCTTGCAGCAAGCCCCCCACGACACCGACTTACAAACCCAATTGGCCCACCTGACCGCCGAGATGGAACAGGCAAATGGCTGGACGGCCGTTTCCGATGCCAAATCCATCCTCACCCAACTGGGCGTTACCGAATTCGATGCCCAGGTTGGCACACTCAGCGGCGGGCAGCGCAAGCGGCTGGCCCTGGCCCATGCCCTCATCGAACCGGCCGATTTACTCATTCTCGACGAGCCAACCAACCACATCGATGCCGACACCATCGCCTGGCTGGAGCAGTATCTGACAACGCGCACTGGCGGCTTGCTCATGGTGGCCCATGACCGCTACTTCTTGGACCGGGTGGCTAACAAAATTGTGGAATTGGATCGGCGGCAGTTGGTGAGTTATGCGGGGAATTACGGCCGTTACCTGGAAAAATCGGACCAACGTCAGGAACAGCTTGCCAGCGCCGAAATCAAACGGCAAAACCTGCTGCGGCGCGAACTGGAATGGCTGCGCCGCGGCGCGCAGGCCCGCAGCACCAAACAAAAAGCGCGCAAACAGCGCATCGAAGAACTGCAAACCATCCAGTATGACCGCGGCGACCAGCGGGTGGCCATGAGCCTGGCCTGCCGCCGCCTGGGCAAACGCGTCCTGGAAGCCCACAATCTCAGCAAAGCCTACAGCGATTTGACCCTGTTCCAGGACTTCGATTTTGAACTGGCCCCCGGCGACCGCATCGGCATCATCGGCCCCAACGGCACCGGCAAATCGACGCTGCTCAACGTCCTGGCCGGCAAAGTCGCCCCCGACAGCGGCACGGTCCAGTGGGGCGAGACGGTCCAGTTGGGCTATTACGACCAGCTCAGCGAAGACCTGCCCGACAACCAGCGCGTCATCCAATTCATCGAAGGGGAAGCGCCGCTCATCCGCACCGCCGACGGCGAACGGCTGACCGCCTCGCAGATGTTGAACTGGTTCCTGTTCAGCGGCAAGGAACAGCAAACCTACATCGGCAGCCTCAGCGGCGGCGAGCGGCGGCGACTTTACCTGCTGCGCACTCTGATCCACCAGCCCAACGTCCTCTTTCTCGACGAGCCGACTAACGATTTGGACATCCAGACGCTGGCCGTGGTTGAGGAATTCCTCGACCATTTTAAGGGCTGTCTGATTGTTGTCAGTCATGATCGCTACTTTTTGGACCGCAACGTAGACTTTTTGATGAGCTTTGAAGCCGGTGTCGTCGGCACGCGCTTCCCCACGCCGTACGAAACTTACCGGCGGCTGCGCAATGAACTGCAAGATGA
>JBNKZT010000039.1:0-26685 GCA_050301775.1 Promineifilaceae bacterium (SeqCode)
ACAACGCTGGCCGAGTCGTTAGCCCAAGAAGCACTCCAACCCTGGTTTGTGCCCCGTCCCATCCCGTATTTACGATTGGAAGGCTCAACTTTGCATTTGCCTATGGGGGGGATGGTTCAGATTTCGGGTGGAGAAACTGCCGTACTTGCAGCCTGTAATGGCCAAAAGACAACGCGTGAAATTGCTCAGGAAATTGTGGGCAAGCCAGACAATAACATACAAAACGAAGCGGAAGTCTATGACCTGTTGCAAAAACTCCTCGATGATCGTCGTATTGTTTGGTCATTAGAAATTTCGACCGAAAACGCCTTTCCCGAAAAAAACCTGCGCCAATTACTGCCCCGAATAGATGACCCAGCGATTCGCCAAAAGCTGTCGCAAGCTCTGGATGAATTGGAAGCAGCGCGAGATGCCGTTGCCGCAGCCGCTGGCGATGCCGACAAACTAGATCGCGCCTTGAATGCACTAAATACCACCTTTACCCGTTTAACTGGCGCTCAGGCCAACCGCCGCAGCGGCAAGGTTTATGCTGGCCGCACGCTGGTTTATGAAGATTGCCGCCGCGATGTCACAATCGAGATTGGCGATGATCTCCTTCACGAATTGGAAACGCCGTTCAAATTATTGTTGACCAGCATACGGTGGTACACGTTTAATGCCATCAAGCTGTACCAAACGGCCTTGCGAAAAGCGTTTAGAGAGGCGCTCACTCAATTTCCTGAAAAAGCGGAAGCTAAAACGGTTGACTTGGCTACTTTTTGGCTCTGGGTACAGCCGCTCTTTTTTGGCGATGGTCCACTACCCACAGACTCGTTGCAGGCCCTATTCCAAAAGAAATGGGACTCCGTTTTAGCGCTGCCTGATGGTGAACGCCATGTTTCTTTTGATAGCGCTGCCCTGCAATCGCGTGTTCAGGCGCTTTTCCCCGCGCCGCGTGCGTGCTGGCAAATATCCCAGCACCACACCCCGGATGTGATGCTGGCGGCTTCCAGTGTTGACGCTATTCAACGGGGCGACTATACGGCCGTTCTCGGCGAATTCCACATCGGCACGAACGGGTTAGCCGGTTCTTGTTTCTTCAACCAACACCCCGCACCGGACAAATTGGCCCAAAATTTCTATGCCGATTGGCCGCAAGCACGGGTCATTCCTTTGGCATCAGGCGGGAAAATGGAGCAGACGTCACGCACGCAGTTTGTGGTTTCGGCTCCGCATGATGTTCAGATTGTTTTTTCTCATGATCAAGTTCCACAACCCCAGTTAAAATGGCTGCTTTCCCAGGAGCTTGTCGTTGAAGAGGTTGGGACTCATTTGATTGTCCGCACGCGAGACGGCCGTTACCATTTCGATATCATTGATGTGTTTGCCCTCTACATCAACGCCATCATTTTGAACCATTTCCAAATAACCAGCCAGCGCAGCTATACGCCCCGCATTTCAATTGACAAACTGGTGGTGCAGCGCGAATCATGGCGCTTTCCCGCCAATTCAATGCCCTTTGCTTTTAAGACGGAACCCACCAGGCAGTTTCTAGAGGCACGACAGTGGCGGCAGCAACAGGGAATGCCGCGCTTTATTTTTGTAAAAGCCCCCATCGAACCCAAACCCATTTATGTTGATTTTGCCAGCCCCATCTACGTGCGGCTGTTTGCCAAACTTATTCGCCAAACAGTGCAAAGCGAATTGGACAATCCCCAAATTGTCATCAGCGAGATGTATCCGGCGCATGATGAATTATGGATGGCAGATGCGGCGGGGCAGCGATATACCAGTGAACTGCGGCTGGTTGTTTTGGATACTTCGGCTTGAGCAACCGGTGATGAGACAGTCATCAAAATTATGATTGTTGGCGCAATCGAAAAAACGATTACGACAACGATTACAATTACGAATAAGGATAACTGAATGGAAAAACAACAGTTAAAGGAACGTTTAGCCACTTTGTCGCCCGAACAACGGTCCAGATTACTGCAAGAACTGAAGCAGAAAAAACAAAAGAAAACGACGATTGAACCGCTGGAACGGCCGTTACCCACCCTCCCCATCTCCTCTGCCCAACGCCGCATGTGGTTCATGGATCAGCTAGATGAACAGAGTGCGGCCAACAACATGTCCTCGGCGATGCGATTGACCGGCCAGCTTGATGTGGCGGCAATGGAACGTAGTTTTCAAGCCTTAATCGAACGACACGAAATCCTGCAATGCGTTTACCGTTCCAAAGAAGGCGAACCCCTTGTTATCCGCCATCCAGACCCGCAGTTTCGCCTGCCGGTTGAAGATTTAAGCCACCTACCAGATGAAGCCCGCGCCGCTGAACTGCAAACCCATTTGCACAGGGAGGCCAATACGCGCTTTGATCTCGCGCAAGACCTGCCGCTGCGGGCCAAATTGCTCTGTTTGGCGGCGGATGAACACGTTTTGCTGCTTACGATTCATCATATTGCCTCGGATGGGTGGTCAACGGCCGTACTCTTCCGCGAATGGTCGCAATTTTACACCGCATTTCGTAACGGCCGTCCCCATCAATTGCCCGCACTCCCCATCCAGTACGCCGACTATGCGCATTGGCAAACCAAATGGCTGCAAAACGGTCTGGCACCTCAATTGGATTATTGGAAAAAACAGCTTACCCACGCACCCTCCGTCATTGATTTGCCCACCGACCGACCACGCCCAGCCGTGCAATCCCATCACGGGGCGATGCACACTTTTACCATTGGCCACGAACAGGCCGATGCCGTACGGGCGCTGGCCGCCGACTGCCAAACGACGCCTTTTGTCGTCTTGCTAACCGTCTTCCAAATCTTGCTGCGTCGTTACAGCGGCCAAAATGATGTGATCGTCGGCACGCCCATCGCCGGGCGCAACCAACCGGAAGTGGAAGGCTTGATTGGTCTGTTTCTCAACACGCTGGTCTTGCGTACTGATGTTGATATTGATTTGACAGGACAGCAGTTGATTGAAAACGGCCGTCAACTGGTCCTGGACGCCTTCTCCAATCAAGACACACCCATCGAAAAACTGGTAGACGAGCTAAACCTGGAACGCACCTTGAGCCACAGCCCGCTGTTCCAGGTATTGTTCAATTACCTCAATGCCCCGGCTGCTGCTTGGCAGTTGCCAGGTTTGAAAGTCGAGTCAATCCCCACCAATGCCGACACCGCCAAGCTCGACCTGAGTCTGGCGTTAATTGAACATTATGGTGCATTGGAGGGGCATTTTAACTACAACACCGATATTTTCAACGCCGAAACCATCACATTGATGGCCGAGCGTTACCAGCAATTGTTGGCTGGAATAATAACAAATCCTGACCAACCTGTTTATTCCTTGCCCTTTGTTTTACCGTCCGAGATAAAGCAATTAGAGAAAATATGGCACGGTAACACCTTTGATTATCCGGCCGAACTTATCTGCGCTCACCAACTATTTGAAATGCAGGCCGAACGCACGCCCGACTCTGTCGCTCTCCACTACGAATTTGAACAGTACACGTACCGCGAGCTAAACGAACGCGCCAATCAATTGGCCCACTACTTACAAAGCAGGGGAATAATCCCGGACCAACGCGTTGGCTTTTTTATGGATCGTTCATTAGACGCCATGGTCGCCATGTTAGGGATTCTAAAAGCTGGCGGCGCTTATGTGCCCATCGATCCCATTTACCCCAAGCCGCGCATCCGCTTCATGTTGGAAGATGTTCAGGTATCGCATATTGTTACTCAGGCTAGCGTCGTCAACGATCTCCCAGAGATGGATGACGTAGAAATAATTTGCCTGGAAGAATACCGCGAAAAAATAGCCCGCCACAGGAAAGAAAACCCGCCCTTATCGGTTGGGCCAAACAACCTGATGTATACCTTGTTTACTTCAGGATCAACCGGCCAGCCAAAAGCAGTTGCCGTCTCGCATCGCAACTATCTAAACTATCTTTTAGGCGCCATGAACAGGATGGGCATAGACGGCCCTCTGACTTTTGCTATGGTGACAACGCTAGCCGCCGACCTGGGAACGTTGATGTGGTGGAGCGCATTCGCCTTTGGGGGCGATGTCCATCTTCTTTCTTATGACCGCGTATCTGATGCCGAGGCTTTTGCTGCTTATTTTCGCCAATACACGATTGATGTTCTTAAACTGGTACCCAGCCATTATGAAAATCTATTGGCAGTTCCCAATCCAGCCGACATCATTCCCAAGAAACTCCTGGTCATTACTGGCGAACAGACCTATTGGGAAACCATTGATAAAATATACGCGCTCAATCCAGATTTGGTCATTCAAGATCATTATGGGGTCACGGAAACAACCGGGGCCACCGTCATTTATACGGTTCCCAGAGATACGCCGGCCGATGGTACGGCCGCAATTCCCAAAGGGACGCCCATAGAAAACGCACGCATTCACATATTGGATGAACACCGGCAGCCTTTGCCGACCCATATCCCTGGCGAGATATTCATCGGCGGCGCCGGAGTTACACGCGGCTATCTGAACCGCCCTCGTCTGACTGCCGAGCGGTTCATACCTGATCCTTTTAGCAAAATACCGGGAGCCAGATTATATGCCACCGGCGACCTGGCTTGCTATCAACCAAACGAGACTCTTAAACTTCTGGGGCGCATTGATCATCAAGTCAAAATTCGTGGCTACCGCATTGAGACAGGAGAGATTGAAAGCCTGTTGAGCGACTACGAATCTGTACAAGATGCAGTTGTCATTGCCAGTGAAGACAGTGCGGGTGACCAACGTCTGGTTGCTTATTGGGTGGCGGCTGATGCAAACGAACCCGTTTCCACCACAGCATTACGCAGCTATCTGCGCGAGCATCTTCCCGAATATATGGTTCCCAGCGTGTTTATGGAAATGCCTGATGGGCTTCCTCTGAATCCCAACGGTAAGGTAGATCGTTTTGCTTTACCTGCCCCTGACTATACCAGCGCAGTTGGTAATAACTATGTACCGCCACAAACAGAATTAGAGAAACGAATTGCTGCTATCTGGTGTGAAGTTTTGGGGTTAGACCGCGTTGGTATTGATGATAATTTTTTTGACGTTGGTGGCGAATCTTTTAAGGCGATTCGTGTGGTACGCCAGCTTGGCGATGATGTCAGCGTTGTTACCTTATTCAAGAATCCGACGATTCGCGCCCTGGCGCTTAGTTTAACCCTGGGCGACGATGAGGAGGATGGCATGTTGGTGCGGTTGACGCCGCCCAATCCCGCCCAAACGGACGTAACTTTGATTTGTGTGCCTTATGGCGGCGGCAGCGCCATCACCTTCCAGCCCATTGCGCAAGCATTGCCAGCGACCTATGCGCTTTACGCGCTGCAATTCCCCGGCCATGATTTGAGCCAACGGGATGAACCTTTAATGAAACTGGAACAGGTCGTGGAACAATGTGTAGCCGAGATTTTGGATGCTATTCCTGGCCCCCTGGCGCTTTACGGTCATTGCATCGGCAGCGCCTGGGCAGTGGAATTAACGCGCCAACTAGAAGCAGCGGGACGAGACGTGGTTGGTGTCTTTTTGGCGGGCACATTCCCTATTCCTCGACCGCAAAATCGCCTGTTTGAGTGGTGGGGCAGAGTGTCGCCTACAGAACGTTGGATGTCGAACCGCTTGCTGTATGATGTGATGCGCTCAGTGGGCGGCTTTGCTGACCTGACTGATCCGGTTGACCAGGAATTTGTGATGGACCGAATGCGCTATGATGCCCGCGAGGCGGAAGATTATTTCACCTGGGCGCAGGCACAGGAGGATGTTTCTCACCGGGCACCAATTATGTGCATCATTGGCCAGGAAGACCCAATGACGGAGTTTTTTGAGGAGCGTATTCTGGAATGGGAAGCGTTTAGCCCATCGGTGGAAGGGGTGACGCTGGCGCAGGCGGGGCATTATTTTATCAAGCACCAACCCACTCAGGTGGCTCAAATCATCACGACGCAGACGGATAGATGGCAGCGTGTGAAGGTAGCTAATGGTGGGGGGGAAACGGCCGTTATCCAACCCATCGCCACCATACCCAAAACCCGCACTGACCGTCGCCCCAACTTCAACACCTTCCTGATCATCGCCTTTGGTCAGCTCATCTCCATGCTCGGCACCGGCCTGACCGGTTTTGCCATGAGCGTTTGGGTATTGCAAAAAACAGGGCAAGTGTTCGATTTCTCCGTCATGGCCGTATTTACCCTGCTGCCCGGCATTTTGGCAGCGCCATTTGCTGGCGTGGTCGCTGACCGCTGGGAGCGCCGCCGGGTGATGATTCTAAGCGATACAGCCGCTGCACTTGGCACACTGATGGTTGCCATCCTGCTGTGGACCGATCAATTGGAGATTTGGCATTTATTCCTCAGCGTTTCTATCGGGTCGGTTGCCAACGCCTTCCAGCGCCCTGCTTACATCGCCGCCGTCGCCCAGCTTGTGCCCAAACAGCAGTTGGGCCGAGCCAACGGCGTGGTTCAGTTGGCCGCCAATGTGGGCAACATCTTTTCGCCGCTGTTGGGCGGCGCTTTGTTGGTGTGGATTGGCCTGCATGGCGTGGTACTGGTTGACGTGATCACGTTTCTAATTGCCGTTACCACCTTGCTCCTGGTACGTTTTCCCAACACGATGACCCGTCAGCGCGAAGAGACGTTCCGGCAGCAAATGGTGGGTGGGTGGCGCTTCATTGCCCGCCGATCCAGTTTACGGGCATTCATCCTGTTTTTCCTGGTCTATAATTTCGTTTCGGCCAGTTACAATGTGCTTATTCCGCCACTGGTACTGGCCAATTACCCAGAATCAGTCTTGGGAACGGTTTTGTCCGTGATGAGTGTTGGCATTTTGATTGGCACGTTCGTGATGATTTTTACGGGCGGCACGAAACGGCGCATCAATGGCATGATTTTTTCGGCAGCATTGACGGGGATTGCGGTGGGAACGGCCGTTTTCAGACCAACCATCACCTTTTTAACCATTGGCTTGTTCATGGGCGGCTTCATTTCCTCGTTTATGGATGCCCATTGGCAGTCCCTTATCCAGGCCAAAGTGCCATTTAAGCTGCAAGGCCGGGTCATCTCCACCATCATGATGATCGCCATGCTAACGATGCCGCTAGGCTTTTTGCTGTGGGGCTGGTTGGCCGACAATTTCTTTGAAGTCTGGCTGCAAGCTGACGGCTTGCTGGCGGGCAGTATAGGGCAGATTATTGGTGTGGGAAACGGCCGTGGCACAGCCTTCCTCCTGATTTCGGCCGGTTTATTCCTCTTTGTTTGGGGATTAGCCGCCTTCTGGTACCGTCCATTACGTTTCATGGAAGACAGATTGCCCGATGCTGTTCCCGAAGGCGTTATCATTCACAGCATTGACGAATTACAAAATGCAGTTGATCAACAATATTTGAAATCCATCGAATCAAATTAAATAAGGATCGCAGGCGTCTCGCCTGCAAGGAGACAAAAATGAACGCAGATAAATATAAAGTCGTCATTAATCACGAAGAACAATATTCCATTTGGCCCGCCGACAGGGAAAATGCGCTGGGTTGGAAAGATGTAGGCAAAGAAGGCAGCAAAGAAGAATGCCTCAATTACATTGAAGAGGTATGGACTGATATGCGGCCACTCAGTTTGCGCCAAAAAATGGATGAAGACGCTAAAAAATAAAACATCCTCATGACACAATTTAATATTGTTACCCTATCCGAACGGCCTGATTTACAGCAAGCGCTGCTTGACGTGCAGGATTCAGCCTGGCCTGAATTTATGCGGCATGAAGCGGTATCCAACCGGTATTGGTTCCAATTGCTGGTCGAATGGCCGCAATTCCAGTTTGCATTGTTAGATGTAGAAAAAGATCGGGTAGCGGCCGGCGGACACAGCATCCCCCTGCACTGGGCTGGCGATGTACGCCAACTGCCAGATACTGGCTGGGATTGGGCGCTGCAATCGGGCATGACTCAACCGGATAAAAATGACACCAGAAATGTGCAGTGCGCCCTATCCATTGCTATCTTACCGGAATATCGAGGCAATGGGTTAAGCCAGCACATGATTGAGGGCATGAAAGAGATTGGGCGCACGCAGGGACTTGAACGTTTAATTGCCCCGGTAAGGCCCAATTTGAAAAAACTATACCCGCTCATTCCCATGCAAAACTACGTTCAATGGACGAACGAGGAAGGGCTGCCATTCGATGCCTGGCTGCGAGCGCATATGCGCTCAGGGGCCAAGCTGGTGAAAGTGTGTCCGCGCTCAATGACTGTTTCCGGCGTGGTTTCAGATTGGGAGCAGTGGGCTGGTATGCGTTTCCCGGAAAGCGGTTTGTATCCAATAGCCGGGGCGCTGATGCCGCTCAAAATTGTCCTGGATAAAAACAAGGGTATTTATGTTGAGCCTAATGTTTGGGTTGTTTATGATTTGGATGTGTCTCATTTACCTAAAACGGGTTCCTTCGGTGTTGATGTGACACCGGAATAGTGAATATGAGAATAGCTCAGATTCAAAATACGGTCATGGTTCAAAAAAGCAAAAATGTCCTTTACCAATTTCGTTCGTATCTATCCGGCCCTGTCGAGGGCTGAGGGCGGCCGGCAAGCTTGCCGAGCCGATTGTCGAAAGCAACCGGGCTTCGACAGGCTCAGGCAACGACCTGTCAGGCAACGACCTGTACAGTTCCTTATATTTAGCCCATTGCCTCACATGAGAAACTGCCACGCATGAAACGAACGTCAAACAATCCCCAATTAGCGAGGGAAACTGATGAACGATAAATTTATGTTGACGCCGCATTTCATTGGCCGAGTCGAACCCAAACTTAACCAACTGGCCCAACACGATTGGACCATCAACCAGCCCGATTTACCGCCGGCAACATCGACAGAATCGGCACAAATGCAGATGGTTGAACTGTTTCGGCCATTGGCCGGATGGGTAACACAAACCATCAAGCAGGAAAGGCGCCCGGTCAGCATTGCCGGGGACTGCTGCTCGACGATTGGGGTCCTGGCCGGTTTGCAGCAAGCGGGCCTCCAGCCAACGCTCATTTGGTTTGATGCGCACGGCGATTTCAACACCTGGGAGACATCGCCCAGCGGCTTTTTAGGCGGAATGCCCCTGGCAATGTTGGCCGGGCGTGGCGAGCAAACGATAATCAATGGGGTTGGCTTAACACCCATCGCTGAAGACCGAATCATTCTCACGGATGCGCGCGACCTGGACCCGGGTGAAAAGACATTGGTTGAAAATTCGGCCATCACCCATCTACCGCAGGTGGAGAAGCTTCTGAATTATCCGCTGCCGGATGGGCCGCTGTATGTTCATTTTGATGTGGATGTGGTGGGTGTGGCCGACTTGCCGGCGGTCAGCTATCCGGCTCCCGGTGGGCCTTCGTCAAAGATGATGCAGCGGGTTTTTCGGTTTTTGGCGCAAACGGGGCGGGTAACGGCCGTATCCGTCTCTACCTGGAACCCGGAAATGGAAGGTGCGGATCGCAGCCGCAACGTGGCGATGGATCTATTGAGCGACTTACTGGGCGGTTAATCCTGCGTTCAGAGTGACGGATTGGCTGTCAAAAACTCTTGCAGAGAGCTAGCAACGGCCGTGCCATAATCATTCCTGAACGATGCATCCTCAATCTGATGTAAAAAGGTGCTGTACTTAACGGCCGTACTCAACGCCCACAACCGCTGCGCCAATTTGTAGGCCGCCCACAGATTTTCTTCCGTGGCAAACTGGGTCCAGCGTGCCAGGTAAGCGCGAGCCAGGTTATCGAATTCAGGCGCGTCTTCCGCCAACTCAAACGTGTATTCAACACTGACAAAAACCGTTCGCAGCGAGAAGAATGGGTGGGCGATGGAGCTGTCACCCCAATCAAAGAAGATGTAACGGCCGTTCTTCATCAAAACATTGCCGTCATGCAAATCATTATGATGGAGTGATTCAGGAACAGCATAATCAGCCAACTGCTGACACATCTTCTCTACCTGAGGCAGAGCACCAACCAATCGTTGATATTCAACGCTGCTGAGGCCGTCTGGCTGGTCGATAAACAGCCATTCTTTATCGGCCAACAGCGCTTCATATAATCCAGGCAGCAACGCCAAACGCCGATCACGGGTACCCATTGTCAACAGTTCAGCCACATACCCGGCTAAATCGATCTGCAAATCAGCATAATCGGCCAAAATCGCTTCCCAATCATGGATCGTGCGCTCCTGACCAAACGCCTCGCGCACCCGCTGCCCGCCATCGGCCAGCAGCAGCCAGCCTGTCGGCGCGTCAATGGCCAGGACTTGCGGCGTGCAATCGGGTCGCCAGCGGAACATTGCCTGCGTAATCGCCGCTTCGTGAGCAAAAACAGGCGCACCAGCCTTAAAGTACACATCACCGATATTTGTCGGAATGCGCATCACAATTGACCACGGCCGTACATGAAACTGGTCAATCGGGCCGGTAATGGTTATGGTCTGTGCCGCTAATTTATCATGAATCCAGCGCTGGGCCTGTTCCAGCCAATCCGGGTTTTGCCAGATGGAGGGTGTTGCAGGAATAGTCAATTTATCTACCCCTGAAATGGCAGTTCACGGCCCAACTGTGCTAGAAAATCACGCATGAATTGGGTGCGAACCTGGGCTTCGCGGCGTCCGGCGTCGGTTTGCATTGTATCAACCAGCTTGAATAACTTGGTATAAAAATGATCAACAGTGGCCGTAAAATCATCCGGTTCCCGTTCCTGGCAAAATGGATCGGCCTCGTCGTAGATAGGACGGCCTAACTGGCCGCCAATGATAAAGGCACGGGCAATCCCCACTGCACCGACAGCGTCCAGCCGGTCGGCATCTTGCACAACTTTGGCTTCGATGGTTTGCGGCGAAATTTGGGCCGAGAAGCTGTGGGCGGCAATGGCATGAGCGATGGTCGGCAGATGTTGTTCGGGGTAGGATTGGGATTGGAGGAAGGTAACGGCCGTTTCCGCTGCCATCCGCGACGCCTGAGACCGTAACGGCGAATCCTTGGGTACAACGACACAATCATGCAGCCAGGCCGCTGGCACCACCACTTCCAGCGCTGCGCCTTCCACCTCCGCAAACTGCACCGCATTGTGTACCACCCGCCGGATATGGCTTAAGTCGTGGGCTGCATCATCGGTCATTTGCTCTATCAAAAACTGCTCAAAAATAGGCAGCCAATCTTGTTGATTCATACCAATCCTTAACAAAAAAGCGGAGATTGGGGGATTAGGGGATAAAAAATCCCAGAATCCCCCAATCCCCGCCCAAAAATCATCACCTAAATCAAGCCGTGCCGCTCCAGCGCCTCATCCAAAATCCGGTTAACCAGCCCTTCGTATGTCCAGCCATCCGCCTTCGCTTCTACACATAAGTCGGAATAGTCGGGATTCAGGCCAGGCAGGGGGTTGATTTCCAAAATATAAGGCTTGTTATTGTCGCTGGCATCCAGACGAAAGTCTACCCGGGCTACGTCCTGACAACCGGTAATGCGGAAGGTAGCGGCCGTTAACCAGTTCAAATCATCCACCATCTCATCCGGTAACGGGGCCGGGCACAAATAATGGAACTCATCGACCCAATCCACCTTAATCCGGCTGGTGTAGACGCCTTTTTCTTCTGCGGGATAGCGGCTCATGTCGATTTCCAGCGGTGGGAAAAAGTGCAGTCCGCGTTGGATACGCGGCGCTTCATCATCTTCCGGCATCCGCCAGGCCACCGGGCCAATCAGGTTGCCAACCACGCCAACGGTGACTTCACGGCCGTCAATAAACCGCTCCACCAACACCGGCTGATCATACCGCTCAAACAGACGCCGTAACTGCTTACGTAATTCCTGCTCGTTATGAACGATAGATTCGGCGCTGATGCCCATTCCCGTCCCTTCCCGGCTGGGCTTTACAAACAGCGGAAACTTCATATCCGGGTCCAACGTTTCCGTGATCCGCTCAAAAGTCTGGAATGGGGGCGTCGGTAAGCTATGATAGGCCAGCACTCGTTTAGTCATCGGTTTGTCCAGGGTCAACGCCAAATTCAGAACACGGGAACCGGTGTAGGGAATGCGCAGCATTTCTAAGATAGCCGGCACCTGGGCCTCGCGGGCATCGCCAAAATGACCTTCACAAATGTTGAAACAAATATCTGGCTTCACTTTCCTTACATTGTCATACAGGGTCACATCACCTTCTAAAAAGGTGACTCGATGCCCCCCGGCTTCAATGGCTTCGGTGATGGCCTGGATGGTTTTTTCCGAATCCAGATCGTCCCAATGATCGGGTGATATACCCGGCCAGGTGGGGGCATTTTTTTTGAGATTAGCTAGCAATGCAACGTGCATTTAATTTTTGTCCTCCGAGAATTTCCCAAATATAAAACCCACCTCTCAGTGTGTTGAGAGATGGGCCTAGTCACAAAAATATTTTATAGGTTACACTGGGAAAAGTATAACGGCTGTTAGGAAAATGTCCACTATTTTCCAATCGTTCCCTCTTTGCCTTACCGGGTACGGTTGAAGGCTGCACGATAATATTTTCCAGACCTTCAACCACTTTCCAACTCCCTCGCCCCACCAACTAGGAGCAGGTCTATATGCCGCTGGTGGTGAAGCGATAGATGTAAATTGGACACTGTGTGGGGTAAGTTACGGATTTTCCCAATAAATCTCGGCCCAGTGGACAGCATGATCCGTAGCCGACTCGGGGACAAGCACGTAGACCGGATTGCGCACACCCAGTGTGGGTGAGACAAAAATATGGTCTATGCGATTCTCGCCGGACATGTCAACGCCATCCGCACTGATCTTGGAAGGATAGATGCTGGTCCAGGCGTTGGTATAGACAGAGTCAATCAATTGGTAGGCTTCTTCATAATCCCGCAAGTTGTAATCGCCCAGCGCAATTAGGTAAGGCTTATCTTTTGATCGCTCCAGCAGCACCTTTGCAAAGGTCAGCATGGCGGTATCCGAGCCATCGGGATGAACGTCATAGATGGTAAAACGGCGTCCATTTACTTCGATCTCTGCTTCGGAAGTACCGATTTCATCCCGATCACTGTAGGTAAAGACCGTGCGCGTGTTCAACAGTGGATATTTCGACAGAACGGCCGTTCCGTATGTGCCTGTGCCCGTGGTTGGTCCATAATAGGAATAGTAGCCCAGCTTTTCGGCATAGTAATGAACGTAATCGTTGTTGTTGAGAGAAATGCGGGTTGAATCGCTCTCTTGCAGGGAAAGGATATCGGGTGAGGCCCGGCGGATGAGCGCAATCTGTTCGTCGTAAGATTTCTCTCCGAAATCGTCATTGGATTGCTGTGTATTGAAGGTCATGACCACGAGCGATGACCGATCCACGGCGTTGGCCTGGATGCGGTCCGCTGGCAAGGTGCGGATGATTGTGCCCAAGAAAATGGCGGCCAGCAAAACGGCCCAGCCCCAGTGGAATGTTCCCACGGTAGCGTCATCTGGTTCATCCCCTTTTGCCCGCCAAACCAACAAGGTAATCATACCCGATAATAAAAGATAAGGCAGCCAGAACATATTCCTAAAAGGTAAACTGACCGGTTTGACATAGCCCCACACGTTTGTAAAGATGTGGGCAAAAACAAGCAGAATCAACACGAAACTCCCCAGCAGGATTCCGGGAACCAGGCTGCGCGGCGTTGGCGCTGCCTGCTTAATCTGATTGAGAAACAGGCGCATATCGAGAAAGATGACCGGGAACAGCAGCAGCATCAGCACAAGCGGAATGTGCGCGGGCCAGCCGGGACTGGTCACCACGACGGGCGCGGCATCAGGCGTCGGCGGGAAAGAGACGCGATGCGCCAGAATAGTCGCCGTCAGGCTAAGCGTAAACAGCAAATTCCAGAGCAGGAGGCCGCGCGGGCTGATCCGTTCGAGTAGCTGCGGATGACTGAGTGATAACAAGACCCAGCCGAGGGCCAACAGGCTAATGGCGATCACGATCAAAATGTAGTTTCCTTCCGTCCAACGGGCGATGACGGCCGGGGCGGAAAAGGAAAACCAGACTAATGTCAGAACGAGGAAAAGGCCAAGTATGGCAGGTGTGACACGGCCGTTTCCCTTCTCTGCCAGGACTAATTCACTTCCCAAATCTAATTGCAGCAGCAGCCACCCCAGGCACAGGCCCAATCCCCAGCCGACCCAGCCACCGGCGGGGGTCAGGGAATACTCGATGCCGTAGCCCACTGTGCGTAACAGTACGGACAGACTCACGGCCAGCGCCAGCCCGGCTGAACCCCACAGGCCAATGTTTGAGCGCGTTTCTCCTTTGGGCTTGGCCCCCAGCAGGAGAAAGAACAGGCTTAATACAGCGAATGTACCGACCCCGGCCGCCAATACCTGGTTTGCTGTTTTCAGGTAGGGAAGCACGCCGCGAGCTAATAACAGCATACCGAAGATAATCCAGGGCAATTTCTGCGGCATTTTTTTGTACAGGGGGATTATCAGGACGGGTGTAAAGAAGAACAGCACACCCAGCACCTTTGCATCCAGGCTCGAATTCATCAAGTCCAGGATGTAAATAGACTCGACCAAAGTGCCAGCCAACTGGATGAAAAACAAGATGAGTATTGCGAATGTGAGGACTATCGAGCCGTTTTTTTTCATTGGGCAAATCTCCTGGAAACTGCTGATCAATGCCTTAGACAGATTAATTAGGATGCGTTGTTAGGCTGCAATTGTAACATCTAATTCCATTTGTGTGGCAGCGCCAAACCCCAAGTACCATTTCAAAAATGGATAGCGCTGCGTGTGAACGGGTTGAAAGACCTTTCTTTCATAAAGCCGCCGTGCTGCCGGGTTGGTGTCAATCACATCAAGTCGAATTCGTGTGTAGCCATTCTCCCGCGCATAATGGGTCAACTGATCGAGAAGCTGCCCACCAATGCCGTGCCCCGCATATCGTCACGAACGGCAATGCCATCCATCACAAGCTGCCCATCATCAGGCGTTCTCTCGTAAAGACTAAGCAAATACATCGCCCACAAACCGCGAATCCAGCCTAACTTCGCCAAAAGACTGCGTCCGGTCACGCCGCCCGTCAACGAACCGTCCGGCGTATGAAAGCCGGCCAGACCGACAAGCTCATCGTTTATAAGCGCGGCGAAGGCAAAATTGGGAAGCAGCCACTCCGCGAACAGCGATATGCGTTTGTCACGATTAGGGATTGCCAATCCGATCTTGGCGCCAAACGCTTGATCGTAGATCACCGCCGCATCGGCGCGGAGGGGTTCAGAGAAACCAAGAGAATAGGTAATGTCGTTTTGTCTGTGCAAAATTTAGACCCTTAACAAGCCACGAAATCCCCTTCCAGCATAGTAAGATTCTGCACCGTTGTGATAGACGAAAACATGACCATAGCGGAAATCGGCAAAGAGGGCGCCACCGAGTTTTCTAATTTCAGCAGGTGTTTTCACCCAGCTCGACGTTTTCGTATCGAAATTTCCCAGTTCCTGCAGCGCCCGATATTGTGCTTCCGTCAAAAGCTCAATACCCATAGCCGCTGCCATATCCATCGCATTATTTTCCGGTTTGAATTTTTTCCTTGATTCCAACGCTTCGCGGTCATAACAGATGCTTCTACGGCCGTTAGGACTTTCCGCTGAACAATCATAAAAAATGGTTTCGTCCGTTGTTTTATCATGACCAACAACATCCGGTTCACCCCCAGTTCTTTCCATTTCATGCAGCGACCACAGTTTCTCAGGATTAGCTTCCAGCTTTGCTTGTACTTTAGCCCATTCAAGACCTTGATGGCGATTCATGTTTTCCTCAAATCGGGCTTTCAATGCTCTGAGCAGTTCTTCGCATTGTTCTGGTGACAATTCCTTTTTAATGTTTTTCATATTTGTATACCCTCTCATGGCGAGTGATTGTTGTTGATGTCGCGTGCCACTCAACTATTATCAACCTTTTTCGTTGTGTAACAAATCTGTTGGTTGCCGTGAAGTCAACAAAGTTTTGATTTTTACCTTGATGTTGGTTATTTTTCAGTGGGGAAAAATGATGCCTGAAGAAACCGCATACCGGCCAATATTTGATTAACTCGCGGCCTGGTCAGCGTGCCAATGTATTCGCCCAACTGCGTTTTATCAACGGCCGATACCTTAGAAACGACCACGACACTTTGCCGGGGTAAATTGGCTTCATCTGCTTCAAGTAAAACATTGCCAGGCGCGTTTGCCTGCTTTATATTCGACGTTAAGGCACAAACAACCACAGTTTTGATACGGCTTTGGTTCAAAACCGTATCCTGAATGACCACGTAGGGATGGGGATAATGGCCCAGTTCCGAGTCGTTCGGTTCTGCTTCCTGAATCCAGAATATGTCACCTTGATTGATTACCATTCGGCCTCCGCTGTTCATTTTGGGGAAGGGTGTGTGGGAAACGGCCGTTCACATCGATACTGGAATGAGCGAATTGGTCACTTCGCCATAAGTCCAGCCATCAAGGTTGAGCGGCATCACGCCCAGCGCACTGAGCATGCTTTTTATCTGCTCGCGGTGTTCGGTGGCGTGGTTGATGACCTGAACCAGAACCACCCACGGTTGCACAAAATAGCCATCTGTCGTTCGGATCTGCGTCTTCAGGTAGTCGTCGGTCATGTCTCTGGCCAGGACCAGCAGCCCTTCGCCACTGCTGCGGGCCGATTCCTGCAGTTCGGCAAATTGGAGCTGGACACGAGACCGGGCTTCAACCGGCAAGGTCAAAAGCGACAGGTACCCCTGCTGCGAAGCTACAAGGTGGGTCAGCGTGCGGCGAATGCTGCCCATCGTGGCCGACTGGGGTTCTGTATCGAGCTGTTCGTTACTGAGGGCGTAACAGGTCTGGACGATCTGGTCGTTGGCCCAATTGTTGTGCTCCAATAATTTCACAAAGATCTTCTCAGTCATCAAGCGCCTCCTTTATTCCCAGCAAGTTAAAAAAACAGTCTACCCCCTGCTGATTGATAGTATAAAGGTGACCGGCATGAAGTCAACGAAATTTCAGACAGTGCAGGTCATGTTGCCGAATATGACCCCGTTATGACCTCTGGCACATCAGGGCACTTCCATCATATGCTATACTTTGGGTAATTTAGTAGTCAGAGCCGACATCCAAGTTCCCATTATAGACACAACTGAATAGCAGTCATGTACCACAGGAGGTTCCCATGTCTGAATCAATCCTTACTGTTCGCAACTTGCGAAAAAAGTACGGCGACCATGAGGTCGTCAAAGGCATTAACTTCTCTGTTGAAGAAGGGGAAGTTTTTGGTCTGCTCGGTCCCAATGGGGCCGGTAAAACGCAGACGATTTCCATGCTGACCGGCGTCATTGAACCCACAGACGGCACGGCCGTTATCGGGGGCTACGATATCAAAACCCAGATGAAAGAAGTCAAAAAGATCAACGGGTTAGTGCCGCAGGATTTAGCCCTGTACCCCACACTGAGCGCCCGCGCCAATCTCAACTTCTTTGGTCGGATTTACGGCCTGCGCGGCAAAGAACTGAAAGAGCGCGTCGAAGATGTCCTGCACGTCGTTTCCCTTACCGACCGGGCTGATGAAGCCGTAGAGAAATACTCCGGCGGGATGAAGCGGCGCGTCAACATCGCTGCCGGTCTGGTTCATCATCCCAAGTTGCTCTTCCTCGATGAGCCGACGGTGGGCGTGGACCCGCAGAGCCGCAACCACATCTTTGAGAGCGTGCAGCGGCTCAATCGGGAGCGGGGCATGAGCATCGTCTACACCAGCCATTACATGGAAGAAGTTGAGCTGCTCTGTAACCGGGTGGCCATTATCGACGAAGGACGCATCATTGCGATGGACAGCATCAAAAACCTGATTGCCATGCTGGGCGGCGGCATCATCCAGATTGGGCTGCCCGCGGTGAATCAGAAGCTGCTCAATGAGTTAGCATCGCTGCCGGCAGTTCAAGATGCCTGCCTGGATACGCCGCCGGCCCGTCCGACTGGCAAAGAAGAACCCGAGGAAGCGGAAGTCGTTGCCCGCGATGGCACGGTGGTCAAAATTATGACTAAAAACACGCAGCATGCCATCGTCAACGTCATCGACTTCCTCAACGAGAAGGATTTGAATCTGTTATCGCTGAATATCCTCGAACCCAACCTGGAGACAGTTTTCTTGCATCTGACAGGCAAGAAACTGCGGGAGTGAGTGCGATGAGTGTATGGAGTATAGCCCTAAAAGATTTGCAGATATTCTTCAAGGAACGAGGGGCAATTTTGTATCTGTTTTTGCTGCCGTTCCTGTTCATCATGCTGTTTGCCGGGCTGGGGGCGACGGTCAGTACGGGGGAGGCAGCGCTCATTCCGCTGCCCATCGTCAATAATGATCCCGGCGGCCAACTGTCGGAGCAATTTGTGCAAGCGCTGCGCGACTCGGGTAAGGTGGAATTGGTTCCCCTATCGCAAGCGGAGGCGGACACGCAGCTTTCCAAGTTGGATATTAGTTATGCGCTGTTCATTCCGGCCGGGTTTACGGCCGATTTGGAAGCGAGTCGCAATACGTTTTTCCAGATGGAGGAAGATGATACGGCCGTTGCCGAACCCCAGGTCGAAATCACTCTCCTCGTTCATCCCAACCACAGCCAGACCCGGCTGGCCAACCTGGAACGGGTCATCAGCAAAGCGACGCGCGATATCAGCCTGCAAGATTACCTCAACGACAGCCTGATCCAGTTCCGCGAAATGAAAGCGGCCAATCCACAGGCGTGGGATCACCTGAGTGAGGAGCGCATTCGGCAGCAGGTGGATGGGCAAATGGTAGCGGCGGAGGAACGGCCGTTAGTCGTCATCAATGAAACCACCCCGGCCGGATTAAAAGGCGAAGTCGCCGCTGAAGAAATCGAAATGCCTGTGCTGGGGCAGGTGGCCGTCGTCGGTATGTCCGTCCTGTTCGTCTTCCTGGCCGCCCAGCATACCGCCCAATCCATCTACTACGAAAAACGCATTGGCAGTTTCCGTCGTTTAATGGCTGCGCCCATGAGCAATGCCGCGTTGATGAGCGGCAAACTGCTGCCCAACTTCATCCTGACCCTGATTCAGGTCATCGTCTTAATGTTGGTCGGCGTGTTTGTCATTCCCTTGATCGGCGTGCCCTCCCTCAACTTGAGCCAAAATCCGTTGGGCGTCGTGCTGGCCTCATTAGTCATTGCCCTTTGCTCAACCAGCCTGGGCATCTTCATCGCCGGGCTAGCCCGCACCGAAAGCCAGGTCAGCGGCTTCAGCAATGCGCTGCTCTGGCTGGCCGGTATTTTGGGCGGCTCAATGGTTCCCGTGTTTTTGTTCCCGGAAGGACTGGACAAAATAGCGCGGATTGTTCCCCATTACTGGGCCAACCAGACGCTTTTTGACTTGATCTTCCGCGGCGCGACGCTGCCTGATGTCGCCCCGTCACTCCTGGTTTTGCTAGGATTTTCGGCACTTTTCTTCCTGGTCGGCATCTGGCGCTTTGAGTTTGATTAGGGGAGGACAAGGCAGGGATTAGGAGATTTGGGGATTTGTCTGATTTTTTATCCCCTAATCCCCAAATCCCCGCAATTCAGGAGATTATCATGAACGAATTACATCAATTAGGAGCCATGATTGTGAAAGAGTGGCGCGTCTTTTCCAAAGATAAGTCACATTTATTCACTATTTTCTTGCTACCCATTCTCATCGCCGGTTTCTTTGGAGCTATGAATGCCGGTGGCGGTGATTTGGAACTGCCGGTGACCATCGTCAATCTGGATGACGGCCAATACAGCGAAGATATGCTGGACGTGATGCGTGACATCGATGAGTTGAAACTGCAAGAAATCAGCTCGCCGGAAATCGCCAGTACCCAGGTTGAAGAAGGTGATGCCGTTGCCGCCATCATCATTCCTGCTGGTTTCTCACAAAAGATTGACGATTACGAACAAACCGAAGTGCAGGTGTTGATGGACCCAGCCCAGGCGGAGTACGGCCGTATCATTACCTCAGTCATGGAAGAAGTGATCGAAGTCGCCACCATCCAGGGCGAGATGAAGCACGGGATGAGCGTCGTCTCCAACGAAATCGGCGGTCAAACGGCCAACGAACAACGCGCCTCTGACGCCCAAAGCGAAGGCGTCGTGGACAGCCAGACCAAGCGCATGATGGACAATCCGCCGGTAGCCCTGGTTAAAGAAGACCTGGAAGGGGCCGAGGTGAAGTCGCCGGACAACATTTTCCTGATGTTTGTGCCCGGATTCACCGTCATGTTCTCCTTTTTCCTGATGCCGGTTTTAGCCGAACATCTGCTCAAGGAGAAAGAAGAAGGGTCGCTGCGGCGGTTGGTGGCGGCGCCCGTCTCGCGCGGGGTTATCATCGGCGGCAAAGTGGCCGCTTACATGGTGGTGGTCATCCTGCAAGTGGCCTTGATCTTCGGTATCAGCAGCATCATCTTCAAAATGCCGCTGGGCAGCGCGCCGCTGGGCCTGTTTTTAATCACAGTGGCGGTGGCCGCGGCGGCAACGGCACTGGGCATGATGATTGCCGCTCTGTCCAAATCCAAAAGCCAGGCCAGTTCCGTTGGACTGCTGCTGGTCTTTGTCCTGGCCGGATTGGGCGGCAGCATCCAGTTAGGCAGTAAACCGCTGCCGCTGTACCGCTATGAGAATTTCATGGGTATTGTGTCGCGGTTTACGCCGCACGCCCAGGCGTTAGAAGGGTACATGCGGCTCCTGGCCGAGAATGCCCGGACGATTGACATCTTGCCGCAAACCGGTATTTTGCTAGGGATGGCGGCGATCTTTTTCGTCATCGCCGTGTGGCGGTTTAAGTTTGAAGGGTAAACGGAGACGAGTCCCGTCTGGAAGCAGCCTCAGTGGTGGGGCTGCTTTTTTTATGTGGATGGGGGAAACGGCCGTTTTTGCATAACAGTTTATTCACCAGCTTGGCATTTTCCCCGAACCAGAGTTGGCAATTCGCGCCGCGTATCACCCCAACGTAGCCAGGTTTGGTGCAATTTGGGTTGGGTGTTTTCTGTTTGGGGATTGATTTGCACAAAATGTTTATAATCATCACCTCCATCAACATGGGGTTGTCAAAATCACAGGCAGTCTAACAACGCCAATGTGGGACGAATTACAGTACCACCCAAAGAAAAAGTCACCTATGAGATATTACGAATTGCGATTCAGTAACGGCCGTTTTTTTTTACCTTCCTCCCCTTCGACAACAGAATCCCCGCAAAGGTGTAGAAGGCGAAAAGGTAATTAAAAAAGTGATGGGCACAGTGCTACCCAAGCTATTCAATTTACTCATATTTGGGGGAAAGGTTACTTTATTTAGTAACCAGTCGCCCGACTATTCGACGCTGACTTCATAATGTTCTGTGACGGGTGCTGCTGTAAAGGTAGACGCCACCTTAGCAATTTGCTCACGCAGATAATCACCGGTTTCGCCCGCTGCCATATCGGCTTCCGTTTCCCAAAATGCGATTGAGATGGCTTTACCTGTTTGATGGTCCGTTAGCAAGTAGCCGCCTTTATTGCCCTTCTGTTGCTTCGATGCAGGTGAAATGGAATCGCGGAATATCTGGATTGCCTCATCTAATCTGTCCGGGTGGATGTTTACAGTTACAACTCGTGCATACATAATTTAACCTCCTTCAGCTGTTTTGCCGTCCCATATCTTGTGCCCCTCACTTTGTAGAATCACCCTCTAGCAACAGGATTAAACGGCCAAGTAGACGTATCCCCCATTTATTCAGGAACGGGAATAACACCAAGCTGCTGCATAAAACCCAGCAGATCACCATATTCCCACTGTTCCACAATCTGGCCGTCCTTAAAGTGGTAGATGCTGCATCCGGAGAATTGCACCTGCTTGCCTGTTGCCGGGACGCCCAGCGTTGGCAATGTACCCGTATGTGTGCCTTGCCACGTCCAATGCGCAATCGCGGTATTGCCTTCAACGACAAGTTCATGGATGGTTGACCGCGTCTCTGTGAAAGCAGATAACATGCCTTCATCACCCTGGCGATTCGCTTCTTTGCCCACCACAGGCGGGAAAGGAGGACGATGGAACACAATCTCATCCGCATATGGATGGTAGGCTTCATCCAAATCTCTCTTGTGCCAGGCGTCTTCGTTCATTTTTACTACAATTGACTTCATATCGAGCGACATTAACCACACCTCCAATGCGGTATGAATTACCGCACCGTTAAAAAATCTACCCATGAATATCACGAATTGCAATTCAGTAACGGCCGTATCGGTGGCAGTAAATCGATTATCAAACTTGTAGGTGGGGTGAAGACAGCAGCGGCTTCCCGATAATTATATTGCTGAACTTGCACTGCACAGTATAGCAAAATATGAGGCTGCCTGGGAAGTAGGAAATGTCATAAAAATGAATAAATCCACGATGTATAGGCTGGGTGCAGGAAGCTGCCTGTCCGACACCTTTTTACGCATTTTCCCGGCACACATCCTGCCAGGCACTGCTAGAGACTACATTTAGGAAGGTGCGGGTCATACTGCCAGATGTGACCCCGGCATTTTGCGGGGGATGGCGGCGATCTTTTTCTTCGTAGCGGTGTGGCGGTTTAAGTCAGAAGAGTAAACTGAGCCGCAGATTGTCTGGAAGCAGCTCCAATGGTAAGCGTTAAGTGTTTGATGGATTTGTGGGGGAGGAAACGGCCGTTTTCGCCTAACGCTAGGCTCCACCCGTTGGTGCGGATCTGGTAAGACCCAGGCGCTAACGCGATGCCTGTACCGCCGTTCATCACACCGGCCCCCTCGTACGATGAGTCATAGTGGGCAATGAGGACGATCCTCCGGCTGGCAACGATGCCCGCTGCAACTGGGATAGCCTATCTCAACACTATCGGCAGATATACCCTCCCCACAATCTCGGGAATGTACACCGTATTCGACTTGGCAAACGGCGAGTTGTCGGTCAAATTGAACGCTCGAACGCGGTAGGCGTGGTAACCACCATCCAGAGCATGATCTTGATAGGATGTAGTAGTTGCGGACAAGGTGGCGATCACTTCATAGTCAGGCTGATCGCTGGAGGAGCGTTCGACAATGTAGCCAGTCAGGTCGCTGGGGCCTACCCCCCAGGTAAGCGTCACGTATGTAAAGTCGTGTACCACTGCCTGGAGGAACGTCAGTGGGGCCAGGTTTAGGCCGAGCGTATGGCCACTGACCGTCGCCGAGTTGACCGAATTCCCGGTCTCGTTAAAAGCTCGTATCTTGTAAAAATAGCTCTGCCCCGGTCGTGGGTGTCCGTCGCTGATAGAGCCGCCATTCACGGCTACAGGGTTGACATCCAAAAACTGAGTGACGTCGCCGGGGACCAGCCCTACTCGTGTGTAGGGACCGGCGGCCGTCAAAGAGCGGAAGATCTCTGCCCCAAGTGCACCGTCGTCGAGTGGGTTCCACCGCAGACGAATGGCATAAGAGGACTCGCCGGCAGTGACCAGCCCAGTCGGGACGCCGGGAGCAGGCGCCGGCGTATGGGCATGGGACACGTTGGTATAGCCGGAATAGGACGAACCCAGGGCAAGCACTCGGTAGAAATAGGTTTGGTCGGAAAGCACGCTCTTGTCGGCGTAAAAGGTCTCGTTGGGTCCCAGCGTGGAGATGACCTGGTAGAGTCCCGACCAGCCCTTGCGACGCTCCAGTTGGAAGCCAGCCTCGTCACTGCTGTTATCTCGCCAGGAAATGTCGATCTCAAACGGCGAGACGGCCTGCGCCAGGGCGTCACTCGGCGGTAGAGGACCGGCGGGACCGATTGCAAACAGTCTGCCATCCTGGGAAACCACATAGACCATGTTACCGTACCCAATCGCCGGGGAGGACCCCAACACGGAACGGCCGTCGATGGTCACCGACCATCGCAGGTTGCCATCGCTGCGGTCCAGGGCGTACAGCTTAGCGTGGCCATCCGGCCCCCCCACCACGTACACCGCCGCCGGGTCCAGCGCCGGAGAAGAATCCACCGGTCCGTCCGTAGCATACTTCCAGCGCAGCGTACCATTCGAGTTCAGGGCATAGACGTTGTTATCAGTTACGCCAAAGTAGACGCTGCCATCCTCCCCCACGGCCGGTGAGGAGTTGATGTCGTTGATTGTACCGACCACATCGTAATGCCAGTTTTCAGCCATTGCAGGGCTGACGGAAATCAGACGCCCGTTAATGTTACCCACAAAGATCGAGCCGTTGTCGCCGATAGAAGGTGAACCCAAAGAGAGGGCGCCCAGATCAAAACCGGTGTTCAGGGTTCCATTCCAATAGATGTAGTAGATCGCTCCATCCCGGGCAATCGCCGGGGTGCCGGCTGAGCCGAAGGCAGCGGCCTGCTCTGCCCAAATAGGTTCCCCAGTGGGTCGGTAGGCATTGTAAATCGAGAAACCGTCATCCATATCGATGGTTGCCAACGCCAGCACCGTACCATCGGGGGTCACGCGCGGCGAGTTGCTAAAAGGTGAGAGGCCGGGCGTGGGGCCGGCTGTTCCAGGGAATAACTCTATCGGCGCACGCCAGCGCAAATTTCCAGAGTCATCTACCGCATACAGGTAGCCATCCTCCGCCCGGAAGTAGAGCGTGCCGCCTACGGTCAAGATGGGACCGGCATTGATCGCCCCACTGGCGTGGAACTGCCACTTCTCGGTGCCGTCTGGGTTGATGGCATACAGGATGCCCAGAGCGTTGCCGGCATAGATAGTGCCATCCGGGCCAACAATGGGTGACGGCACCCCGTTAGTGAAGGGGGCGGGATTCACGGGGAACGTCCAGCGCACCTCGCCCAACGCGGGACCGGAATAGTTTGTCAGGCCGCTGTTGCGGATGTCGTGGCGGAACATGGGCCACGGGCTGTCGAATTCAGCGCCCTCACCCCAGTAGCTCATCGCCGGATCACCATAGAGTACCTGCTTCACCAGCCCTCTCCCGCGCGGCTCCCCAGAGGTTTCGTCAAAAAGCTGCATCGTCGTTTGGTAGGTGGCATCCCCGATGCGCGGGTAATCGGTGAGTAGTAGTTGGTTAAAGCGCAGCAGGATATCCTGCCCCACCCCTTTGCCGGTATTGGTTGTCCAGGCTCGTTCATATCCGGTGGTGCCCAGTGACCCGAAGAAAGCCGGGGCCTTACCCAGTGCCAGGAAGGTAACACCCAGGCCGTTGCCATGTTCCGCATTGGCGGTGCCACAACCGGTGACAGCCACCATTGGGAACAGTGCATCCACTCGGCGCAGCCTATCCAGATCTTTGGCGTGCAGAAAGGTCATTTGTGTCAGTTCATTGCGCGAAAGAAGTTGCCCATCGCCCGTATCAAGTGGCTGTGTGGGCTGATTGATGGTATCGTCATCATCGATCTCTGTCTCCCAATGATATTGGTAGACTCCCCGTTCATTGCCATGACCGGCGAGGTTCACCAGCCCATGCCTCTCCTCGTTCCAAGCCTCTACAAGGTTGTCCACATTGAGCGGAAATTCTGCAGAGTAAGAAGAGTGTGGCGCCCCATTGGCATTCAGACTGGTCTCGAAGAGGCGCGTGCGGCTCATCCCAGCCGGCTGAAGGATGTCGTTCCAGATCGCATCCATCAGTACGGCATTATCTGTGTCGGCACCAATCTTGTCTCCGCTGGCATGATACGAGCCGTTAGGTGCATCTGCAGGTTTCCAGACCAGGCCGCTGAATTCCATGAACGCACCCGCCTGGATGGTGCGCATTTTCCAGACTCCGCCGTCGCGTTCAAAGGCCATGATCGTATTGAGTGCTCGTTCTACGTTTTCTTTGCCTGAAAAGGGCAGCCTACCGATCGCCACTTCGTAGTGCAGGTCAGCCTCGTCCGTCGGATCATCTAGCAGCATCCCCTCCCCGAACCGGCCGTTGCCGTTGCTGTTCCAATCACCGGTAAGGTCAGCGAAGTACCAGTCGGAAAGGGTCACCCCCTTCTGGTCAGGCCAACGGGGGTAAACCTCGCGAAAGGGAATCTCATCTTTATTCCCGACCAACAGGGCGTACCGGACGTTGCTTGGGCCAGATGTATTTGCCTCATAAGCAATCTGCAGATAGTTGCGCAACTTTTCAGGGAAATCGTCTCCTGGCGAGTTATTGGTGATCCATTCGATCGTTCTAGTGTACGGATCAAAGCCCAGGCCGCTTTTAAACGCGATAAAATCATTGAAAACTTCGTTGCTCACCAGGGTTTCGGGGGATACGATCAGGTAGCCGGGCCTGGTTCCCGCGGGCAGAGCAGTCAGAGGATAGATGTGTCGATCTGGTGTGGCAGAGGTGATCCCTTGTACTTTCCAGAGCAGGATATCTGTGCCACTGGAAAGCTCAGGAATTCCTGAGAGCAACATAGAAGATGCTGTAACCGGACTGCTTGCCATGACCACCAAGCCAACGATCAGGACAGCTATCATCGAAAGGAACAGGGATAAATAGGTATGTTTTGCCATAGGTATCTCCAAGATGAAACACTACATTCAGCAAAAACGCCCTGCAAGAAACACTTGGCTTGCCTGGTGCCCAACTATTCTTTATCTGTTTCGTTGTGTAATAAATCTGTATAAATTAATCATTCAAGGTTGGCAGGAAGAGATAAACTGGCGGCCGCAGCCACTTTCGTGTCCACTTGATGCTAGTACACGTTTTCGTAAGTCCTTATCAGGTTTGTAGTAACGGCTTTAGCCGGGCGCCCCACTAAAGTGGGCACTA
>JBNKZT010000040.1:0-26001 GCA_050301775.1 Promineifilaceae bacterium (SeqCode)
CGGGTCGTCGTGGCCTGGATTAGCCGCTTCTGCGAAAGCGGCGCGCCGCTCTATTCATGGCTTGAGGATGAGAAAGATGGCCTTCTGGCTGCCTATCCGGAATTGGACCACCAAGTCAACGTGGACGGTGGCACCGATCCAGATGGCTATTACCAGCTCTACATGGATGACATCTTCACCGTCGGCGGCACGCAGAAGTCGGTCGACTACACCGCCCAGGGTTTCCCCGAGGTGGGTGAAATTCCCTACGGCTGCGTCTGGGTCGCTCGCGGCACACTGGAACAGGATTTGGATGACGAATCCGGCGAACCGCTATTCAACAGCAACGGCGATCCCGTTTACGATATCGAGTGGCGCGCCTCTGAACGGCTAACCTCCGGGCGGCGCGACCCGCACCAGATCAATATCACCTCCTCCCCCGGAGCCGGCTTTATCATCGAATGGCAAGAGGATCCTGAAGGCCTGCGCCCCGGTAAAGGCTTAGGCCCCGGCGAGGGCTGGTCTGGCGCCGTCGCTAACAGTAAAACCGATCTCTGGTACACCTACATCGACTGGGATCACTTCGGTGATGTCTGCCTGGATGATGTCGACGATGTCTACTGCACAACCGGCACGCTGGCTGAATTCACCACCAGCGAGCTGTTCGGCCAGAAGCCCAAAGCCGCCGTACCCTTTGCCATGCCGGTGCGCCTGACTGACAACAGCCAGTGTAAGATGCCCCAAAAGCTGGATACCAACGATGAGCTGCTGAATCCCTACTGCTACGCCGACTTCAATGACAACGGCACCGCCGACTTCTGCGCAACAACCGAATCCTGGACCAACCCCGGCGGACAAGACCTGGAAATTTGCGTGACCGAGGACGGCCGCCATATGACCGGCCGCACCGCTTCCACCCGTGTACGCTGGGCCATGAAACCCTACACCATGGAGGATGGTACGGTCAGCGCCTGGGTACTCCTGGGCGAAGAAAAGATGAAAGCCTTGGGCACCGAAATGGAATATCCTGATACCGGAGCAGACTGCCCTCCAAATTCTGACGGAACATATCCTGAAGAATGCGTGCCGGTGGACATCGGCAAGAACATGTGGTATCACACCTTCGAGTTCAACAACCCCGAACTGGTGGCACAGGGCCTGATGCTCAACGCCCCGGCCCTAAGCCCTGAAACCGGCGAGGTTCTCAATGATGGCCCCCTGACTGATGAATGGGAAAACGAGTTCTATGACACCGAGATCGCCCGCCGCATCAACCTGTTCGTGAACTCACCCGCCGCGGCGATAGCCAGCGACTCAAAGACGATGGGTTTATTATTCTACAAACAGGGCATCCTGTTCCAGGGCGGCCCGGCCGACATCTTTATTAAGCGTTTGGTGCTGCCCGATACCTTTGACCCAGCCGTCGACAACCCCTTCGACTATGCCAACGTGCAGTGCGTAGAATATGCGGATGATGGCACCGCCACTGCGGTTGATCTTGAGTACGCTGACGGCAGCAACCCCAACTACGTGCGTGGGCTGTGCCCGGTGTCCGGTATGAACGTCTCGGGCACCACCATCGTCGAATGCGATGAGGGCCTAACGCCCGCTGATACCTGCGCGGAACAGTTCCCCTTCAGCCTGACCTATGAGGAGTGGGCCAGCGACGATGACGACACCCAGCTACCCAAGGTCACCGAGTGGGCGCAGGCCCCGGACAACTACAACGACGCCTCTTGGGAGAACCCCTACGACGTCTCCAAGGGCCACCGCGGCTTCATCGACGGCGACTTTGTGATGATGATGTACGCCACGGCCCCCAACTGGAAAGCGGGCACGGTCGGCAACGAAGCCTACAACCTCTACATTCGCCGCTCCTTCGACGGCGGCCAAACCTGGACCACGCTGCCAGCCAGCTTCGCCCATATCAACGGGGAAACCTACAGCGGCGATGGCACCACCACCTGCGAGGATTACGGCTGGGGTGGCACAGTTGAAGAAGAAACTTGCACTGACTACGGCCCCGGCGACTTTGAACAAGCCCGCAACGTCTCCCGGTTGACCGGTTCCAAGGTCACCGTGCTCGACCCGCGCTATTCGCCCAGCGGCGGCATGCTCAAGAAAGATTTTACCAACTTGCTTTGCGATGATGATCTCGATGGCGTGTGGGAAAATTGCGGCTACACCGAAGCCATCTACCCCGAAGACATCCGCGACCCATCCACCTTCTTCGCCACCTTCGAGACCGGTGATAACACCGTGGTAGACGTCGAAACCGGCGCCAACCCGTTGGATATGTACTACAGCCGCGCCTCCAACTTTGGCGACGATTGGGATGAGCAAGATGCCTGTGCTACTGACCTGGATGACCCATGGTATCCAAGTGCCGGCGTCGAATGTGAGGAAGGCGAAACCGAAATGCGCTGGGACTGGTTAGAGAACGGCGACGACTGGGCGACTGAGGCCAGTGTTTATGGCAACCCAAGCGGCGACAGGTTCTACGCCGTGTGGAATCAGGAACTGCCGGTTGATGTGGAAAACGAAATCTACACCGACATGGATACCGAGTTCCGCCGCATCTTCTTTAATTTGACTGATACTGACGCCTACCCATCAGCATCCATTATGTATATCAGCCATACTGCCGCTGATTATGAAGATGAAATCACGTTCATTGGCGCAGGTAGAGACTATGATCGGCTCGGTGAAGGCATTGTAGACTATGAATGGTCCACCAGCCTGGGGCTCACGTTAGACGGCGCAGCAAGCACCGAAGGGAATGCCGTTTTCTGCAAATCTTCAGTTTGCAAGAAACCAGGTTGGGCCTTTGTTCCAGGCTTCCACACCATTTCCTTCAAGGTTCAAGATAATGAAGGCAATTGGTCTGTTGAGCAAACATTCACACTCTTCATTGCCGAAGAACTGACTCAGGTCTACCTGCCGGTCACAATCAAATAATTTTAACCGTTTATTCAAGTGGCTCCCGCAAATAGGTATTATCTGCGGGAGCCACATTATGCCATTTATGGAGGTAAGCCAATCTCAAAATAATATCACTTAAAATTTTGTGAGTGGCCTGCCCATGGTAGTAACCGTATCACGGCATGAATTTTCCCCCAGAGGATTGCTATGAAACTGTCAGAGACCTACCAGTCAAGGCAAAACCAGTTTGAACAGCCCGTATCAAATCCAACTGCTGATCGTGGGCGGATGCGGACGGCTGCCAACAATATCATTTTACACCTGCACCCCACAAAAGTGCCGGCCAAAGCGCTGCGCTTTTCCTATACCTGGGGACTGGGTGGTATTTCAGCCCTGTTGGCCACCCTGTTGGTTATCACCGGTGTCTTGCTCAGTTTTCGCTACGAACCCAGTGTTGACCGCGCCTACACCAGCATCCTGCAAATTGAATCGCAAATGGCGTTTGGTTCATTGTTCCGTGCCATCCATCATTGGTCAGCCAATTTGCTAGTCATCACTACGTTCCTGCACCTGGTGCGGGTGTTTCTGACGGGCGGTTACAAAAAAGGGCGCACGATGAACTGGCTGATTGGCGTTCTTTTACTGCTGGTGGTGCTGGCTTTTAACTTTACCGGCTACTTACTCCCCTGGGACCAACTGGCTTATTGGGCCATCACGGTCAGTACCAGTTTGCTTAGTTACATTCCGTTGATGGGCAATGCGTTAAGCAATTTTGTGCTGGCCGGCCCCGAAATCGGTCAAGGCGCGTTGAGTAATTTTTATGGATTGCATGTGTCGGTACTGCCTCTGGTGTTGATTGCCATGATGGGCTATCACTTCTGGAAAATCCGTAAAAACGGCGGCATTTCCCAGCCGGAGCGGGCCGAAAAAGAAAGTTTGGAAACAGTAACCACAATCCCGCATCTGGTAAGCCGGGAATTTGCCGCCGCCGGGGTGGTTTTGGCCGGGCTTATCTTGTGGGGCATGTGGCTGCCGGCTCCGCTAGACAGTTTAGCGAATCCAGCTATCTCACCCAATCCGGCTAAAGCGGCCTGGTACTTTATGGGCTTGCAGGAATTGCTGCTGCACATGGATGCGCTGGCATCCATTATCCTGGTCGGCATTGTCCTGCTGGGCATTATTTTTCTGCCTAAGCTGGACAAACGACAGGAAGATATTGGCATCTACTTTCGTTCAGCGCTGGGGCGGCGGACAGCACTGTTGGGCTTACTGCTCAGTGTAACGCTCATTCCCATCCTGGTTGTTGTCGATGAATTTTGGCTCGATTGGGCCGCCCTCCTACCAGCCTGGCCAGTCTTTATCGTCAATGGCTTACTGCCATTATTGTTATCGCTTGCTGGATTGGCCGTCATTTACGGCTTGATGCGGCTGCTTCGAGCTAATCACAGCGAGGCGCTATTAGGGCTATTTTCATTTGTATTTGCTGGTTTGATTGTCTTAACGATTATTGGCATCTTTTTCCGGGGGCCAAATATGGCCCTGGTTTTGCCGATTTGACCGTTTTGAATAGGAGCATAGGTCATGAAGCAAGAATCAAAAGTGACACGGCCGTTACCCACCATATCGCGCCGTCATTTCCTAAAAATGGGAGTTGGGGCGGTCAGCGCCCTGGCCACATTGGAAGTCGGCAGCGCCAGTCTCATATTCTTACAGCCCCGCACAGCCGAAGGAGAAGTTAGCGGGGTCATTGAGGCAGGAGCGGTGGATAGTTTTCCAACCGGTACAGTGACAGAATTCAAAGACGGCCGTTTCTACCTGGTGCGATCTTATGACGGTGGATTTCTGGCCGTCTACCGCCGCTGCCCACACCTGGGCTGCATTGTCAACTGGGAAGCCGAAGAAGAACAATTCTACTGCCCCTGCCATGCTTCCAGCTTTGACATTCATGGCAACTTCGAAAACGCCCCTGTATCCCGTGCATTAGATACATTCAATATTCAAATCGAAAACGACACCATATTGGTCGATACATCCCGTATCCAACGGCGTGAACGTTTTGAGCCGGAACAGCTCAGCTACGCCTGATACAGAAAACAGGGATAGATCATGAACAGATATACAGCCATCGGCATCATATCATTACTAATCATCATCGTAGCCCTGCCAATTTACGCAACCCGTGAATCGGCACGTATGGAACAGACAGCGATTACCTTGCGGCAAAAGCGAGTTGATGACGGTTCAATCCTTTACGTAAAGAATTGTGCCCCTTGTCACGGTGCTGCCGGTGAAGGCATTGGCGCTATGCCGGCACTCAACAATCCCAATCTGGCTCAGGCAGATCATCAAGCATTGTTCAAAGTTATCTCCCGAGCGGCTCATGGTTCGACAATGGCGGCCTGGCACGTAGAAGAAGGCGGGACTCTAAACGATTATCAAATTGATGACCTGGTTTATCTTATTCGCTACGCCGATTGGCCACAGGTCAGTATGGTCGCCGACGATCTCGGCTTTGTTCCCGTTGTTCTCTCGACACCAGAAAGCAATATTGCTTATATGGAAGGTGAAGGCGAAGCCGATCCCCATCAATGCGTGGCCTGTCATGAAGAACCCATTGTCCACGCCGACAAATTTGGCATAAACTGCGCCCGCTGCCATTCTACACAAGCCTGGATACCAGCACTTCTAACCAAACATACATTTCCTCTCGACCATGGCAGTGAGGATCAGTTAGCCTGTCAAACATGCCATGTCGTTAATTATTTCGAGCATGATTGCTACCAATGTCATGATCATGAACCGGAACCGATGGAAGCAATTCATCTGGATGAAGGTGTCGCGGATTTGGCCAATTGTGCCCAGTGCCATCCTACCGGAGTGGAAGGAGAAGCAGCCGGTTTGGGATACGGCCGTTCCGGGAAAAGTGTAAACAGCAACTAAAACTCGACAGGGGGGTAAATCAATGAAAAAACAATGGAGCCAATTCATCAAAAAGCCAATCGGACGCACAGCCACCTTATTAGGTGTACTCTTTCTCGGCAGCGGCTATCTGGTCAATTTTTCCCATCAATACACCATGCCCGGTCCGTTATCGGCGGCAGAACGTGACAGCAAACTGCTTGAAGGTTATGCCTCCCACGCCATGTTCGAGCAAGAATGCACTTACTGCCACGCTCCCGTTCACTGTGTCACCGATGATCGCTGCCAAGGCTGTCACGTAGAAATTGCCGAACAAAGAGCCAATGCAATGGGATTGCACGGGCTTTTACCTGGCACAGAACGCTGCCAGACCTGTCATGTTGAACATCAAGGGCGAGATGCAGTCATCTCCGCAGTTGCTCTTGAAAACATCGATCATGATGCCCTGGCCGACTTCAGTTTGATCAAACACGAAACGAATTTCGACGGTCTGCCCTTAAACTGTGAAAGCTGCCATACTGAAGGCCGGTTTGGATCCGACACAGTTGATTGCCTGACCTGCCACACCGAAAATGACAGCGAATTGATGGCCCACCATGAAAAAGAGCACGGACTAAACTGTCTTGGCTGCCATGACGGTCGCGACAAAATGGTTAACTTTGACCACAATCAAGTCTTTGTTTTAACAGGGGCGCACAAGACCGCAGGCTGTATAGATTGTCATGCGGATCAACTATTTACCGGCACAACCCAGGTTTGCATTGACTGCCATGAAAAAGATGTGGAACCCTTACATTCCGACACATTTGGTTTTGATTGTGCACGCTGCCATACGGCCGTTGCCTGGATTCCGGCACAGCTCACTCAACACACCTTCCCACTCGATCATGGGGATGATGGCAAACTGGAATGCCAAACTTGTCACGTTCTGAATTATTATGAGCATACCTGTTCTGAATGCCACGACGATGCAGAAATGGCGACCTTACACGAAACGGAAAACAGCGAAACCATTAAAAATTGTATGGAATGCCACCCCACTGGCACACCCGATGAAGCGTCCAATCTGGGATATGTTTTACCAGTGCAAAATAAATAACTATTGCCTCATCAGCTAAATTGCCCCGAAATTAGCCGATGAGAAATTTTCAAGTACTGTAAGGAGGGGGGCTATGAATAAATTATTGACCGCACTTCTCATCATCAATCTATTTTTGGTGAGCATAGCAGGTGGGATGGCCTATCTGGCAGAAACATATCCATTTCAGCCGGGCGACTCACTTTACGATGTTCAACGAACGGCCGAATACTGGAAGTTACAGCTAACTGCTGGCAAAAAGCACCAGGCTGAATTTGCCATACAATTAGCCGAACGCCGTCTGACCGACTTGGCTCAGGCCCAGGAGTCGCAAATCATCACAGCCGCAAACGCATTCAACCAGGCTTTGAATGATTCTATCCGTTTCATTGACCAGGCTCCAGTGAACAACCAGGAACCGCTTTATGAGAGTTTACGTGCACTGTTACGGCAGGCAGAAATCGTGTTTACGGCCGTTGCCCAAAAAGTTGACGATCCGCTTATCCGTGGATTAGCATACAAAATTAGCAAACTTGAAGCCGCCCAAACAAACAAAGATATGCTGGCCGAACTTCCACCAGAATTAATGGCCCCAACCCGAATTGACGCCGAAGTCATCACATTCCTGGGACAAGATGTTGATCATGTTAACTTCCCATTAACAGGCGGTCACGATAGCCTGGATTGCCTGCTTTGCCACGAAGACGGCCGTTACGCCAACACCGCCACCGACTGCACAAGCTGCCATCAGGCCACGCCCACTTACAACTATCCCAACCACTTTGAAGGCGAATGCACCGACTGCCATACCCTTGACAGTTGGACGCCGCTGGAATTTGACCATACGGCCGTTACCGAATGCTATTCCTGTCACTGGCAAGCCAATCCGCGCGGCCACTACCCCGGTCCCTGCATTAGCTGCCATACCGATACCGAAAGCTGGGATATAGAAATTTACGAACACGCCGCCATCTTTGAATGCCGCTCCTGTCATGCAGCCGATAACCCGCCCGGACATTACGGCCAAATCGTCAAACCCACGCTGCTTTTCGCGACTTATCAAAAGGTTAGCACCAGCAGCAATCCAATACAAACCACCGCAAGTCTTGCCGACGAACCCGGACCATGTGTCAACTGCCACACAAACACAGAAGATTGGGCTGAAGCCACGTTCAATCATCTAGGCTACGATGATTGTATTTCCTGCCATCTGGAAGACAATCCGGCTCCCCATTACCATCTTGAGTGCGCTGCCTGCCACAACACCGATGATTGGGAAACGGCCGTGTTCAACCATATCGGCTACACCAACTGCACAGCCTGCCACGAAACACCCCCGACTCATTCCAGCCAGGATTGTGCCGACTGCCACTACACATCTAACTGGGACCCCCTCATCGTCGACCACAAGGGGCTGGAAGATTGCCAAAGCTGCCATGCTCAACAAACGCCAGTCCGCCACTATCCGGGGCTGTGCGCCTCATGTCACGAGACCTATACCTGGCATGAAGTCACCTTCGATCATAGTGGCCAGTACGATTGCGCGGGCTGCCATACAGCACCAGACCCGCATAAACCCGGCCAATGCTCCGCCTGCCATAACATCAACAATTGGACCCAAATCTGGTTCACACATGACAAAAACTCCAATTGCGCCAACTGTCACAGAACCCCAAGCGAACATTACTCTGGCACATGTTCACAATGTCATAATACCCAATCCTGGAATGATGCCCGGCTGCCCCATGATCAGTTAACCAACTGTCAAAACTGCCACGCTGCGCCACCCAACCATTACGGCGGCGCCTGCACCAACTGCCACAATCAAAACAGTTGGCGGGTCATCATCTTCAATCATACTGGCCTTACTGATTGTCTCGGATGTCATACAACACCCGCCGGTCATTACACCGGGCAATGTTCCAATTGTCACAGTACCTCCAATTGGGCGCCCATCACCTTTACCCACGATGGGCTAACAGACTGCCAATCCTGTCATACACCGCCCGATGGACATTGGCCCGATCAATGCTCCAACTGCCACAATACATCTAGTTGGGGCGATGTCACCTTCGATCACGATACATATACAAACTGCAACTCTTGTCATCAGCGGCCCAGCGGACACCCCCGTGGGCAATGCTCCAAGTGCCACAGTACGGATAATTGGTCATATAACACACCAACACCATCCCCAACGCCACTCGTTACAGCCACGTACAATGCCACAGCCACTGCCCGAGCAGAAGCCACCAGCACACCTACGCCTGTGGACCCTGTGGACACCCCGAATCCTGACGTTGAGCCAATTGGAACAGTCACACCAGTGGCCACACCAACAGCTACATCAACCTCTCCAGCCAATGGCCCTACACCAACACCCCATGACGGAACCACAGCAACGCCGCCACAAGGCCCAACAGCAACACCACCACAAGGCCCAACAGCAACACCGCCCATAGGTGCAACACCAACCGATACACCTGATGCTCCGACAGAGACCGCAATACCACTGCCTCCAACAGCAACGTTTGTGCCAACTGAAACGTCCATACCACCAACATCAACACCCATTCCCTCCATGGATTAACGGATTGTGTATCTTGCCATTCAAAACCAGACGGCCATATAACAAGCGGCGATAACTGTGCCAGTTGTCACAATACGAGTTCCTGGCAGTAGTTCATTTTCATCAAGCTGCCTCTCAATAAGCCGCAACTGCTTCAGCAATCTGCGATGAGAAATTTATAGAAATACGACAACGATAACGGTTTTTGAGATTGAAGTCGGTGGCTTCTCGACCAGAGGAAAATAAAGAACTCATTTCAAACCGCCTCCTGCTAATTCTTCGGGCAGTTCGGCCAGTTTGTGACGCTGTTCAAAGCGTAAACCGGCCAGAAACTGCGCGACGCCAGTATTCTGCGATTCGGAATGAGTCCTATTTTGTACCCCCGGACGGACTCGAACCATCATCTATCGCTTAGGAGGCGATTGCTCTATCCCTTGAGCTACGAGGGCGTTTTAGCGGGTCAGCCAGTCAGCATCTCAGCTTATCGACCTGCGGAATTATAACAAACCATGAACGGAAGATCGAAACAGGATAAGCAAACGCGCCCATTTTTTGTTTAGGACACCCTGTTCTGACCATCCAAACGTATTTTTGTGGTAAGGGATGAAAACCAGTGGATAACCGCCGTGTCGTGGCAACGGCCGTCTCCACGGCACAGACAGATGTCCAATACTGGTACAAATGAGCGCCAATTCCGGCAACCCATTTCCTCAACCTACAAGATTTCTAACCGCAATAATATCCAAATACATTACCAATTTCTCTGGTAAATTACCCTTGCACTGGCCGTCAATCACGGTATATTAACTTAAAAGTCGGCACTAATTTCCATGACAACTGGCTTGAAAATGTTCTCAAATAAACAATTTCAACCTGATCAGGAAAAGCAAAAGGACAGGGCACATCGTTTTTAATGGTTCTTGGCTTTCACCTGTTCCCACTTTACCGATTATTTTGATTTATCATAAGGAATCGTTTACAAATAACCTTTCAAAAAGAAAACGATTTCTCTCAAGCAAGTGCAGTTTTTTCCGCCCAAAATGCACAAGTTAAAAACTGTGCTTGCCTAATTGGGAAATGAATACAATGAAACGAATTGGAGTCTTAACAAGTGGTGGCGATGCCCAGGGCATGAACGCCGCTGTTCGCGCGGTAGTCCGGGTCGCGCTGGAAAACAACCTGGAAACATATGCAATTTACGAAGGCTACCAGGGCATGGTCGATGGTGGCGATCGGATTCGCCCCTTTGGTTGGAACGACGTCGGCGGTATCTTGCAACAAGGTGGCACCGTTATTGGTTCAGCCCGCTGCCTGGAATTCCGCGAACGGGACGGCCGTCGCCGGGCTGCTTTTAATCTAATCCAGCATGGCATTGAAGGCCTGGTCATCATCGGCGGCGATGGCAGCTTGACCGGCGCGCACATCTTGCAAAAAGAGTGGTTCGGCCTGCTGCAAGAACTGGTCGATACCGGTGAAATCCCGGCCGAACTGGCCGAGAAATACCGGTCACTCAAGATCATCGGCATGGTCGGCTCCATCGACAACGATATGCATGGAACCGACATGACCATTGGCGCCGATACGGCCTTGCACCGCATCGTCGATGCCGTTGATGCCATCGCCAGTACCGCGGCCAGCCATCAACGCAGCTTTGTCGTCGAGGTCATGGGCCGGCGCTGCGGCTACCTGGCTCTCATGAGTGCCCTGGCTACCGGCGCTGATTGGGTATTGATTCCTGAAGCGCCGCCCAATCTGGATAATTGGGAAGACAAGATGTGTTCTGTGCTAGCCGAAGGACGCAGCGTGGGCCGGCGGGACAGCATCGTCATCGTCGCCGAAGGCGCGCAAGATCGGTATGGTAAGCCCATTACCAGCCAACACGTAAAAGAAATTCTGGAAGAGCGGTTGGGTGAAGACACGCGGGTTACCGTTTTAGGCCACGTCCAGCGCGGCGGTTCACCCAGCGCTTTTGACCGCAATTTAAGCACCCTGCTGGGGGCGGATGCCATCGAAGCGATGTTGTCCGACGAACCCCAGATAGAACCACTGGTTATCGGTATTCAGGGCAATGTCGTCACCCGAACACCGCTCAGCCAGTGCCTGGAAAAAACGTGGGGCGTCGCCAAAGCTATTGAGGCTCAAAATTACGATCTGGCGATGAATCTGCGTGGGCGAAGTTTCCGCGACTCGTTCCAGATTGTGCGCACGATGGTCCGCGCCGTGCCCCATCAACCCAAACCCGGCCAGCGCCGCCTGCGAATCGCAGTGATGAATGGCGGTGGCCCGGCTCCGGGGATGAATACGGCCGTTCGCGCTGCCGTCCGGCTGGGCGTTGATAAAGGCCACATCTTGCTGGGCATCAAAAATGGGTTCCGGGGTTTGATTGATGGCGACATCAGCGAGTTAGACTGGATGCAGGTCGGCGGTTGGGCCCACCGTGGCGGCTCAGAATTAGGCACCAACCGGCACATCCCCCACAACGGTGACTTTTACGCCATCGCCCGTAATCTGGAAGAGCATAAGATAGACGCCCTACTCATGATTGGCGGTTGGGCCGGCTACCAATCTGTGCTGGGTATGTACGAGCAGCGCCAAATCTTCCCGGCTTTCAACATCCCCCTGGTTTGTCTACCGGCCACCATCAACAATAATCTACCGGCCGCCGAGCTTAGCGTGGGCGCCGACACAGCCTTGAACAGCATCGTGGAAGCAGTAGACAAAATCAAACAATCGGCCGTTGCATCTAAACGAACGTTTGTCGTCCAGGTAATGGGCCATTATTGCGGCTACCTGGCGCTCATGGGCGCAATGGCCACTGGCGCCGAACGTATCTATATGCATGAAGAAGGGGTTACGCTGCAAGATTTGGTGGAAGACGTCCAACAGTTACAAGATGGTTTCAGGCAAGGTAAACGCGTCGGCCTTATCATTCGCAACGAGATGGCCAATGAAATATATTCCACTGCCTTTATGAGCGCCTTGTTCGAGGAAGAAGGGGGCGATTTATTTGACGTGCGCCAGGCCATTTTGGGCCATTTGCAACAAGGTGGCGATCCATCACCTTTTGATCGTATTTTGGCGACACGCCTGGCATCTCGAAGTATTGATTTTATCGAAGAACAGGTCGTCAGTAATGAACCTGCGAGTGCCTGTATCGGGCTGAGGAAAGGAGAAATTAAGTTCACCGACTTAGAAGACGTGCCGCGCATGTTAGATGTAGAGCACAGCCGCCCCAAGAAACAATGGTGGCTGCGACTCAGCGATGTCGCCGGCATTCTAGCCCAACCCGCTCCTCAATCCCGTAGAAAGCGAAGCGACCCACAGATTAACCAGCAAAAGCGGCGGCAAGCCCACATGGAGACAATTGATGATTGAACAATTAATTGAGGCCGGACGCCAGATTGTCGAGTCAAAGATAGCCAAAGGCTGGGCCGGGAATTTGAGTGCACGCCACTGGAATAAAATCCTGATCACCCGCTCTGGTGCAGATTTGGGAAATCTAACTCAAACCGATCTCGTTTACACCGGTTTTCAAACCACACAATTGAGTCTTCAGTCCAAACGACCTTCATCTGAGTTATCTCTACATTTGAACATCTATAAAGTGCAACCGGAAGTACAAGTCATTTTTCACGTTCATTCACCGCAAGCCATTGCCTTTGGGCTGTTGGGAATGGGTTTGCCGGCTTTGACACCTGATTTTTATCATCATGTCGGTGCATTGGTACCTGTTTTGCCTTTTTTGCCGCCAACAACGCAGGAACTGGCAACGGCCGTTCCTCAAATGCTGGAAGACTCTGCGGCGGTCTTGCTGCAGAATCACGGCGTTGTTGTCATCGGGGAGTCGGTCAGTCAGGCCCTGCTGCGCCTGAACTTGCTGGAAGAACAGGCCGGAATTTACCTGGCGGCCCTGTCTGCGGGAACACCCCGCCAGCTTTGGGATGCCGACTTAGAAAAACTGGATGAACTCATGGTTCATAGGCAAAATCGGAACGTATAACTGAACATTTATGAAAGCGATGCAGCTATCAATCGCTAAACCGGTGGCTGAAAATCCGCTGGAAATGGTGGATACGGCCGTTCCTCAACCGGGTCCTGGTCAAATTTTGCTGCGCGTCAGCGTTTGTGGCGTCTGCCACACCGATTTGCAAACGGTGGAAGGCGAACTAGACCTGCCAACACTGCCCATTACGCCCGGCCACCAGGTGGTGGGTGTGGTAGAAAAAACGGGTGAAGAGACTGGCCGTTACCAAATCGGGGATCGTGTTGGCGTTGCCTGGCTTAACTGGGCTTGCGGCCAATGCGACTACTGCCAGCGGGGGCTGGAAAACCTGTGCCCTGAGGCAAAATTCACCGGCCTGCATACTCACGGCGGCTACGCCCAGTTCATCGTCGTTGATGAACGATTCGCCTACCCTATTCCCGACCTTTTTAGCGATGCCCAGGCTGCCCCACTGCTGTGCGCCGGTGTCATCGGCTACCGTTCCTTGCGCCTAAGCGGCATTCAACCCGGCCAAAAGTTAGGGCTGTATGGGTTTGGAGCCAGCGCTCACCTCGTCATTCAGATCGCCCGTTACTGGGATTGTCAAGTCTACGTTTTCACACGCAGCGCGGAACATCAACAGCACGCTTTGGAGTTGGGTGCGGCCTGGATTGGTCAGGCACAAGATGACCCACCGGCCAAACTGGATGCCGCCATCACTTTTGCCCCGGCCGGTTGGCTGATTCCCCTGGCATTGGGCCATCTCAAGCCGGGCGGCACGTTAGCTATCAACTCAATTCACATGAGTCCGATTCCGGAGATGCCATACAACCTGTTGTGGGGTGAGCGCATACTGCGGAGTGTGGCCAATGTCACCCGCCAAGATGCAGAAGAATTCTTGCCGCTGGCCGCGCAAATTCCCATCAAAACGGATGTGGAGCTTTATCCACTGAACGATGCCAATGCTGTTTTACAACGGCTCAAGGCCAGCCAAACCAAGGGGGCCGCGGCATTATCGGTAAATTAAAATGACTCAAAACCAACCAGTTCGTTCACTGCAAAAAAAGTTAAAAACTCAAGTCGTCATTCTCGGTGGCTTTGTGGCCTTTATCTGGCTGCTGGAGGTAGTTGATCAATTCCTGTTTCATGGCAGTCTGGATAATTTTGGCGTGTGGCCGCGAACGGCCGTTGGTTTGTGGGGAATTTTACTGGCTCCTGTTTTGCACGCCGGATTTGGCCATGTAATGGCGAATACGGTCCCCTTTGTTGTGTTGGGCTGGTTTGTCATGGTGCGCCGTTTACGCGATTTTTTCGTCGTTTCCATCATGACAGTCATCGTCAGCGGGCTGGGCATTTGGCTCATTGCCCCGGCAAATACCGTTCATTTGGGAGCCAGCGGCCTGATTTTCGGCTACTTTGGCTATTTGCTGCTGCGCGGCTATTTTGAGCACAGTTTGGTCTCAATTTTATGGTCGATTTTGGTTTTGTTCTTGTATGGGGGAATGATTTGGGGCGTACTGCCGCAGCAAATAGGCATATCCTGGCAGTCCCATTTGTTTGGCTTTATTGGCGGTGGGCTGGCGGCTTACTGGTTATCACAGAGGGGTACGGCCGTTGTCCCCCCAACCGACTCCACGCCTCTCATTATTGACATCGACGACATCTAATAAATAGTATGGTCGAAAATCAAACCAGTGCCTTTTTAGGCAACCGCTTTTCCTGGTCAAAAATTAAAATTGAGTTGGATGATGTGCAGCCTCTGCATGGCGGTATCAAAGTTCATCTGCCTGGTTGGACAATGGGGCAGGCGTTTGTGACTCGCGTCGCTCCGGGCGGCAAGGAAACGAAATACAAAATCTTGTTGTGGCAGCAAGAGAAAGAGCAGATTTGCCAATTGTGCGTTGACCACGATTTTTTAACGATTGAGCCGGAAAACCGGCCAGGTGTGCCCGATGAAGCCCGGCCAGCCATTACCCTGACCAACCAAGTGGGAGAAATACATACAACAGCCAAATGGGCTGGCATAGAAGATGTCCGCTTTGATGCAATTTACGATGCCCTGCGGCAAATTGGTGAGAGAACAAAAGGGAAGAAACCGATACCAACGCGGTTACGGCCGTATCAAAAAATATTATTTGCCCTGGGGTTGATAATCCTGATCCTGGCGAGTTTGCTGTTGGCAAATAAGGCCGCTGGCATCGTCGCTGCCAGTTGGTGGCCAATTCATCCTGGTCGGTTGGCTGGGCTGATTGCGCTGCTGATTATTGGCATGCCACCAGTGCTGCTCGGATTCCGCCAGTGGGAGCACGGCCGACCACACCATGATCGAATGGGAACCAATCCTGTTTTTTTGATCTTATTGAATTCGTTCTTTTTTGTGGGCATAGTAACAATGCCGGCTTTTTTAGGACGAACGGGGCTGCTGTTATGGGGCGAAACAGCCGTTGCCCACATACAATCACTCTCCCCTGCCACCAACTACAATGAAGATACCGGCTGGCTGACACAATATAAAGTCACTTACACGTTCCAACTAGAGTCAGGCAAATCATTCACACGTCAGCAAAACATCAGCCAAAGTTTTTTTACGGCGTTAAACCAGGATGATAGGATCAGTGTGACCTATTCAACCATATTGCCACGTTTTTCTCTGCCGGAGAATACTCTGACAGATGATGATTATGCCATTCTGGTACTGACAGCCATTCTGACTATTTATTTATTGATTGTAGGGGCAAGACTGACTGGGCAATGGCTTATCCAGTTCATTGACGAACGTTTTTGACGTATTCTGTATATCTTTGCAATATTTGACAGGACCTGAGCTTGTCAAGAGTATAGCAACGTTTTTTTGTGGGAAAACGTCATTCCGAAGTCCGCTGAAGAATCTTTACTCCGGTTAAGAATGACAAAGATTTCTCCCTACGGTCGAAATGACACCTTTCCCCACGATTTCTTGCTATACTCGCCTGTCAAAGGCCGCTGGTTTCGACAAGCTCAACCAACTCCGCCGCGATTTATTGAAATGCTACTCTGCCGCAAGAACAAAGGTGTCAGTTAACAGCCATCGTTTTGTTAAATTGACGTTCCCCGACCACAGCCAGGACAATACTCAGAGCATATAAAATAATGAGCGGCGCCATCGTCAGCAGCATGGTCACCGGATCAACCGAAGGGGTAATCATCGCCGCCAAAACAGAAATACCCACCAGGGCCATTCGCCATTGTTCACGAAGCGTCTTGGCAGTAACCAGGCCAACGCGGGCAATAAAATAGACCACAACTGGCATTTCAAAGGCCACGCCAATCCAAAACAACATCGTCGTTAAAAAGCTGATGTATTCCTGGCCCGTCCAATCGGGGTTAAACACATCAGGCAGAAAATTGGCCAGAAATTGTACGGAAGCCGGCACTAAAATAAACCAGGCAAACGAAATTCCCAAACCAAACAGGATAAGTGCGCTGGGCAAAAATATATAAACGTACGTGCGCTCTTTTTTGGTTAAGCCAGGCAGAATAAACAGCCATAACTGATACAAAATCATGGGCATGGAAATGATTGCCCCGGCCATAAGGGACACTTTGAAGAAAGTTTCGATGCCTTCGGTGGGACGCAAAACCTGAAGTTCGGCCCCCAAGGGATTGCTGGAAGCATACGGCCGTAACAAAAAATCCAGCAGCTGCTCAGCAAATACAAAACTAAGTACCGTGGTAATTGCCAGACTGACAGCAGCCCAGGTTATGCGTATCCGCAGCTCATTCAAATGTGAAAGGATCGTTTCTTGGGTCGTATCTTCCGTGTCTTCGGGGGTGGCCATAATATCAAGCTACTTATTCACGATCATCGGGCACATCTACCAGATTAGGTAATGGCTGATTAGGATCGGGCATTGGCGGCGCAATTCTGTTTTCTTCGGCCGGTTTTTCCCGTTCATCTGTGATGGCTAAAGGTTTTTGTAATATTTTAGTGGTGCTGTCAATCGCTTTGCGGCTTTCTTCAAAGGCGGCTCGCCCTTCTTCAACCGGGTTCATCGCCGACGACTTGATTTCATCCCGAAGCTGCTTAACCTGACGCTGCAAAGCTTGGATATCGTCCATCGCCCCTTTAAGCTCTCCCCCCTGGTCTGCAGCAGTCAATTCAGCATTAAGCTGCCGCATGAATTGGCGGGATATAGCTTGCAATTGGGCCGTTGTTTTACCCAGCCAACGAGCCACCTGCCCAATTCGCTCGGGCCCCATGACAATACCGGCCAGGAGCAGGATGAGAATAAGCTCTGGGGCGCCAATGCCAAAAAAACTGTCCATGATTAAGTCTTTAAGATTTGGGCGGTTATTCGCCTAACTCATTCTCTTTCTCTTCTTTTTCTTCCTGGCCCTCGCGCAAGCCTTTACGGAAAGAGCTGACGCCCTTGCCCAATTCACTGCCTAGTTTGCCAATTCGGCCCACACCAAAAACGAGTAAAACAACCACGAGGATAATAAGTAATTCTGGTGTTCCTAAGCTTCCCATAATTTTGTTCTCCTAAGGGTTCAACCGTAAATAACTTTCTTGAGACACTTTTCCATTATACCAAATTGAAGAGAAAATATCGTTAATTCACATTTTCCTCTTGGCAAATAACGGTTACGTCCCGATATAACAAGAACCAATCACTAAATGTCCGATAACGATCAATGGGCTGAGTAATCAGCCCAATTTCGGCATCATTGACATTAGTGTTGAGCGCATACGTGTAAACGTGTTGATACAGGGTGATGGCCGGCAGGTCGTTGTTGTATTGGCGCAAGAAGGTGTTGTAAAAAGGCTGTCTCTCCTCGACGGGCCACGTTTTACGGCCGTTCTCTAATGCCTCACTGGCTCGCCGGTTATTCCAGCCGCCATAATTCTGCCCGCGAATGATCGCTTCCTGACTCCAGAAATCGTATAAATCGGGGTCGCTCGTTCCCGCAATATCGACCAGGGCCACATCAAAGTCGCGCCCAGCTAATTTTTCGTAAAAATCTTCAGTGGAAACGGCCGTTTCCACCACCACAGCCACACCTAATGCCGACCAATCCGCCGCCACCCCATCAGCCAAAGCGCGTGCACGCGCATCATTAAGGGACAGCAGCCGTACAGTCATGGCCACTTCACCTTGCTGACGTACGGCCGTGCCTTCCAACAATCCCCAACCGGCCGCATCCAGCAGCGCTGTGGCCGTGATGGGTTGGTAACTGTAAGCTGTCAACAGCGCCGGGTTGTACGCCCAATTCGATGACAAATACGGTCCTTCCAGCAGCAATCCCTGCCCATTCAAGGTGTCATCAATCAACTGCTCACGATCCAAACCATAGGCCAATGCCTGACGCACCGCCACATCCTGTAAAGCCGCTGAACCGGACTCGGTCAGATTGAACAACAATGTCGTAAATCCTGGCTCCGGAGCGGTAAAAAGGCGCACGCTTGACTCGGCTGCGGCCCGTGGCAGCAGCGTTTGGCCGACTCGATTCATTGCCTGAATGTTTCCCGCTTCAAAGGCCGCTAACAAGGCCGCTTCATCAGGATAAAAACGAAATTCCAGCGTGTTGATCTTGGTTCCTCTGCGCCAGTAAGCAGGATTGGGAGTCAGACGTAAACGATGGGTTTCTGGCCAATTTTGGCCGGGGGCAACCATAAATGGCCCGGTTCCGATTGGTTCCTGGTTAAATGAGGCGGTGGAGAGGGTAACGGCCGTTGTCCCCTCAAATTGATGGGCCGGCAAAATCCCCCGCGTCGTCGCCGCCAAAAAGGGCGAATACGGCTGAGGCAAAACAATCTCTACACCATAATCATCCAGCTTGTTCACCGTAACCGACTGCCACAACGTACGCAATGTGGCCGAACCAGGAAAGGCATCCGCTTGCATAAGCCGGTACGTAAAAACGACATCATCGGCCGTGAATGGCTCCCCATCATGCCAGGCAACCCCCTGCCGCAGCCGGAACTGGATCGTCAGGCCATCCTCGCTAACTATCCAACTTTCCGCCAGATGGGGAACAAGTTGGCCCGATTCATCGTAACGGGTTAACCCATCAAAAATCAGACTGGTCAATTCCCGTTCAACCGGATACGGATCACTTAAGAGTGGGTTAAGAGATTGGGGAGCACCGACGATGCCTTCAACAAAGACACCACCGGTAGCTGGAACACGGGTTGTACACAAGCTGGCTGACTGTACCTGATAGGACAATAATGCCAATACTAGGCCTAGTCCCATCACCGCCAGCAATAGCTGCCAACGAAGATTAATTTTCATGTTAGATTTTCCAGGAAACGGTTTGCCATGACCTCGACAAGCTCAGTCATCGGGGAAATGTCTCCCTGGAAAAATCACCAACTATATCAGGGGTAATCTAGCCGGCTTGGCCCCAGGCCAGGAAGGCAAATATCGTGACCACAAAGAAAATAACTGATGTGTAAATCGTTACCTGATGCATCGTCTTTTCCACACCACGCCGGGTACGGAAACTGCCACCTTGATCACTGCCGCCGCCTAACATGCCACCCAGATCAGACCCTTTTGTCTGCAAAAGAACCAAAACCGTCAAAGTAACTGCCAAAATAATTTCTGCTACGCCCAAGTAAGGGGCCCAAGATTGTAAATTCATGCTTTATCACTACCTCATTTTATCAAATTTGCTTTGCAATAGGAGATGCAAAGGCGCGATTATAACAGTCTGCAAGCGGCACGTCGAATCTACACAGGCTTATGGCATTTTTAGAAATATAAATGAACATGCAATCCAAAAATGCCTCCAGCGACTTCCAAAAAATGATAAAATCCCCCTCCATCATTTTTCGGAAGCCGCCTATTTTACCTTTTCTGATTTCCGTCTTAAACTACTGTGTATGGAAATAATCAGCCTGCTCAAAGATAAGAAAATCCTGCTCGGTGTCACCGGTTCCATCGCCTGCTACAAGGCCATTGATTTGGCCTCCAAGCTGACCCAGGCGGGGGCACTGGTCGATGTCATCATGACCGAAGCGGCAGCCCAATTTGTCTCGCCGCTGGCGTTTCGCTCGGTAACAGGTCGGCCGGTACACAGCGATATGTGGAGTCTGGATAAGCATGTGCGCCACATCGGATTAGGCGAGACGGCCGATTTACTCGTCATCGCTCCAGCAACGGCCCACACGTTGGCCAAACTGGCTCACGGACTGGCCGACAATCTACTGACGGTGACGGCGCTGGCCGCCCGCTGTCCCATTTTGGTCGCCCCGGCAATGGATGGCGGCATGTACGAACATCCGGCGACCCAAACCAACCTGGCCACGCTGGCCGAAAGAGGCATTTTGTTCGCCGGGCCAGCCGAGGGACGCATGGCGTCTGGACTGAAGGGCAAAGGACGGATGGTAGAACCGGATGAACTGCTGGGTCGGATTCGGCTTTCACTGGCACAAAAGGGATCGCTAAACGGCCGTCACGTCGTCGTCACTACCGGCCCCACCCAGGAAGCACTCGATCCGGTCCGCTTCATCAGCAATCGCTCAACGGGCAAACAAGGTCTGGCGGTCGCTCAGGCGGCGTTGGACGCCGGGGCGCGAGTCACGCTCATCGCCGGGCCAGTTCAGCAGCCGCTGCCGATTGGCGCCGACATCATCCAGGTGACGACCACACAAGAGATGGCTGATGCGGTATTAACGGCCGTACCCGATGCCGATGCCCTGTTCATGGTGGCCGCCGTCGCCGATTTCCGCCCCCAAACCCAGTCAACGCAAAAAATCAAAAAGACAGAGACCGACGAAGCATGGGGCGTGGCCATCGGCCTGGAAAAAACATTGGACATCCTCAGCGCAGTCAAGGAAATGCGGGAAAAGACGGGCTATCCACGGGTGGCGCTGGGTTTTGCCGCAGAGACCCAAGATGCGTTTGAATACGGCCGTCAAAAATTACTGCGTAAAGGCCTCAACTACATCGCCGTCAACGATGTGACCGCTGAAGGAGCCGGCTTTGCCGTCGATACGAACCGGATTGTCCTGCTCAGTTCGGCCGGTGTGGTGGAAGAGATGCCGCTGCAAAGTAAAACGGCCGTTGCCGAGCGGTTGGTGCATCATGTGGCTAAGACGTTGAACGGAAAATAATGTTGGAGAATTAAATGGAACGACTTTTTGTCTTATTAGGTTCAATTTTGATGTTTATCGGCGTGGGCGCAGGCGCGTTTGGAGCGCATGGACTGAGCGGTTATTTTGCTCAATATCCTCATCTGGAAGGGACTTATGAAACGGCCGTACGCTACCAAATCTATCACGCCCTGGCCCTGTTCGCCGCCGCCTGGATTGCCAGTAAATGGCCCGGCCCACTGACAACCTGGGCCGGCTACCTGTTTCTAGCCGGTATCATCCTCTTTTCCGGCAGTCTGTACCTGCTCGTCTTCACCCGAATCAACTGGCTGGGAGCGATCACCCCGCTGGGCGGCGTTGCTTTTCTGGGCGGTTGGCTGCTGCTGTTTCTGGCGGCGTGGCGGAATTAGTCGAATAGTCTTGTGGTCAGATAGTCAGGTAGTCGAATTATCAGGGCGCTGACTACAAAACTACTCGACTACAAGACTAACCGACTAACCGACTAACCGACTATCTGCTACAATCAAGGCTTGGAGGAACAACCATATGAATTTGAAAGAACAATTACGAGCCGACATGGCCACCGCCATGCGTGACGGCGACAATGACAAACGAAACACGCTGCGCATGTTGTTAGCGGCCGTTAAACAAACCGAAGTCGATGATCAGGTAACATTAGACGATGCCGGTGTCCAAGCCGTCCTGACCAAGCAAGCCAAACAGCGGCGGGAAAGCATCGCTGATTACGAAAAAGCAGGTCGAACCGAAATGGCCGCCAATGAACAAATGGAATTGGCCTTCATCGAAAGCTACCTGCCGCAAATGATGGGCAAAGAGGAAGTCAAGACCCTGGCTGCTCAAGTGATCACCGAATTAGGTATCACCGATATGAAAGGCATGGGGCAAATTATGGGCCGGTTAATGCCGCAGCTCAAAGGACAGGCTGACGGCCGTATCGTCAACGAAGTCGTGCGGGAACTGCTGCAAAACCGGTAACGGTCACTGATGGAAAACGGCAACGATACGCGGCGCAATGGATGGGACTGGTGGCAGCAAATGCTCCAGGGTTCTTTACTCTGGTTATTTGCCATCCTGCTGACTATCGGCATCACCGCCATCCTTTCCTTTAATTTAACCCCCGCCTCCAGCGTCAACATTGCCATCGGGCAGCCGGCGACCGATGATATTTTGGCGCCGCGCTCCTTAACTTACACCAGCGAACTGCTAACGGCGCAAACCCGGCAGCAAGCCAGCGCCAGTGTATTCCCCATTTATTCACCATTGGATTTGAACATTGGCCGGGCACAGCTAAGCCTGGCCCGGGCTGTTTTTTCTTTCATCGAGACGGTACGGGCCGACTCTCAGGCCAACACCGATGTCAAACTGCGCTATCTGCAAGCGATTGAGGCACTGAAAATCGAAGAGCAAATCGGGCTGGATTTGCTGGAAATGAGTCAGCCTGATTACGCCTCGGCCAAAACAGATGTGCTGGCCATTATCGATGAGCTGATGCGACAGGACATTCGTGAAGACCAGTTAAGCACTGTGCAACGGTCGGCACGGCGGCAGGCCAGTCTGGATTTGACGCCGGTACAAGAACGCGTAGTCAACAGTCTGGCCCCGCAATTTATTGTAGTAACCGTTTTCCCTGATGAAGAAGCAACGGCCGTTTCCCGCCAGGAGGCCGCCGCTGCCGTTGAGCCAATCGTTCGCAGTGTTACCAAAGACCAGCGCATCATCCGCACCGGCGATATAGTGACCGAAGCTGATGTAGAAATGCTGGAACAGTTGGGCTTACTCCAACAGGAACTCGATTTACAAGACGTTGCCAGCCTGTTCATCGCCTCACTACTTTCAGTCACACTGATTATTTTGTATTGGCAGCAGTATCGGACCCGATTACGGGGGAACGGCCGTTACCTGTTGGGATTGGCGCTCCTGTTTCTACTTTTCACCCTGGGCGCCCGGCTGATGACCGCCGGTACCGGCATTCTCATCTACTGGTTCCCCATCGCTGCCTTGGCCATGCTGGTAGCTGTCATCTTCGACAACCGCTTCGCTATGATTGTCACGGTCGTCATGGCGGCACTAATCGGCTACATCAACCGCAGTTCATTGGAAATCACAGTCTACATTGCCGGGGGGGGCTTGCTGGCCCTCTTTACCTTGCGCGATGCCTATGCGCAGCGCATCAATGCCTTTTTCCGCGCCGGGCTGCTGGCGGCATTGGGCCACATCATCGCCATCCTTATCTTCCGGCTGCCGCAAAATCCGGACATTATCGAACTGCTGCAGCTGATGCTGTATGGTCTGGGCAATGGCGTTTTATCGTCAGCCATCACCCTGATTGGATTTTTCATCATGGGCAGCCTGTTTGGGGTAACAACGTCTTTGCAGCTTCAGGAACTATCCCGGTTAGACCATCCCCTGCTGCAAGAACTGCTGCGCAAAGCGCCTGGCACCTATCATCACAGCATCATGGTCGCCAATTTAGCCGAGCAGGCCGCCGAAAAAGTCAAAGCCAACAGCACTCTCATCCGCGTTGGTGCGTTTTATCATGACATCGGCAAAATGAAGCGCCCGCCGTTTTTCACCGAAAACCAGGAAGGAATCAGTCCGCACGACGCGTTGGATCCGTACAGCAGCGCCCGGATTATTACCAGCCACGTCACCGATGGCCTGCAAATGGCCCGCAAACACCGGCTGCCCGACCGCATCCGTGATTTTATTGCCGAACATCACGGTGACCGGATCGTGAAAAGTTTTTATTTGAAAGCAGTAGAGGAAGCCGGTGGAGATGACGACAGCGTGGATATGGAAAAATTCCGCTATGTGGGGCCACGTCCCCGCTCGCGGGAAACGGGTATCGTCATGTTGGCCGACGCCACCGAGGCCACGTCCAGCGCCCTGCGTCCCAACTCAGAAAAAGAGATTGAGCGGCTGGTAAACACGATTGTCGGCGAACATCTTTCGGAAGGCCAGTTGGATAATTCCGGCTTAACCCTGGGCGATATAAAAACCATTCAGGACTCGTTTGTCAAAACAATTAAAGGCCGCTTCCACATGCGGGTTAAATATCCGGGTAATGAAAAAATCGAAGGGGATCAGGCGCCGGCCGAAGCAGATAAGCAGCCTGACACGGCCGTTCCCCCTGAACCACTCAATTTACCCCAGGCAGCCCCACAGGATGCCGTTATTGAACCATAATGACTGATTATTCAATAAATCTGCAAATTGATGATGATCTGCCCGATGCGGAACGGCCGTTACCGGCTACGTTGGAATTGTTGGAAATGGCCGTTATCACCACCCTACAACAGCAGCAAGCGCCCAAAGCCGACCTGACCCTCTTCCTCACCGGCGACGAGCATATCCAACAGTTAAACCGGAATTACCTGGGCCACGACAGACCGACCGACGTCCTCAGCTTCCCCGCCGGTGCGCCTATGCCGGGCATGGCCAATATGGCTGCCTATTTGGGCGACATCATCATCGCCCTGCCTTATGCGGCGCGGCAAGCCGCAGCAGCCGGCCACACCACCGACGCCGAATGTCAACTGCTGGCCGTGCATGGTACGCTGCATCTGCTGGGTTACGATCATGCTGATCCGGATGAAAAAGCTGAAATGTGGGCGGCACAAACGGCCGTTTTAACCCAACTAGGCCTGTCCCACATCTCCCCCTCCGAGACATAACATGCAACAAAAAAGCCAAAACGAACTCTACAGCCGGGCTAAAAGTTTTCAGTACGCTTTTGATGGTTGGTGGTACGTCATCCGCACCCAGCACAACGCCTGGATTCATGCTGTCATCAGTTTAATCGTGTTAGGGATGGGCTTGTGGCTGACGCTTTCGCCACGAGATTGGGCCGTCATCATCCTGGCCATGATGGCTGTGTGGACAGCCGAATTCATGAATACGGCACTGGAAGCCCTGGTAGACATGGCCACCGAAGAGTTTCATCCACTGGCTAAAATCGCCAAAGATGTGGCCGCAGCCGGCGTTCTCGTCGGCGCCGCTGGAGCCATCCTCGTCGGCCTGCTCATTATGGGACCGCCACTCCTGAAAAAGCTTGGCCTTTAAGCGCTTGTCGGAAAAGAACAATAGCGGTGGGATGGGTTTTGTTTTCAGACATACGGACACCTCTAATCCAGCTTTAAGGCAAATTCACGCAGTTCCCCGTGTTTAATTGAATCGAATGATCTGGATTCGCAACCAGGGCACACATCTGAGTGGCGCTGGCGGGCCGTTCGGCAACCGTCCATTCGGTGAAGGGGCTGGGGCCGCCGTACAATTTCCAGGGACCATTACCGGGCACACCGGCGTTTTCCGGCGTGACGGTGTTGAAAAAGAAGTGAATGTGCATACCGGGTAAAGCTGGTACGTAGCCGGTAGTCTGGAAGTTGATGAGGTAACGGCCGTTATCTACCGTCACACTCGTAATCTGCACCCGCGGGTTGGATGTGGCTGTC
>JBNKZT010000041.1:0-25970 GCA_050301775.1 Promineifilaceae bacterium (SeqCode)
TCATGGATAGGAGCATATCCTCCATTTGCAAACAAAATTGCTGGCAGATGTAAAGCGTTTGTAAATTGACAGCCAGGTGTAGAATCGATTGTTAGTTGGTTGATGAATTTACGAGAGCAACGGCCGTATCCACCTCCACCGCCGCCATACTTCCCCCACCCACGTTAATCAGCAACAGCTCATCATTGAGAGAAACAACCCAGTTGCCGCCGGGCAGTGGTTCGCGCGTGCCGCCGGTGAAAATGCGAGTTAACACCGAATTTTGCCGGTCAATGGCATACAGGTGAACCTGCGTGGTGATGTCGCTGCCCGTTTGCAGGAGAAGATAGGGCTGATCATTGTGCAGCAGCAGGTGCGATTCAGCCGCCGCCAGTTGGTCGTAGGACCGCTGCCATTGGACTGTACCATCGGCGTCAAAGACAATCAGGCTCCTGTCATCCCGTTCCCGGTGGGCGAGCAGCGCGCCGCCATCGGGCAGAGCGATAATGCTGCCCAGGCCGAGGAAACTCTGAGGCAGTTGGTAAAGCAGTTCAGCCGTCATCGCCGCCGGGTCCAGGCGGTACAGGCCGTCGCTGGCATACAGCCAGATTTGATTGCCAACGCTGACGAGACGGCCGTTCATGGCCACCGGCCATTCTTGCAATCCAGACGCGGTTAAAGAATAAATCGGTCCTTCACGGCCGTTCACCGTCAAGATGATTCGATCCTCCGTCACAAGCCAATCCAACGGCAGGCTCTCTAATTCCGCCCGCCACAAAACAGCCCCATCAGCAGCCACCGCCGCCAAATCCTGCCGTACCGAGACAACCAGCCCGCCGCCGGGCAGCAGCAGCAGCCGGGGCGAACCGATCATCGCAACGTCAACCTGCCACAGCGGATCAGCCGTCAAAACAGGTGGGACCTCTTCCGAATTCAACAGCCGATAAGCAGCGACCTGCCCCCGCCGGTCGCCGGTGTACAGAAGCGATTGGCCGGCGTCAACCATCGCGCTGGTGATTGTATCGGAGATGGGCTGCCGCCAACGCGGCCGGCCATCGGCTACATCCAGGCCAATAAGCTGGTCATTCTCCAGGATCACAAGTGTATCTTCGTTAACCAGGCCGATTTGCTGCGCGCCGTTGGCGGTAAACGGCCGTGTCCACACCACCCCCGGCATCGCCGCCATCCGATTCTGCCAAACAAACTGCGACGGCGGCAGCCAGCCCACTTCAGTCGGGTCGGTCGGCCAGTAGCCCGGTCCCGGTTCTTCGGGCATGTGAGTACGAATCTCAAAATGAAGATGCGGCGGTGTGCGCGGCTGGCCGATTTCAGCGATTTGTTGGCCGCGAACGACGCAGTCACCGGCGTGCAGCGTCACGCTGGGCGGATCGAGATGGCCGTAAAAAGACAACACCGTGCTGCCATCGGCAAAAGTGTGGCGCACAATGATGACACCTTTATCGCGGCCCCAACCATTGGGCTGGGCATAAGTCACCCGGCCGTGACCAATGACATAAACCGGCTTCCCCAGGTTGGACCGGCCGCGCACCAACTGCCAATCCTCACCGGCGTGATACTGGTCGTAGCGGCTGCGGAACTGGCCAAACCCCCGCCCGCCATAACTGACATTCAGCGCATCCGGCGGATCAAGCGGGAAGTCGAGGGTATCGACGATGCCGCAGTAAGCATTGTCTTGTCGTTCTGGCTCCCGCAGAATCGTTTCACGGGGATCGCCACCGACGGTGATGGGCACGGCCGTTGCCGTCGGCGTAAAGGTTGGCGTGGGTGAAGGGGTGGCTGTGGGCGTGTTGGTCGGGTGCGGAGTTGCGGTGGCTGTGGGAACGGCCGTAGTCGTCGTTAACGCCGCCTCAAGATTGTTTTGTGGAACGGCCGTTGGCGCATCAGAACCGGTTGATTTACAGCCAACAATCAGGAAAAAAACAGCCAGGATGAAAACGGCCGTTCTACCTAAAAATAATAGCGTGCCCCATTGTTTGTGCATGAACGATAAATTATCCTGATTTACCGGATTACGCCACAAAAATTCACCAACCACTTAGAGGATTGAATGCTCACCAATTGACAAATTGACCAATTTTTTTAACAATCGATTGTTGACTTTTACTAAATTTCTCAATATACTTGATGCATCAATAGTTTATGCATCAAGCAATTTCACAGAGGCCCCTTGTTGTTAGAAGGATACGAGTTGATCAAAGCCGTTTACCTGCTCCTCGATGATGGCGACCAGCATTTCTTGAGCCAGTACGACCTGACTCAAGTTCAGTTTTATGCCCTGCTATGGCTGGCCGATGGTCCCAAAAACATGAAAGAGTTGAGCAGCGACCTGCTCTGTGACCCCAGCAACATGACCCGCGTAGCCGCCATCTTAGAACGCAAAGGGCTAATCACCCGCCAACGAGACCCCAACGACCGGCGAGTAATTAACCTGAACCTGACCGACGCCGGACAGCGTATCTGCCAGGAAGTAAAGGAGCAGCACGAGGTCTACACCCAACAGCGCATGGGCAGCCTGAACGAAACCGAGCGAAACACCCTGCTAACACTGCTCAACAAACTAGGTGAGGATTTGCGTCAACAACTCCAGGTTCAATTGTCAACACAATAAAAAGCGAGGATTGAGGGATTAGAAAAATCCCCTAATCCCCTCATCCCCGCCCTTTTCAGGAGAATTCAAATGAAAAACCGCAGTATTCTTTTCGTTTTATTGGTCTCCCTCTTTGCTCTCACCCTCTTCACGGCCCCCAAACAAATGGTCGAGGCGGGTTCCGTAGACAGCGACGCCTCTTACAAAGGCGACCTTTGTTATCAAATCATCACCGACCGTTTTTACGATGGCAACAGCAGCAACAACAATCCCAGCCAGAGCGCTGGCCTGTACGACTCCAGCCAATCCAACTGGAAACTGTATTGGGGCGGCGACTGGGCCGGCATCCAGCAAAAGATGACCTACTTGCGCGACATGGGCGTTACCGCCATCTGGATTTCACCGCCGGTGGACAATATCAACGTGGCCGCGACCTACGGCGGCACGCCCAACGCTGGTTATCATGGCTACTGGGCACGCGATTTCAAAACGCCGGAAGAGCATTTTGGCACCTGGACTGACTTCCAAAATCTGGTCAGCGCGGCTCACAACAATGGCATCAAGGTCGTCATTGACTGGGCGCCCAATCACACCAGCCCGGCCGACGTCAACAACAGCAGCTTTGCCGAAAATGGCGCGTTGTATAATGCCGGCAGTTTTGTCGCCAGCCTGAACAATGACCCCAACGGCTACTTCCACCACAACGGCGGCATTACCAACTGGGATGATCGCTACGAAACCCAATACCTCAACCTGGCTGACCTGGCCGACTTCGAGCAAACGAATTCGTACATCAATCAATATTTGCAGGATTCGCTGGACATCTGGGCGGGAAAAAACATTGATGGTATTCGTATGGACGCCGTCAAACACATGACCTACGGCTGGCAGCGGGCCTTTAACGATGACATCCTCCATAACAAAGATATGTTCATCTTTGGCGAATGGTATCTGGGTGGCTACAGCGATCCTTTGTACTACGACAATGTGCGTTTTGCCGATGAAAGCGGCACGGCCGTACTCGATTTCTACCTCAACCGGGCCATCCGCGACACCTTCGGTTCCGGCCAATCCATGAGCACACTGGACAACGCCATCAGCAAAACCGACGCCGATTACAAGTACCCGGAAAACCTGGTTACCTTCATCGACAACCACGACATGTCCCGCTTCCTCAGCCTGAACAACGACAGCACCAAGCTAAACCAGGCGCTCACTTTCCTGCTGACGGTGCGGGGCACGCCCTGCATCTACTACGGCACCGAGCAGTACCTGCACAACGACACCAGCGGCGGCGGCGATCCTTACAACCGCCCCATGATGAACAGTTTCAACCAATCCTCCACCGCTTACCAGCTCATCAACAAGCTGTCCACGCTCAAGCAAAGCCAACCGGCCCTGCAATATGGCGACCATCAACAGCGCTGGATGAACAATGATGTTTACATTTACGAGCGGCAGTTTTACGATGACGTGGTGCTGGTGGCCATCAACAAGAGCAATTCCTGGCAGCAAATCAGCGGGCTGAATACGGCGCTGCCGGCCGGCACTTACAGCGACCAATTGAACGGCTTGCTGGGCGGGCACAACATCACCGTTAGCAGCGGCAGCGGCGGCAATAACCCCATCGGTACCTGGTGGCTGGGACCAAACCGGGCGATGGTCTGGTCGTACAATGCCAGCGAACCGGGCACGCCGCAGGTCGGCAGCGTAGCCCCCACGCTCACCCGCGCCGGGAACACCGTTACAGTTGAAGGACAGGGCTTTGGTACGTTGAATGGCAGCAGCAAGGTGTATTTTGTCAACGGCGGCAGCCAGTACCAGGCCAGCATCACGTCCTGGGAAGCCAATCGGATCGTCGTCACTGTGCCATCCGGCGTTCCGGCCGGGCTGCGCCAGGTGAAGGTGGTTACCAGCGGCGGCACGAGTAATCTTTATGACGTGATGGTTCTGACTAATCAGCAAGTGCCGGTGACGTTCCAGGTAAACAATGCCTACACCGCCTGGGGCGAGCAAATTTACCTGACCGGTAACGTACCGGAGTTATCCGGCTGGTCAACGGCGACGACGGCCGGCGGCAATCCGGTCTTTGGCGGAGCGCTTGGCCCGGCTATCACTTACAGCGGCTTTTACCCAAGCTGGAAACTAACGACCAGTATGCCTTGCGGCACGACGGTGCAGTTTAAGTTCATTAAGGTGAACGGCAGCGGCGGCGTTACCTGGGAAGGCGGGAGCAATCACAGTTACACCACCCCGGCCTGCGGCAGTGCGCCAACGCCGGGTTCGGTCACGGTGAACTGGCAATAAGTTATCTATTTCCTCTGAAGCGTTATTGGAAACGGCCGTTTGTGTGTGCAAACGGCCGTTTCTGATCCAAGCCCAAATTTTGCCGGTTAGGGCCTTTCTCGATAAGCTATAGAGCGTAACAAAAAAAGTCATTGCATAAACACAAAAAATGGGGTGTCTATGAAAATTTCAAAATTTCTACCTAAAAAGACAAAAATCATTTGTACCATTGGCCCGGCATCGCAGTCACAAGCTGTTCTGGAACAGTTGATCCTGAACGGGATGAATATCGCCCGCATCAACTTTGCCCACGGCGATTTTGACGGCCACCGGCAAACCATCGCCAACGTGCGCGCCGCAGCCAAAGCAGTTGGCCAGCGCGTATCCATCTTTGGCGATTTACCCGGCCCTAAAATGCGCATTGGTGAACTGGCCGAAAAGTCTATCCAACTGGAAAAGGGACAGACTTTCATTTTGCAAACGGACCCGATCCTGGGCAGTAAAGAGCGCGTTTCCATGAGTTTCCCCGGTTTACCTCAGGTGGTGAAGCCTGGAGACCAGATCTTTCTCAATGATGGCTTTCTCCAACTGCAAGTGAAACAGGTTGAAGACAAGGCAGTTCATTGTCTGGTTGAGGTAGGCGGTGAATTACGCGCCCATAAAGGAGTAAATTTGCCGGACATTGAGTTGGGGATCAGCGCCTTTACGGAACAAGATGCCCATTTCCTTAAGTTTGCCGCCGAACAGCAGTTGGATGGGGTCAGCCAATCGTTTGTGGAATCGGCCGCAGATATTACAGCAGTACGAGAAGCAGCCAGGACGTTGGGTTATGATCCCTTTATCATTGCCAAAATTGAACGGTCGCGGGCGCTGCGTAACCTGAAAGCTATCGTGGATACGGCCGATGGCATTATGGTGGCTCGCGGCGACTTGGGCGTTGAGATTCCGATTGAGCGGATCGCCGTGACCCAAAAACAAATGATTGACCAGGCTAATTTGTGCGGCAAACCGGTGATCACGGCCACGCATATGCTGGAGTCGATGATTGAACACAATCGCCCCACGCGGGCCGAGGCGACGGATGTGGCCAATGCGATCATTGATGGCACGGATTGTGTGATGTTGTCGGGGGAAACGGCCGTTGGTCAATTCCCGGTTGACTCTGTTGCCGTTATGTCCCGGATTGCTCAGGAAACCGAAACCTCTGCCAAAATTGTCGGGGTAGCTGATTTGCTGGAAGTCCAGCAGTCCAGCGGCGAAATCACGCGCAACGATCTCATCTCGTTCAACATTTTTGAGACCGCCCGCACCCTGAATCCGGCTATCGTGTTTGTCCCCAGCGCCAGCGGGGCGACTGCCCGGCGCGTCACCCGCTTCCGGCTGCCGCAGTGGATTATTGCCATCTGCCTGGATGAAAAGACCTGCCAGCGTTTACAATTTCTTTACGGCGTTTATCCAGTGCACATCGCCGCCAATCCGATAAGCTGGCCTCATTACGCCCAAAACTGGCTGGCCGAACATGAGATTGACGGCGATTTGGTTCTGGTCATCGAAGGCGGCGGCACGATGAAGGCCGGGGATACGACGCGGCTGGATATTATTGATTTAACCCGTTAATTTTTTCACCGCAAAGACGCAAAGAGCGCAAAGAATTTCTCGTCAGAGTCTTTCTCTGCGTTCCCTGTGCCTCTGCGGTTTGTATTTTCTACAACGTGGAGGACATCATGACATTTAATTTTGACCAAGAAATCAACCGCAAGGGAACCAACAGCGTCAAATGGGAGATGGAGCCGAAAGATTACGATGCACAAGCCAACCCTGATGCCGGGCGGCTGCTGCCAATGTGGGTAGCCGACATGGATTTCCCAACGGCTCCGGCCGTGATTGAGGCGTTGGTCAAGCGGGCGGAGCATGGTCTATTTGGTTACAGTATCCCGACGGATTCTTATTATGAAGCAGTGATTGATTGGCATAAAAGGCGTTACGGCCGTTTCATCGAAAAAGAATGGATCGTCCTCACCCCTGGCGTGGTCCCGGCCCTGAACATGATCGTGCAAACCTTCATCCAGCCCGGCGACAAGGTATTGATTCAGCAGCCGGTTTACTACCCGTTTTTCAGCGCCATCGAAAATCACGGCGGCGAGATTGTGTCGAATAGTTTGGTATATGAGAACGGCCGTTACCATATGGATTTCGCCGATTTAGCCCAAAAAGCAGCCGATCCGGCCGTGAAAATGGCCATCTTGTGCAGCCCCCACAACCCGGTTGGCCGCGTCTGGACCGCCGACGAACTGCGCCAATTCGGCCAGATTTGCCTGGAAAACGACGTCCTGGTCGTTTCCGACGAAATCCACTGCGACCTGATCATGCCCGGCTACAATTTCACTTCCTTTGCCAGCATCAGCGAAGCATTCGAGCAAAAAAGCATCGTCTGCACCGCCCCCAGCAAAACGTTCAATCTGGCCGGGCTGCACACCTCCAACATCATCATTCCCGATGAAGCAATGCGCGAATGCATCAAACAAACGATGGAAAAACATCGTATGCCCGGCGCCAATCCGTTTGGTCTGGTCGCTACGGAAGCGGCTTACAAACACGGGGAAGAATGGTTAACTGAGGTTATCAACTATATCGCCGACAATTACGCATTCGTGGAAAAGTATCTGGCCGAGCACCTGCCCCAGATTCGTCCCATCCCGCTGGAAGGCACTTATTTACTCTGGATTGATTGTCACGGGTTGGAGCTTGACCCCGCAGCCCGCCACCAACTGCTGCTCAACCAGGCCCACATCTTCCTCGATGCCGGTGAATGGTTCGGCCGAGAAGGGGAAATGTTCGAGCGGGTTAATCTGGCCTGTCCCCGATCGGTATTGGAAGAGGCGTTGGAACGGATTTGTCGGGTGGTGAATGGGGTGGAAACGGCCGTGTAGAACCTTTCTGAAACATATCCACCAAAACCAGATGACTCGTTACCCCGTCAAGTTATCAAAGACAACCGTTTTTCTTGCGGTGATTGGCTTCACTCTACCAATCACCCTAATGTTATTTGTGACCGTAACCTACAAAGATGACTACTGGCAAACCCAGTGGCAAATGTGGTGGACATTACTCCTGGCAGACAAAATTGGTCAGAGTGAAGCCACCATTATTGATCAAACCCAAATCGAAGATAAATATTTCATCACCTATCAGTACAAAACCCAGATTGAAAACAACGAATCAACCACTTTTGAAAAAACGGAAGAAGTTAGCAAGACAATTTACGAGCAAGCTGCTGCGAATAAGTTAATAATGGTCGAATACGACGTCACCAAACCAGCAAAAGCCGGAATCATCGGTAATCACAACCCAATTATCCGGTTTGTTATCATCATCCCCTTCACATTGTTCGTTTTTTACATGCTTGCACTCTTGCTTGGCATGAAACCACTACACAGAAGTAGAGTTCAGTCACAAGTTGTTGGTCGTTTAGCTTCTCGAATACAATCTTCCCGCACCGTCCAAAATGATGACACGCCGCCGCCCTCGTTGGCTGCCATGTTTTTTATGGCGCTAATTTTGCTAACAATTTTTGGTCTGGCTTTTGTGGCAATTGTTCTATGGATCATTGAGCTTTTCAAATAAAAAAGTGGGTGATTGACCCAAACCAACCACCCACAACTATCTAACCAATCAACTAACTAACCTACCACTTCGGCCCCGCCTCACGCACTTCCGGCGGGCACTCCGGCGCATACTTCTTGAAGTTATCCACAAAACGCGCCGCCAGACTGCGGTACTTGCTCATGTAATCCTTTTCACTCGACCACGCCTGCGCCGGATATAACACGTCCTCCGGCACATTGGGGCAGCTCTTGGGAACCTCAAACCCAAAAATCGGGTCCTGGTAATATTCCACGTCATCCAGGTCGCCGTTCAGCGCCGCGTTCAACAGCGCCCGCGTGTACTTGATGCTGATCCGTTTGCCCACGCCGTAAGCGCCGCCCGTCCAGCCCGTGTTCAGCAGCCAGCAGGTCACGCCATACCGTTCCACCTTACGCCGCAGCAAATCGGCATAAAACATGGGATGATGGACCATAAACGGTGCGCCAAAACAGGCGCTAAACGTGATTTGCGGCTCCACCCCCAGACCAACCTCAGTCCCGCCAACTTTTGACGTATAGCCGGAAATGAAATGATACATCGCCTGCTCCGGCGACAGCCGTGAAATCGGCGGCAGCACACCCTGAGCATCACAAGTGAGGAAAATGATATTCTTGGGATGGCCGCCCCGTTTGTCCGGCAGCGCATTGCCGATGTATTCCAGGGGATACGAAGCCCGCGTGTTCTCCGTAATCGACGGATCATCCAGATCGATTTGCCGGGTCACCGGATCGTAGATGACGTTTTCCAAAATCGTACCAAACCGCTCCGTACAGGCGTAAATCTCCGGTTCGGCTGTCGGCGACAGGCGGATGACCTTGGCGTAGCAGCCGCCCTCAAAATTAAAGACCCCATCATCGCTCCAGCCATGCTCGTCGTCGCCAATCAAGTGGCGGCTGGGATCGGCCGATAGGGTCGTCTTGCCCGTGCCCGACAGGCCAAAAAACAGCCCGACGTCGCCGTTGTCGCCCTGGTTGGCCGAGCAGTGCATCGTCATCACCCCTTCCAACGGCAGCAGGTAGTTCATCACCGTGAAGATGGATTTCTTAATCTCGCCGCTGTAAGCCGAGTCGCCAATAATGGCGATGCGCTGGGCAAAATTGAGCAGGATAAAGGTGCTGGTGCGCGTGCCGTCAATCGACTCAAACGCCTTGAAGGAAGGCGCGCAGATGACGGTAAAATCAGGCACATGCTGCCGGTATTCTTCCCGCGATTGGGGCAGGATGAACATATTGCGGGCAAAATGGCTGTGCCAAGCATATTCGGTGATGATGCGTACCGGCAGGCGGTATTCCGGATCGGCTCCAGCGTAAGCATCCTGGACAAACAAATCCCGCCCTTGCAAGAAACCTTGCAGCCGGTTGTACACCTCGTTAAACTGCTCCGGGCTGATGGGGCGGTTGTATTCGCCCCACCAGATATTGTCCTCGCTCTCTCCTTCTCGGACGACGAATTTGTCCTGAGCGGCGCGGGCCGAATGTTTACCGGTGTTCACCAGCATCGCCCCCATTTTGGTCGTTCTCCCTTCGCCGCGGAAGACGATTTCCTCATACAACGCTTCGGTTGGCAGGTTCCAATAAACTTGCCGCCAGTTGCGTAATCCGTGATTTTCCAGGTCGTAATCACTCTTCAAGGCCGAAGCCTGGCCTTCGGCCGGTGTTTTGATATTGAGTATGTTGTTCATAGCCAATCCCTGATCATTCTCCGGTCGCCAATGTAAATTTCATTGGGGGCGTTGGGGTCTAAGGCCCATTTCATCCGTTTGACGCCTTCCAGAATATCCTTGACAGCGCCGGCATAACTGAGGCGCAGATACCCTTCCATGCCAAAAGCTTCACCCGGCACAGTTACCACCAGTGCCCTATCCAACAAGAATTGGGCCAGCTTAACCGAATCTTTCTCGTAGGCCCGGAAATCGGCCAGGCAGTAAAAAGTGCCATTCGGTTTGGGAGTAATCACGTCGGTGAAAGAGCGCATCTCTTGCAGCATGATGTCACGGTTGTTTTGAATGGTCAGCCGCAAATTATCGGTGACACTTTGCATGCCGGTCAGTGCGCCTTCGGCGGCAGCCTGGTTGAGGACCGGCGGGCAGGAGGTAATCTGGCTCTGCACATTCCCCATGACTTTGGCCATCTCACGCGGGGCAATGGCCCAGCCAATGCGGAAACCGGTCATGCCGTAAAGCTTGGAAACGCCGTTAACGACCAAAACGTGGGTGTTTTCTACGTCTTTGTTGGTGAAACGATAACCCGGAGCCGCTTCCATGCCATCAAAGACGAGTTTGTGATAAATGTCGTCCATGATAAGGTAGATGCCGCGTTTTTCGCAGATTTCTACCAGAGCCGCCACGAATTCGGCTGAATAAACGTGACCTGATGGATTGTTAGGGCTGTTAAGGATAACGGCCTTGGTGTAAGAACTGAGGACATCTTCAAATTCTTCGATGGTGGGCTGGAAGGTACCGTCAGCCGGTTTGACGATGACGGGTACACCGTAAACCATGCTCACCATTTCGGGATAACTGACCCAATAGGGGGCAAAAATCACGACTTCATCTTGGGGATTGATGACAGAGAAGAGAATGTTGTAAATGGCCTGCTTAGCTCCAGTGGAAATGACAATGTTTTCCGGGGCGACTAAACGGCCGTAATTTTCCTCAGTATAACGAATAATGGCCTTCTTTAGCGAAGGCATGCCATCAGTGGGAACATACTTGATATCTCCGGCGCGCAGCTTGGCCGCCGAACCCAAAATCGCTGTAATTGGCGCTTTATTTTTAGGTTCGCCACCGCCAAGGTGCACCACCGGCTCCCCCTTCGCCCGCAAACGAGCCGCAGCATCGTTTAGCTTAAGCGTCGAGGACTCTGGAATAGAGCTTGCCAGCCGACTAATACTCATCTAGTAAAAACCTCCTCAAACAAATTCTCTATACGATACTATGGCGAACAATACTTAAGGAAGTTGTAAAAGGCACCTTCCATTAGTGATTTTTGTCACATATCCGGTTTATTTTGTAAGTTTGAGGAATAAAAGCGAGGGGGTTTTGGATTAGGCAAAGCAATAGGCCTGTCATACTGAACGAAGTGGCGCATCCCACAAGTAATGAGATTCTAGGCTTCGTTCAGTATGACAAAACCCGGTCCAGTTTTATAAACCTGAAAACTGCTAAAAAGTTGGTGACAGGCTGGCTAAACCATGCCCATTCAATCCGGCTGGAATCTGGTTGGTCGGAATGTCTCGCTCCACAGCCAGAGCCACGGCGCGCATCTGCTCAACCAGTTTGGCAAATTTTTCCGGTTTTAGAGACTGCCGGCCATCGGACCAGGCATCCTCCGGCCGGGGATGGACTTCTAAAATGACGCCATCAGCGCCGGCAGCTACGGCCGCTTTGGCGCCCGCCCCTACATATTCCCACTTACCCACTGCATGGCTGGGATCAGCAATGATGGGCAGATGAGACAGGTGTTTAATCACCGGGAAGGCGTTAATGTCAAACGTGTTGCGCGTTTCTGTTTCGTTGGCCCGGATACCGCGTTCGCACAACATAACGTTGTTATTGCCGTGGCTCAAAATGTACTCGGCGCTCATCAACCACTCTTCGATCGTGCCGCTGAAGCTGCGTTTGAGCATAACCGGGTGGCCTGATTTGCCGACGGCGTTGAGCAGGGCGTAGTTTTGCATGTTGCGTGCCCCAATCTGGAGGATATCGGCATATTCACACACCAGCGGAACCAGCGCCGGGTCCATCACCTCGGTGATGACGGGCATGCCGGTAGCTTCGCGGGCTTCGGCCAGGTAGCGTAATCCTTCTTCACCCAAACCCTGGAAAGAGTACGGTGAACTGCGTGGTTTGTAGGCTCCACCACGCAAAATCTGGGCGCCGGCTTCTTTGCAGGCATGGGCGACTTCCAAAAGAGCTGTGCGCCCCTCGATGGAACATGGCCCGGCCATGACGACCAGGTCATTGCCGCCAATGGCGACGTCACCTACCTGAATGATGGTATCCTCTGGTTTGAATTCGCGGCTGGCTCCTTTGTACGGCTTGGAGATGGGCACGATGGTTTCTACGCCAATCATCCGGCTGAGTTGGCGTTGATCGATGGCACGGCCGTCACCAATCACCCCAATTACTGTCCGTTCAGCGCCCACAATGATGTGAGTCTTGCACCCAACGGCTTCTACCCGATCAATAATGGCATCGACATCTTCTCTTGCAGCAGCTGTTTTCATTACAACTATCATAATTTCTTCTCCTAATTGACGATTAACGATTGACGATTTTTGTTTTTATGACCTTTGGACCAACTGCATAAACATTTCAATTTCTTCGGCCGGGATGGGTGGCACATTTTCTTTGTCCGGGCGCAAAGATTGGGCATCGTGCAAGTAAACATGCACAATCTCCTGAGCTGTTTTGGGCGTGTTCCAATGGAGTAAAATACGGATACAGTGCGGCAATCCGGTCGGCACCCGGATTTCATGGCCGCACAACAAGGCGACATCGTACCAGCCAAGCTGCCGCGCCGCTGTCGCCGGATAGATAGCATCGAGGTCTTCGGTTGTCGTAAAGTAAGCGCTGGCTACATCATTGGGATCAATTTCATTATATTGAATCATCGTAAAGAGCAGTTCACGCGTTGCCGCCAGAATTGCCTCGGCACTGTTTTCGGTGACGGTGGTGGCTCCGCGCACGCCACGACACTTGATCTGCTGGGGGTTGGATGGTCGGCCGTTTCTTATCATAATTTGTCTCCTGAATGGGCGGGGATTACAGGATTAGGGGATTAATTCTATCAATCTCCTAATCCCCAAATCCCCGCAATCAAAACAAAAAAAGACGCGGTCTGGTATGACCGCGTCTCGTTGAGTTCGTCTTTTTGTCTGGCTTCACTTACCTACGACAAACAAACCTCCTCAGCCATCTGCGGCCGGAGTGGATTGCTAAAAAAGTAAAAATAAAAGCCAAAAACAACTTGTTTGTGCATGGAAAGCATGTTACCAGTTTGAAATTGATGAGTCAACCCCAAATTGAATTCATTTTGACCAAAATACGCTTCTGCTTCTCGGTAGATTTACACGAACCATCTCAACCATTCGTTATTCCCGATTCCAGCCAGCGTTGGCAATCAGGCGTAAGCTGCTTTTGGACGACCGTTTCATACTCGTCCAGTTCTGCCGGAGTTAAGATGGTACGCCAACGGCCGTTTGTCCCTTTATTCAGAAACTGCGCCGCCCCACCGACCAGGAAACCGCCGCTGCCGGGAACCACCTTATCGGCATTGGCTTTCATGGATTTGAACGTCATCTTGTCCACCAGGGCCGGCCAGGTGGTTTCGTGGACCGGAATGTCCAGGTAAGCCGCAATCCGGCGCATCTGCCCAGCCAAATCGGCCAGCAAATCGTTAAAGTGGACGAAGAGAATGTTGGGCAAATGGCGGAAATCCCACCAGGAGCGCACGTGATAAAAAAGCGACCAAAAGGGAAAGCCATCCTGCTCCCATTCAAACCAACTGCGGCTAATCCAAAGCCGGAAAAAGTCATGGATGTCGGCCGGGCATGGCGGAAAGGGGTCATGGCGGCGGCTGGGATGACGGTTGTAATGGTCGAAAATGTCGGGCTGCAAGTGGCGGTAGTGGTGCCAGAGTGACATGAAAACGTCACGGCCGTCCCGTCCCACGTAAATATATTTAACCTCAGGAAAGTAGGGCAGCGCATCCAGCGGCAAATGGATTTTGAGAAAGCGGCGGTGAGTTTGCGCTTCCAGTTGAGCCAATTTTTCGGCCGTTGAGCCAAAGCTGGAATCGAGCCAGGGCGTCAGTTCCCATACCAGACCGGGCATCGGCTCATCCTGAAAAATCAGGTTACCAACGATGTTTTGCATCCACGTCGTTCCGGCTTTGAGGGCTGTCGTGATAATGACGTCGCCGGGTCGGGGCCGGTAACCATCCCAGGCCGGGCTGTTGAGGGAATGGTTGTTATAGATGCGCGTACGCTGTGGCAGTTTCATCACTCACCTCCACCTTTTTACAGTTTACACGATGGGTGTATGCAATTTTCAATTTTGATGAGAACGGGTAAGATTACGGCCGTATCCAAACCCCACCTACATCAAGGAGAAAAATATGGCAAACAAAATCAAACCCAAAACATACGGCCGTGTCACCCAAATCATCCACTGGCTCAGTGCCCTACTCATCATCGGTCTGCTAATTTTTGGCACTGTCATGACCCGTTTGGGCGATGGCGCTACCAAAACCCAGATGTACCAAACCCATGTTTTGATTGGGCTAACGGTGCTGGTACTAACCGTCATCCGGTTGGTCTGGCGTTTTATCGAACCGTGGCCAGATGCGCCCCCAGGATTATCACCCAACCGCGCCCGCGCCTTCAAATGGAATCATATTTTGCTGTATGTTTTCATTGTACCACTGCTGTTAAGTGGTGTGGGGATGCTGCTGTTGAGCGATCTTGGCCTATCGCCAGGTAATGTGCTGCCAGAAGCGATTCAGGATGTGCCGCCACGAACGTTCCATGATATTGGTTCCAAACTGGTCTTGGTGCTGTTCCTGATGCACGTGGTCGGCGTCGTCCAATATCAAATAACCAAAGGGGACACGCTGAGCCGCATCGGACTGCCCTGGTTCAAGAAAAAAGCGGCTTAATCGCATTGTCTCCTGTCATCAGACTCTTTTGGTTTAGGAAAACCCGAAGGGTCTAAAATTTCACTTAAACAGTTTCCGCCAGACATAACCCTTATACGTTTCCGTAAACCCAACTGCCTCATACAATCGGTTCGCCGGAACCATATCACCCGTGCCCAGATAAACGCTGTTGGCTCCTAAGGATTGCAATCGGTGCAGGCCTTCCAGCATCAACGCCCGTGCCAGGCCGCGGCGACGGTGGGCTGGGGCTGTGCAAACCGGCTCGAAGATGCCCCGCTGGTTGGCTTCATCGTAAAAGACGCCAACGTAGGCGGCAAAACTGCCATCGGGCGCTTCAGCCGCCAGGTCCAAATCATGGCGGAAGGAGGGCGCATGAGTCATGAAATAGCCCACTTCGCCCGCAGTATGGAAATCGCGCCCAAAACCGGCGTTGAGGGCATCAGCGATGCGCTGATAATCGTCAGGGGTAGTGCTGCGGATGTGGTAGTCGGGCGGGGATGGGGGTGAGGGATACGGCCGTTCCCCCAACCGCATCTTCCACGTCACCCCTAACCAGGGCTGCTTCTCATAGCCGCGCCTCTCTAACAAACGCTGGCGCGGTATGTCATACTCCTGGGCAAAAATGTGTAATCGCTGCTGCTCGCCGTCGTCGACCGGTACAGTCAGATTTGCTTCGGCCCAGGCCACCATTTCCGCTTCCAGGTGACGAAAATCGGGGTGAAGCTGCAGATCGGCGTCGCCGGTGCTATCAGGATGAACCACGCCGACTAACTGGCCCGCTTCTGTTTCCCACAAATGCACTTTATCCCACGGCGGTTGGTTTGGCGGCACACGGTGGAAACACCAGCCTTCCCAACGCCGGATTTCCCAGTTAAACCCAACCGGCGTCAGCGGATAGGTGGCAATCAAAAAATCCCGCACGCGATTAAAATCAGTTTCATGGTGGTACGGCCGTTCCAATAACATCATCCCCTCCCAAAAAATGCGGAGATTAGGGGATTAGGGGATTTTTTTCTGATTTTTATCCCCTAATCCCCCAATCCCCGCTTAACACTCCAATCATCAATCCCCAGCCACCGCCATTGCTTCCCGTTCCGCCAGGGTCAGCGCTTCTTCAAACAGATGCAGCCCTTCATCGACCAAATCGCGCGAAATATTGAGCGGCGGCGTCAGGCGAATCACATTCGGGCCGCAGGGAATAACCAGCAAGCCCTTGTCAAAACTGTGTTCGATAACGGCCGTTCGCAAAGCCGACGCCCGCTTCTTCGTCTCCCGATCCTCCACAAACTCAACACCCACCATCAAACCACGACCACGAATGTCGCCGATGCTGGGATGGTTCAACTGCATCTGGCGCAGGCGGTTCATGATGTAATTGCCGGTTTCTTCGGCCTGAGCCAGCAACCCGTCCTGCTGAATCACATCTAATGTGGCAATGGCCGAGGCCAGCGCCAACGGGTTGCCGCCGTAGGTGCTGCCATGCGCGCCCGGCGCCCAGGCCATCACCTCGTCACGGGCCACAATGCCGCCCAAAGGCAGGCCGCTGGCGATCCCCTTGGCAAAACAGACGATATCCGGCTCAACATCTTCATGCTCGATAGCCCACCATTTACCAGTCCGGCCTACACCGCTCTGAATTTCATCGACGATGAGCAGGATGCCATACTTATCACACACTTGGCGCAGGCGGGGGAAGAAATTGGGTGAGGGCACGACATAACCGCCTTCCCCCTGAATTGGCTCGACGACGACGGCCGCCACGTCTTCGGGATGCAGTTTGCTGCGGAATATCTCGTTTTCCAGGTAATTGACAACCGTATCACCATAGTCCTCGTCCGGCTGGCTGATGAGCAAGGGCCGATAAGGATTGGCGTAGGGCAGATGGAATACTTTCACCGCCGGCTGATAGTAGCCGCTCTGGATCGCTTTGCTGGCCGTGAAAGAGAGGGAGCCAAGGGTACGGCCGTGGAATGCCCCCAAGAAACCAATAAACTTGTTCCGTTCGGTTTTGTACATCGCCAGTTTAATCGCCGCTTCCACTGCTTCCGTACCCGAATTGCCAAAATAGGTGCGGGTATGGCCGGACATAGGGGCAATGGCCGCCATTTTTTCGGCTAGTTCGACGGCTTGCGGATAATAAAAATCGTGCAGGCAAATATGCCAGAATTTGTCCGTCTGCTCACGCACCGCTTCGACCACCTGGGGGTGGCGGTGGCCTACGTTCAAAACACAGACGCCGGCCATCATGTCGATGTAGCGACGGCCGTCTACATCCCATACTTCCGATCCCTGGGCATGGTCAACAACCAGCGGGTATTCTCGTGCATACGATGTGGCTAAAACAGCCTTGTCGCGGTTGATAATTTGTCGGGCATTAGGTCCGATGTGATGATTTGTCATAATGATGCTCCTTTGCGCAAATAATTCGTTTTGTTGTTTGCCAAATGACCGGCTATTGCGTCACCATTTTACGCCGGTCGAATCTTAGATATAGGATTGGCTCCCAAAGAAATCAAGTCAATTTCGGTATGGAAAATATAGCAAATCCGACTATAATGGTCAATGATTTTGAAATAATAGTTCACAATGTGAAACACTAGACCTGCGCGGTTTAGAAACCTCGCAGGTCTCTGGATAAACTATGAATAACAGCAAACCTTACAGTGGAACACAAGCGGTTCTGCGAGCCATTTCCCTGCTCAAATTGTTTACTGACAACCAGCCGGAATGGGGCTTGACCGACCTGTCACAAACTGCCAATCTTAACAAAACAACAACCTATCGTCTGCTGACAGCGCTGGAAAGTGAGGGCCTCATCAAACGTGACCTCAACAGCGATGTTTACCGGCTGGGGCCATTTGCCATCACCCTGGGCAGCCGGGCATTGCGGGCCAATGATTTGCGGGCAATCTGCCAGCCAGAACTTAAGAAATTGGCCTCACTGGCCAAAGAAACGGCGTCACTGGAACTGTTGACTGGGACCGAAATTTTTATCCTTGATGAGGTCACGGCCGATCGCGTCATCAGCGGCGGGCAGGACATTGGCAGCCGCTGGCCGGCCCATGCCACGTCCACCGGTAAGGCCATGCTGGCCACCCTGCCCGACGAGCAATTGGCGGAACTGCTGCCGGGGATGTTAACGGCCGTCACCCCGCACACCATCACCGCCCCCGACAAACTGCGCCAGGAATTGGCACAAATACGCACACGCGGCTATGCTATCGCCGACGAAGAGTTGGAAATTGGACTGGTGGCTGTGGCCGCCCCCGTTTTGAACTATGACAAAGAAGCCATCGCTGCCATTAGTTTAGCTGCGCCCAAAGTCCGGCTCAATGCTGACCGGATCGCTCATTTGGGCCAGCAAGTCCAGGCAGCAGCCCGCCGCATTTCCGAGCAGCTTGGCTTTCCAACATAAGACGTAGATTCTCGAATCTATGCGGTAACACGGATGACTGGGTCTCATTCCGAATTCAGCAATCCGAATGCCGCATTCAAATAGGAGTCCCTATGCCCATACCCACCCCTTTCCACGGCCGTACCAGTGCCCTATGCGAAAGCCACGAGTGGCGCAGTTGGGCCGGCTATCTGGCCGCCGGCGTTTATGAACCCTCTCACGAGCGGGAATATTGGGCCATTCGCAACAGCGTCGCCGCCATCGACGTCTCGCCCCTCTTCAAATACGAAATCACCGGGCCGGATGCCGCTCGCGTGGTGGACCGCATCATCACCCGCGACGTAAGCAAGTGCAAAGTGGGCCAGGTGCTCTACACCCCCTGGTGCGACGAGGCCGGCCAGGTCATCGACGATGGCACGGTGGCGCGGCTGGCCGAGAACCATTTCCGCATCACGGCCGCCGACCCCAATTTGCGCTGGTTCCGCGACGTCGGCTATGGCTTTGACGCCCAGGTGACGGATGTATCGTCGGATTTGGCATCGCTGGCGCTGCAGGGGCCACTCAGCCGCGCCCTGCTCCAGGAAATCGTCAGCGGGATTGATTTGGACAGGTTGGGTTATTTTCGGCTGGCGGAGGGGGAAATTGGGGGAAGGCCGTTAATTAACGGGCATCCGTTAACTATCTCCCGCACCGGCTACACCGGCGACCTGGGCTACGAATTGTGGCTGCGGCCGGAAGACGCCGAACCGGTCTGGGACGTCTTGCTGACCACCGGCCAGCGCTACGGCATTTTGCCCGCCGGCATCATCGCCCTGGACATCGCCCGCATCGAGGCCGGGATGCTGATGATTGAGGTCGATTACAAATCGGCTCATCATGCCATTATCGAAGAGCAAAAATCGTCGCCCTATGAACTGGGGCTGGGCTGGGCGGTGGACCTGGGCGGCGCGCCGTTTATCGGCCAAAAAGCGCTGCGGGCCGAGAAAGTGGCCGGGTCGGAGTGGACGTTTGTCGGGTTGGAGGTGGATTGGGGGAGTCTGGAGGGGTTGTTTACGGCCGTTGACCTTCCCCCACAAGTCGCCGGACGAGCCTCGCGCAGTGCGGTTCCCATCTACAAAAGCGGCAGCCAGGTGGGCCAGATGACCAGCCACACCTTCTCGCCCATCCTCAAAAAACAGATCGGCATCGGCACGGTTCTGACACCCTATGCCACGCTGGGAACATCACTAGACGTCGAAATCACGGTCGAATATCAGCGCCAGAAAGCCAAAGCAACCATCGTACCGACGCCATTTTACGCTCCGTTACAAAAGCGGGCGTAGACAAAAATGCTATTGCTAACAATTTACATGCCAAATACGGTACAATTAAACTGATGATTCACACAAATTAGGAAGGGTAAAGCGAGGGTTATTATGGTTGAAATGACAATCCGGGTACCAGAAAGGCTGGCGGAACGGGTAACGGCCGTACAAGAACGTCTGCCTGAACTCCTGGAACATGGACTGGGCGAATTGTCTCCCCTACCCAACGAAGTCTATCGTTACATCTTAGAATTTCTGGTAAGCCAACCCACTTCCGAAGAAATACTTAACTTTGAACCAACGCCAGACATGCAGAAACGCGCTAACAAACTCCTGGAGAAGAATCGGGCCGGTCAACTTACGCCGGCGGAAGAAAAAGAACTAGATGAATATCTGCGGATCAACCATCTGGTAACGATGCTAAAAGCACGCGCCATTTCCTTCCTCAATCTACCATCCTGATTTTTCCATGAGCATTCACATTCCCGACTCGCTGCGTCAGGCGGTCATCCAGCGCACCCAAGAGCGATGCGAGTACTGCCATAAACCACCCGTCACGTTTTTCCCCCACGAAGTTGATCATGTGATCGCCAGCAAACATGGCGGCCAAACCGCTCTGGCAAACCTGGCCTATGCCTGCTTTGAATGCAACCGTTACAAAGGCAGTGACGTTGCCTCCATCGATCCCCAAACGAATGAGGTAACGGCCTTATTCAATCCGCGTACCCAACAATGGGCCGAACACTTTCGATTCGATAATGGCCAGATTGTTCCTTTGACACCACACGGCCGTGTCACCGTTTTTCTCTTGCGGCTAAATGATAAATCACGGGTTGAGGAGCGAATTGCCCTGAACATAGGCACGGAAAGCTATGAAGGACAGTAAATGCGATGCGGTTCTCATTGGCGGTGGATGTAATGGGTTGTTTACGGCCGTTGACCTCCCCCCACAAGTCGCCGGACGAGTCTTGCGCAGTGCGGTTCCCATCTACAAAAGCGGCAAACAAGTGGGCCAGATGACCAGCCACACCTTCTCGCCCATCCTCAAAAAACAGATCGGCATTGGCACAGTCCTGATGCCCTACGCCACGTTAGGCACGCATCTTGAAGTCGAAATCACCGTCGAATACCAGCGCCAAAAAGCGAAGGCGACTATCGTGCCCACGCCATTTTATGATCCGCCGCAAAAACGGAGATAAATGGAAACATATTTGCCGGTAAAAAGATGTTAGTCACCAAGATGTTTTTGCACAGCCTGCAAAAAAGCAGTAAACGTTATTGGGGAACAAGCGATGTGTTGGTGCGGATTAGCAAAAGGGTGCTCGTGCCAACCGATTTTGGCATTATCCACACCATAAATTCGTTGATTCGTCTGGATTAGCGCAAAGGCAGTTTTGTCTGTGTCCAGATTATAAAAAACGTTCATAAACGTTTCTGGTGTGGTGAGATGAACTTTGACATGAAGAACATCAATATCAACGATGAGGTCTTCAATTGACTCAACCAGCGAGGAATGGCGACAAGCGTGTCGCAGCTCAGATAGGAGATGGGAAGTTGTCAGGGCAGCCATGCAAAACTGTCACTCAGCCGTTTATACCGCGTAACGGCCCCTTCCCACATCAAATAATCGTTCTCGGCTTCGAAAGTGTAATCGTCTTCCCTTTCTTCCGTGTTCCAAATGCGGCGGTACGCTTCAAAAGACATGCCATACTTGCGCTCAAATTTTTGCAGTTCACCGCCCAGTTCTGCCAACTGCTGCCGGGCGTACTCACGCATAATCGTCGTCAGAGCGACATCCAGCCGCGTCTCGCCCGTCAAATCAACGAGGGCCTGGGCTGTTTCTTTGGGAAGAATCAGAGTACTATTGGACATTTGTGTTCTCCTACACGCTTTTCTTCTACAATTCCGTGTCCCAATTATAGCATGGCGTTGCGATAAAGCGTGATTGGGTTAAAAGACTATGACAAATCAAACATACGACGCAATTATTATTGGTGGTGGATGTAATGGGTTGTTTACGGCCGTTGACCTCCCCCCACAAGTCGCCGGACGGGCCTCGCGAAGCGCAGCCCCCATCTACAAAAGCGGCAAACAAGTGGGCCAGATGACCAGCCACACCTTCTCGCCCATCCTCAAAAAATACATCGGCACTATCCTGACACCCCACGCCACGCTGGGAACCCAACTCGACGTCGAAAAAGCCAAAGCAACCATCATACCAACGCCATTTTACGATCCGCTGCACAAAAGAGCCTTATAGCCGATTAGCTACCATCGAAATGATGTAGGTGAATAATAATGAAGCGTTTTGTAATATTATGTCTTTTGCTATTGGTAAGTTGTGACGACGCTATCTCAGCCGATACCTTTGTTGCAGATTTTTCATTACTGAATGGGAATGATTTTTTGCTGAAGGTAGACAGAATTTTAGAAACGCCAAACATACAATTGCTACCAGATGATTTGCAAGAAAACGACTACAAAGAAACAAACGAAGGCGCTCAATATCATGTAACCCTATCCGCGGATGGACAAATGGTGACAATTGAACCCGGTTCTATGCGTGGTCAAAGGGTAAATGATGGGGATGAATCTAAAATTTATGAACTTGACGAAGGTGTTTTTTCTGGAGGGCGCTTTGTCATATGGATACATAATGATAGATTCGAGGCGGAACTGACAATATTTGGCTCTGGGGTTCCAATAGTGAAAAGCGAACGTGGTTATTTAACACCAGAACAATGATTTTGTGAGTTGACCATGCCGCCAAACGCGATATTGTGCAGATGAGATATTAAGTATGCGATTATCTACAAAAGCAATCGTAGCATTCCGAGCCATTAATCGGCCAATAGATGAGAATTGGATTTCTTGGGCAATTTCCATGCTAGAACAAGGATACGATACGCCACATCTTTGCATTCTTGCAGGAGAATCCCCTCCTTATGAACACAATCAGTTCAAGCTAATTGAGTTAGTAGACAAAACGTTAGAAGAATTAAGGCTTGTTCAATCCGACAAGAATCATGCTTTGAAAGAATATGTGGGCGAGCTTTTGCAAAACATGATTAATGGAAACAGGGATTCACAAACAACTCTCAGTGAATTGAAAGATCTATGCGTTGAATTAGACCATGTTCGTTACTTAAACGATTTCTATTTGTTGTATTTTGCTCAAGAGGACTTGAAGTATGCAGAAGATCAATACTATTGGCCTGGTGCCAACAGGAAAAATATGGAAGCGATCATAAAAGATGTTGCGAGGAATTGGATTGAGCAACAAATGCATGATTAAATGTTGTGGAAGCTTTGTTCTCCCGTCAAATTATTGAAACAGAACCATTGGTTAAAGCTATGAACAATCAAAAATACGATGCAATCATCATCGGTGGTGGTCACAATGGATTGATTACGGCCGCATACCTGGCCAAAGCGGGCAAAAAAGTAGTCGTTCTGGAAAAACGGCATCTCGTCGGCGGGGCCAGCGTGACCGAGGAGATTTTCCCCGGCTTCAAATTCACCGTCTTTTCCTACGTCGTCAGCTTGCTGCGGCCGGACATCGTGCGCGATTTGAAGCTGCCCCAGCACGGCCTGACCATTTTGCCGCTGGAAAGCACGCTGACTCCCCTGCCCAACGGCGACTACCTCTACCGCGACGGCGACCATTTCCGCACCCTGCGCGACATCGCCCGCCACTCAGAGAACGACGCCGCCGCTTATGACGATTACGGCCGTTCCATGTACTTCATGGCCAAAGCAACCAAATACATCCTGGGGATGATCCCGCCCGACCCGACGACGCTCAATCCCAAAGATTGGCGCGATTTGCTGGGCATGGCCCGCCATTTCCTGGGCCTCGGTGAAGAACAACTTTATCTGATGGCCAAGCTGATGACGATGAGCGCCGCCGATTTCCTGGAGCAGTGGTTTGAATCGGATCCGCTCAAAGCGACGATGTCGGCCAGCGGCATCATCGGCACCTATTTGGGGCCGCGTTCGCCGGGGACGGCCTACGTCCTGCTGCACCATTACATGGGCGAGATTGACGGCGCTTTCCGGGCCTGGGGCTTCGCCAAAGGAGGCACCGGCGGTATTGCCAACGCCATCGCCCGCGCCGCCCAATCATTGGGCGCGGAAGTGCGGGTGAATGCCGGGGTGTCGCAGGTGATTGTGAAGAACGGCCGTGCCGTCGGCGTAGCCCTGGAAAATGGTGACGAGTTGTACGCCGACGTCGTCGCCTCCAGCCTCGACCCCAAGCTGACCTTCCTCAAACTGGTCGAACCGGGCCAACTGCCCACCGATCTGGTCGATTCCATCCGCAAATTCAACATTCGCGGCTCGTCGGGCAAGGTCAACCTGGCCCTGGATGCGCTGCCCGATTTGACTTGTATGCCGGGGAACGGCCGTCACCTGGCCGGCGCTATCTCCATCAGTCCCAGTCTGGATTACATGGAACGGGCCTATGATGATGCCAAGTATGGGGAGTTTAGTAAACGGCCGTACATCGACTGCATCCTCCCCTCCGTCATCGACCCCTCCATGGCCCCGCCCGGTAAACACGTCATGTCCTGCTTCGTCCAGTACGCCCCCTACCACCTCAACGGCGGCTGGACCGACGCCAAGCGGGAAGCCTTTGGCGATACCGTCGTCGATACGCTGTCCGAATACATTCCCAACCTCAAAGAGATCATTCTGCACCGGCAGGTGCTGACGCCGGTGGACATTGAGCAGACGATAGGCCTGTCTCAAGGCAACATTTTCCAGGGCGAGTTGAGCCTGTCGCAGTTGTTTTTCCTGCGGCCGGCGGCCGGCTGGGCCAAATACCGCACACCCATCAAAGGCTACTGGCAGTGCGGCTCCGGCGCCCACCCCGGCGGCGGCATCATGGGCGCGCCGGGTCAGTTGGCGGCATTTGAGATTCTAAAAAAAGGTGGATGAAAACTGAGACAGTAATATTCCTTTCTCCACTACTGTTAGTCATTTCTTTAAGTCAAATTATGAGGCTTCAGTTCATTTTCGCTTTAATAGCAGTTTTCTCTTTAGTTGCTTGCAAATCGGCACTTACCAACGAACCATCAGGATTAGTTCCATCAACTACCATTTCTATAACATTGCCACCTGCCTCAGAGGAAGTTTTAGAAGATGATAGTCAACCTTTCGAAGAGAATGCACTTCTTGATTATGCACTGTCTCCGGACGGAACCATGCTGGCAGTTTATTTGAATGAGGGGATTTATTTCTATGATTTAACGACAACCCAAGTATCTACTTTCATAGAATTTGACAATAACGAAAAAGCTTTGAGATACGCCGGGGCGCTTGCTTATAGTCCCAATGGGAAGCAACTTGCCATCTCAGGGAAATTCACAAATGAGCCAATTACAATTTGGGACATAGATTCACAAAAGCAAATAACAACCATTTCCAATCTCCCCATTGGCTATTTTGTAAGCGAAATTGAATTTAGCCCCAATGGTAAATCAATTATCGTGCGTAATACACATACAAACGCTGAGCACTGTCAAGGTTTAATTGAAGACAAAGTTACCTTACACAACGTAAACGAAAACAAACGAATTTTTGAAGCAGACAAGTGCACAACATATCCTCCTGTTCAATTCCAATTCACTCAGGATGAAAAACTGTTTCTTTATTTTGGATCAATGTCTCCCCAATACTCAGTTTCCATTGTTAATAGCCATACGGGTCAAGTCATTTCGCAAGAAAAATTCGATTGGGAGCAAGATGGCGGATTTTTAGGTGTTTCAAGTGAGGGAGATATTTATATGATTGAAAAGTCCGTCAACAACAAACGTGGAACCTATTTACATGATTTTGAATCACACGAAGTCAAAAGCATTGTTCAAGGGGAAATTGTTATTTTTCAAAATCAAAATAGTTTTGTCATTAATAATTACTCTATCCCGCAAGGTACTAGCCGTTGGGAGTATTGGAAAGGTAACAATCTTGAGTGTGTATACAATGGTATTGAATTAAACCCAAAAATTAAAACAAATTTAAACAAAGAAGTATTTGCTCTAGTTGATTTTTACCTTGAGCATGGCGTTGAAAAATATGAACTTCAAGTTTGGAAT
>JBNKZT010000042.1:0-25502 GCA_050301775.1 Promineifilaceae bacterium (SeqCode)
GTTTCGACGAAACAACTATTAGCCGCATTCACGGCCCGGTCGGCCTGGATATCGGCGCCCATTCGCCGGAAGAAATTGCGCTCTCCATCATGGCCGAAATCGTCCAAACATATCGAACTTAGGCCGCCAATTACTCTGGTATAAACCCTCTTCCTTCTGCCTTTCTACGTCATGAGATAAACCACGTAACTGATAATTTCCTGGGCAAATGCACGCGATTTAGTAACCCAGCTTATCCATTGGATGGTGCGTGTTGGCGAGGTGAAGGCAGTCATCCCCAAATCGTCAGCAATGGACATGGCGCGTTTCATATGGAAAGGTGTGCTCACGATTAAAAAGGTTCGTAATCCATGTTCGTCTGCTAAATTTTGAGCGTTTATCAGGTTTTCCAGCGTATTTGCGGACTTATTTTCAACCAGAATGGCTTCTGGGGGAACGCCTTGAGTCACAGCATATCGAGCTGAAACGTCTCCTTCCGTCAAATCGCCGTTTCCCAGCCCTCCCGTAAAAATGATTATGTCTATATAGCCTTGCTCGTAGAGCAAAATGGCATGGTTGATGCGTTCGCGTAAGACAGGGGAAGGTTGATCACCAAACACGGCCGCTCCCAAAACAATGGCAGCGTCTGCTCTTCGGGTTTCTGTAAGTTGGGCATACGTGTAAATGTCAATCGCTGCCCAAATGACAAAACCGGCACACAAAATGATGGCCAGAATAATCACTGTTTTGAAGCATCGGGTGTTGTGGTTCAAATTTCTGGTTTCAGGACAGCCTTTTGCCAACGGCGTACAGAGTTGATGAGATAAATACGGGAACTGCGGCCTAAATCAGCAATGGTGAGCGTACGCTCGTGAATACGGCCGTTCCCCAACAAATCAGCCCGCATCGTTCCCGCCAATAATCCTGATTCTACCGGCGGCGTCCACAGCTTGCCCTCCAATTCCACGACGATATTGGCCCGGCAGCTCTCCGTAATCTCGCCGCGTTGGTTCCACAAAATCACATCATCGCAGTCAGGGCGGGAAGCGCTGGCCCGCTCGTAAACCTTTCGTTGGGTGGTTTTGTGGTACAGCCAAATATTACCAGAGTCGATAGGTTCCGCAGCCAACCCAACACGAACAGGTTCAGGCAGCGCCCCCTGGCTCAACGGCACAGCCTGAACCGAAAATTCACCGTCTTGGGCGACAAGCAGACGGACTTTTTGGGGGGATTGATCAATCTTCAATCGTTCGACTGAGCGCTCACGACGAAGTCTTAAATCATTAATCTTCAATTCTCCCCGCACGGCCGTTGCATCCACCACAATGCCAAAATACTCCGCCGACTCACACAGCCGCCGCAAATGGGCTTCCAGCAGGAAATAGCCTGCCTCCGGCGTCCACAAGAGCGATTCCAGCAGGGAAAAAGCAGGTCGCCGAGCGGTCAGAACCTGCGTTTTGACCCGGCATTCTTCGTATTCATCAGTCGCGTCCGAATCCCAGACAATACCGCCGCCGACACCGTACACGGCCGTTCCCTTCTCCTTATCCACCAACACCGTGCGGATGGCCACGTTGAACTGCGCCTGCCGGTTGGGAGCCAAATAACCAATCGCCCCGGTGTAGACGCCGCGCGGCTCTGGCTCTAATTCGTTGATGATTTTCATCGTGCGCACTTTGGGCGCGCCGGTAATCGAGGCGCAGGGAAACATGGCGGCCATGATGTCGGCCAGCGAAGCTCTTGTTTTGGCCGTCACCGTCGAAGTCATCTGCAAAACAGTGGGGTAGCGCTCCACGGTAAACAAGTCAGGAACCTGGACGCTGCCGATTTGGGCCACCCGCCCCATGTCGTTGCGAATCATGTCCACAATCATCACGTTTTCGGCCCGGTTTTTTTTCGATTGGTGCAGCCAGGTCATGTTGGCTTTGTCTTCAGCCAGGGTGCGGCCGCGTACGGCCGTGCCCTTCATCGGCTTACCGGTCAACACATCCCCGTCCAGCCGGAAAAACAACTCCGGCGACGCCGAGCAGATGGCGTATTGCCCGGTGTCCACAAAGGCAGCATATTCGGCCTGCTGGGCCGCGGCCAGGTCGGCAAACAAACCGCGCGGATCGCCCTGGAAATCGGTTCGTAAATTGTAGGTGTAGTTGACCTGGTAGGTGTTGCCGGCGGCGATTTCGGCTTTGATGCGGGCGATGGCGGCTTCATAACTCGGCCAGTTGACGGAAGGCTGCCATTGGCCGAGGCGGTAATGGTGCATGGTTGATGGTAAATGGTTAATGGTTGTTGGGGATTGGTACAGGCCAAGCCAGAGGAGGGGCAGGCCGTCGAGTGGGGGATGACTGGTCAGGTTGAGAGCGGCGGCAGCTTCGTAGGTGATGAATCCGGCAGCGTAGAGATTGTGCTGGGTAACGGCCGTTTCCACCTCCCGCAATGCCCAATTCACCTCCTCCGGCTGATAAGCAGCAACAATTTTTACCGGATTCTGAAAAATCAGCCACCGCCCATCCACCTGCAAAATCACATCATTTGTCATCGAAAAGCTGGTAGCTGATTACACATCCGGCCCTTTGTACGCCTGCCCTTTACCCAGGGAGATAGAACGCTGGAACGCGGCCCAGATACCGCGCGAGATAACCGTGCGCAGGCCGCCCTTTTCCATGTGATACAGCGCTTCGGCCGTTGTGCCGCCGGGCGACGTGACCTGGTTGCGTAGTTCGGCCACGTGTTTACCCGACTGCTCGGCGTAGGCCACCGACCCCAGCATCGTCTGCGTCACCAGCCGGGTGGCCACGTGGCGCGAAAAGCCCATGTGTACGCCAGCGTCAATCATCGCTTCCATCATCATAAAAACGTAGCCGGGGCCGGAGCCGCTCAGTGCCGTAGCCATATCCAGGTAAATCTCTTCCTCGACGAACACTTCCTCGCCTAAAGAACCCAGAATGGCCCGCGCCTGCTGCTTATGCAGGTCGCTAACCTCTGGCGTGGCTGTCCAGACAGTAATGCCCCGGCCGATTTGGGCCGGTGTATTGGGCATGGCCCGGACGACGGCGGCGTGAGCGGTGCCATCGGCCAACGTTTTGATGGGCGTGCCAGCAATAATCGATAACAGCAAATCTTGCCGTCGAAAATGGCCGCGCACACCGGGCATAACGATGGGTAATGATTGGGGCTTAATCGAAAAAACGACAACTTGACCAGCTTCGGCCGCCTCAGCGTTGTCCTTGGTTATTTCAATGCCGTGCCGTTCGTGTAAATAATCAAGCCGTTCCGGCCAGGGATCGGCGGCGATAATTTGGGATGGTTCAACAGCACCTTCCGCTAATAAACCGCGAATCATCGCTTCGCCCATCGTGCCGCCGCCGATGAAAGCTATAGTTTGGTCTTTGAACATAGGATTACCTCTCAAGTGTGAAACGTGACACAGGAAAAATCACGTTTTATGCATCACGAAAATGTTTCTTTTTTCAGGGTTACTTCTGCCAATCTGGCCATGTCAACTTCAATACCGAGACCAGCGCCAGTTGGAACAGTGATGGTGCTGTCTTCGGCATTGAGGAAAAATGGGGTGGCGATGTCGTGGTCGTAGTAGCGGGAGGTGGCCGAAATGTCGCTGGGCAGGGTGATGCCGGGCAGGGAAGCCAGGGCCAACTGTGCCGCCCGACCTACGCCGGTTTCCAACATGCCGCCAATCCACAAGCCAATGCCGGCTTCGCGGCCCAGGTCGTGGATTAAACGCGATTCAGTCCAGCCGCCGACGCGGGCCGGTTTGATGTTGATGATGTCGCAGGCGTTGATGGCCAGCGCCAGCCGCGTATCGCCGGTGGAATGGATGCTTTCGTCCAGGCAAAGCGGCGACTTAATTTGAGGGCGCAGCCGGCTGTGGTCGTAGATGTCTTCGTAGCCTAAGGGCTGCTCGATCATGAGTAAGTCGAGGTCGTCCATGGCCTGAAAAAGGGGGACGTCGTCTAAAGTGAAGGCGGAGTTGGCGTCGAGCATAATGGGTATGCCGGGGAAGGCGGCGCGGGCAGCGCGGGCCAGTTCCACGTCCCAACCGGGCCGGATTTTGAGCTTGATACGGCCGTATCCCTCCCCCAAATGCCGCTCAATCACCGCCAACGTCCGCTCAATCGACGGCTGAATGCCGATGCTGACGCCGACTTTGACCCGTTCCTTCGGACCTTCCAGGTAAGGCTGGGCCAGCTTTTGGGCGAAGGAAAGGCCATCCCGCTGGGCCGTAATGTCCCAGGCGGCCTGATCAACAGCGGCTTTGGCCAGCGGGTGGCCGCGCACTGCCGACATCCAGCCGACCACATCGGCCGGTTCCTGTAAATCTTTGCCTAAAATGTTGGGGATGAGGAAATCGGAGAGGATGTGCCAGGCGGTAACGGCCGTTTCGTAACAGTAACCAGGATCATTGGTCGCCACACATTCACCCCAACCGGTCAGTCCTTCGCCGTGCAGGGCCAGAATCAGGCAGTGACGATCCAATTCCGTGCCAAAACTGGTCGTAAATGGGCTGACCAGAGGCATACTGATAAAGTGAAGATCAACGCGTTCAATTTTCATGAGCATCTATTGTATAAGACGCACGCTGGTTCACCAATTTTAGGTGGATTTGGATTGATTGCGTTTAGTCAGCCGTCATTTGAACCGCAAGGGGCGTAAAGATTGCCTTGTTTATAAAACAACGTCAGATTCGAGGGGGACAGACGTCAGCATGTTTTGTGTGGCGGTGATTATTTGCGCTGGTTCAAGCGGGGTGAATAACATTTCAATGCGGCAGCAGTTACGTGAGGCTTGCTGCAAGAGCGGGGTAAATATTGGCTCACATAAAAAGATGATGGGGGTCGTAGAACACAGATCGTCCTGTAAGTAGGCGCAGGCCAGATTGACATCGTGCAGGGAATGAATGGCGTAAAAGAACAACGAACACAAATTTTCCTGGGATCGTACTTGCTGCACACAAAGGTAGGCCGCGCTTTTTACGGCAAAATGCGATCTCTCCAACATTGAGCATAAGGAAAGGCGTAAATTGTTATCGCTGGCAATGAGCAAAATTGGAGAAGTGTTCATGAAGCTCACGGATTTTTGCAGATAACAAGAAGGGGCCACGGCCGTTACATTTGCCGTGGCCCCTTTCACGATAATTCTTTGGATGTTTATGGGGCAGCGTAGAAAATCCCCTCGCCGTTATTACATGTCACCCATTTCCCGAATTTCAACGGTCACTGTCATCGAACCGACTTTGGCAAACTCCAGGTTGAGCGTATATTCGTCACCAACATTGAAATCGGCCAATTTGCCGATGCACATTACGTGCATACCACCCGGCTTTAACTCTACGGTTTGTCCGACTGGCACGGGAATTTCACCGCCCTCGACCGGACGCATGCCCATAGCGCCATTATCCATCATATACATTTCATGCAGTTCAACGACTTCACAGGCGTCACTGGTGGCTGAAAGTAACGCATCATCTTCGCTGGAATTGTTGACCAGAGTCATGTAAAAAGCGCCATTTTGGGCAGCCATCGGGGAAGTACGGCCCCAGGCACTTCGGACTTCTAATTTGCCAGCGGCAGTATCGGCGGCAGGGCCGGACGCTCCACCCGATGAACAGCCAACCATCAAACCCGCCAGCAATAAGACAAACAATAAGATTCTAAACCGATTCATTCCTTCTCACTCCTTGAACAATGTATTTGAGATGTTGTGACTTGTTAGGATCACGCATTTTCACGGAAAATAACACACGCCCTATGGTAAGTCAAATTACTGTTTTTTTCGTTAGGGAATGTTTAGGTTTGTTGGGAGCAGCTCAACAATATGATAAGCAGGGATTTGGGGATTAACAGATGTTTTGTCGAGTCCCGGAAACCCCGCGATTACACTGTACCGCCAGTGAGCAGGTAAAAACTGCGGGCACGGCCGTTCTCCCCCACATCATAAACAAAGTCCGTCACCGTATAATTTCCCTGGAACAGCTCCTCAAACAGGTGTCGGGTATGTTCGCGCCAGGCCAGGGCCAGGTTAAAATCCTGCCGCTTGACGGCCTGGAAATCGGCTGGAATCTCGACCAGCAGCAGATTGGCATCTGGCGACAGCGGGTAGCGCGGCGGAACCGGCAGCCCGGCTTCATTCAGCGTTGTTTCGTTAAGGAGCCGTGCCCCGCTGTTGAGGAACATATTCAGAGATAACGGCCGTTTCCCCTTCACCACGCGCGCTTCTACCCGATTGTTGGTGATCCACCACTCCACTTCAAAGCGGTCGGTGGGCAGCCCGGCATTGATGCCCGATAGTTCCCCATGAAAATCGCGGTAGTAGGTGTGGCAGACTGCGCCTAGTTTGCCGATGTTGAAACGGCCGTTTCTACTCTCCAGCGGATCATATGTCCAGGTAATCAGGCGCAGGCCAATGTTATTGGCAAAGTCACGCTGGGCCAGTTTGAGTTGGTAACCCACCCCGGCATTCTGGTATTCAGGCAACACGCCGGCTTCCACGGAATACATTTTGAGGCGGGCCGCAGCGACCTGGTCTTTACGGCCGTCACCCGGAACCGTGCCGATAATGGCCAGGACAAAGCCAACCATTTTGTCGCCGTCGAAGGCGCCGTATAACATGCCGCCATTATGCTGGATGGCGTGCAGCACGTGGACCGGTGTTACTTCCAGGTCGCCAATGTTCCAGGTGATTTTTTGCAGTTCTTCAACTGCGATCATTTCGGCCGGGGTGGTTAACGGCCGTACCACAATATCTGTCTTCATTCTTCTACCTTCAATTGACGTAGGCCTGAAAAATCTGCACGCCCCAAATCAGCATGATGATGGCGGCGGCGGCCAGATATTGGCCATAGGGCAAATAGGTGCGCGTGTTGACCTTACGGTTGACCAGTAAAATAATCACACTGGTCACGCCGCCCAACAAGATGGCCAGCGTCAGGGCAAAAAAGATGCGGTGAAAACCCAGCATCGCCCCCATCGCCAGGGCCAGTTTAACGTCGCCATAACCCAGCGCGCCGGGGCCAAACAGCCGCGTCCCCAGCCAGTAGGCAGCGTAGAAAAAGACAAATCCGACCACCGCCCCAACCAAGGCCAGTTTCCAGTTGTTCTGCTCCGGCGTAACGATGAAGCTGCCCACCAGGGCCAGCGCAGTCGCCGGGAAAGTGACGACGTTGAGGATGAGCTTGTTTTCCAGATCAATAACGATGATCAGGATGAGGATGGCGATGTAAACCGAATTGACGATCAAATTACGCGGTTCGGGGATGAGGCTGGGCAAGGCGGCAAAGAGTACGGCCGTTCCCCCTTCCACCAGCCATTCCCGTTTGCGGGTGGGCGCGCCGCAGTTGGTGCAGCGGCGGCGGCTGAGGGCCAGCACCCCCAATCCGCCGTGAACGTGACCACATTGCAGGCAAAACGGCCGTTGCAGCCGTGCCCGTTCCGGCAGCGCATCGGCCAAAACATTAATCAGCACACCCACAATCAAGCCAATGAAAATAAAAAGTAGATTCAGCATGAACAAATTATAGCCGTGAAACGTGATGCGTGAAACGTAAATTGTTTGTCACGTTTCACGCATCACGTTTCATGCTTACGGCTTCATAATTTCTGGCAAATAAACATTTGCCACTTCCGGCACAACCCACAGCACTACCGAGATTTTGGCCGGGCTGCCCACCACATCGGCTGCCGCTGAAATCGTGATAGTGTTGGTATACGTGCCGCTTAAATAACCGGTGCTGTCAAGAGCCACCGCCAAATTCTGACCGGCATCCCCTTTGGTCAGGCTCAAAACAGGTGTGATGGTTCCGGCTGCATCCAGGGAAGCTGTCCAGGTGAAACCGGGCGTTAAATCAATGGCAACCGTTTGGGTGACGGCTTTGGGAATATCTTCATCTACCAGAACACCAATTTGTGAAGTCGGAACCTGCATTTGCGGGGCAGTTAAGGTAGCGTTGTCCCAATAGACATCATTGTGCTTAACCGGGATATTGGGCCGCGAATACAGGAAAACTGTGATGACGTCTGCTTGCGCAGTGGCTTCAACGGTAAACAAATCAAATAAGTCATACTGTTCGCGTTCATCACTCCAGATGATGTTCGCGCTGGTCCAATCGGCGCCGCCGGTGGGATCAATGCCAACCTTCTGGAATAATTCGCCATTGTCCGGGTCAGGATCGCTGTACCAATCGGTGCTGGTTCTGGCCGACCAGGAATGACCGTAGGCACTAAAGCAGTAACGACCACCGGGCACGGCCGTTACCCGTTGATACGCGCCCCCTTCATGCGTGCTGTAAAAAGAAAAATAATGCAGCGACCGGCTGCCGCTCATTACCCGGTCAGGATTGACTTGGTCTGGTGTTGAATCGGTGTATTCGGGCATGATGTTGATCCACGTTTCCGGGCGCGGATCATCCCGCCAATAAGGCGCCCAACCAGCGGGCATTTGGGCACGGGTGCAATATTGGTCTGGCTCGTTCTGATCCCAGGTCTGGCAGTCGGGATGGCCGGGCGGCGGCATGATGTAGGTGGTATATTCTCCCTCAAAATCCGGGTTGTTAAGCAGATTGGGGCCGGTGCAGCTTGTGGCTGACGGGGTATTGGGGATGGGAACGGCCGTTGCCTCTGCCCATGTATCCCCAGCCCGCACCAATCCGCCAACCAGACTTACCATCACCAACACAATCAGCATCACCAGACTAATTCGTTTCATTCATTTCCTCGCTTAAATGGCGCGGGGATCAAAGGATTGGAGGATTTTTCTCAAAATCCATCCCCTAATCGCCAAATCCCCGCAAAAAATTTCATAATCACATTTCGCCGCCCCAATTTACCAGAAATAGGTGTCCGATGACGTGAAAAACGAGTATGATTATTGGGAATCGTTCACAAATAACTTTTCAAAAAGAAAACGATTCCTCTCAGCAAGCGTGGTTTTTCTGCTCAAAATGCACGAGTTAAAAACAGCGCTTGCCTAAATCCTCAGGCAGAACGTTCGGATTCCCGCGAATCGTTCTTCTCATTGTGGAAGAGGACAAGCAAGAAGTCGATAGGAAAATTGCATCAGGAGAAGAAAAATGAACCGCTTGGCACGAATTGGTTTCATCATTGTTGGCATTCTGCTCGTTATTGTCATTGCTGCCGCCATATCATTAACGGTGATTGTGAGACGGCCGTTTCCCAAAACCGACGGCACACTCACCCTCACCGGCCTGCAAGACAAAGTAGAAATATACCGCGACGAATTCGGTATCCCCCAAATCTACGCCCAAAACGAAGCTGATCTATTCTTTGCCCAGGGCTATGTCCACGCCCAGGATCGCTTCTGGCAGATGGAGTTCTGGCGGCATACCGGCCAGGGCCGTATTTCCGAAATCGTTGGCGAGGCGACGCTGGACAGCGACAAATTCATCCGCAACATGGGCTGGAACCGCATGGCCGAAACCACCGCGGACTATTACAAAAACGAAACCCCAGATTATTACACCATCCTGGAAGCTTACAGCGCCGGCGTCAACGCCTACATCGACGCCCACCGCGATGAATTGTCGGTCAACCAGACGATTTTGGGGCTGGTTGGCGAACCGTGGGAAATTGAACCCTGGACGCCGGTCAACACCGTTTCCTGGGGCGTCGTCATGTCCGACGTTCTCAGCCGGGACATGTTCAACGAGATTCGCCGCGCCGAACAGATCAAAGTCTTGGGTGAAGCCAACGTGGCCACCTGGCAGCCTTTTTACCCCTACGATGACCGGCCGGTTATCGTGCCGGAGAAAGAGATGGTGAATGAACTGCCAGAGATGGGGATGATGTTGGGTGGGGATACGGCCGTCACCCAAACCATCGACTGGAATCAGGTCAACCTCAGCGTCATGGGCACACCGCCCGACGAATACACCTTCGGCGCTGGCCCCTTCGTCGGTAGTAACAACTGGGTCGTCAGTGGCGAACACACCGCCAGCGGCCTGCCCTTGCTGGCCAACGACCCCCACCTGGAAATCCAAATGCCCGCCATTTGGTACGAAGTTGGCCTGCACGCCCCCGGCTGGGACGTGACCGGCTTCTCCTTTGCTGGCGTGCCTGGCGTGGTCATCGGCCATAACGACAAAATCGCCTGGGGCGTCACCAACTCCGGCCCCGATGTGCAAGACCTCTTCATCGAAAAAATCAACCCCAGCAACCCCAACCAGTATGAATACCAGGATGAATGGCAGGACATGGAAATCATCCCCGAAGTCATCAAAGTCAACGGCGGCGAAGACGTCACCCTCAACGTGCGCGTCACCCGCCACGGCCCCATCGTCAACGAAGTTGTTGATGGCCTGAGCGATGTTCTGGCCGTCCAATGGTCAGCCGAAGAGCCTTCCCGCGTTTTGCAGTCGGTCATCCTGCTCAATCAGGCCCAAAACTACGACGACTTCCGTGAAGCCCTGCGCTATTGGGATATTCCCTCGCAAAACGTCGTCTATGCCGACGTAGAAGGCAATATCGCCTACCAGATGCCGGGGCGCGTGCCCATTCGCAAAGACGGCAATGGTCTGGTTCCCGTACCCGGCTGGACCGGCGAATATGATTGGGAGGGTTGGATTCCTTACGAAGAATTACCGGCTTCCTTCAATCCGGAAAAGGGCTACATCGTCACCGCCAACAACGCTATTATTGATGAAGATTACCCCTATCTGCTGACCCTCTATTGGGATGATGGCAATCGCAGCCAGCGCATCACCGAGATGCTTGAGGCGGCCATGAGCAAGGGTAAGGTAACGGCCGATGACTTTGCCCATATCCAATTCGACAGCAAATCACTCACGGCCGAAAGGTACGTCCCCCTGCTACAAACCCTCTCCAGCAGCGACAGCCAGGTGCAGGCCGCCATCGAACGACTGCGTGGTTGGGATTTGCAGGAACGGCGTGATAGCGTTCCGGCGGCATTGTTCGAGATTTTCTACATGAACCTGGCCCAAAACGTACTCATGGACGATATTGGCCAGACTTATTTTGATCAAATGGCCGAGGCCGATCCGGGAACGGTGTTTTTCTTGGAACTGGCCAATGAACCGGACGCAGTCTGGTGGGACGATGTGACCACAACTACCAAAGAAACCCGTGAGGATATTATTTTACGCTCGCTGGCCAATACCATTGACTGGTTTGAAGCCAACGTCGGCGGAGATATGAATGAATGGGCCTGGGGCCGCATTCACACGACCACATTTGTCAGCAACCCACTGGGCGCCAGCGGCGTTGGCCCAATTGAAGCCCTTGTCAACCGAGGCCCTTTCCCGGCCGACGGTGGCAAGGACATCGTCAATGCCGTCAGTTGGAAATGGGAAAATCCGGCGGCCGTGAACTGGCATCCCTCCATGCGTATGATCGTGGACATGAATGATTTGGACGCCAGCCGCACGGTTATTCCTACCGGCCAGAGTGGTCATCCGTACAATGCCCATTATGACGATCAGATTCAGTTGTGGCTAAATGGAGAGTATCACCCGATGTTGTGGAGTCGGGAAGCAGTCGAAGCCGCCGCCGTGGACGTACAGATTTTACAACCAGGGGAATAACGAGAGGTTTGCAAATCATCTCCCGGAGGTTGATTTTTGTCAACCTCCGGGAAATGTGTATTCTAAATAACGCCTAACAAGACCATCACACCAAAGCCCACAGCCACAATATCCAGCATGAGGAGTGACAATAGGATTAGTTTTTGTGAGGTGTCAAAGTTGTTCAGGGAAAAGCTGGAGCCGCTGCCAAACTCATCATCTGAGGTATCCATCCCACTGTAGGTGGATTCAGTGCGAACTGTTTTTTGCCGCAGCATGTCGAATTCATCATCATCGACGCTTAACGGCCGTGTTTCTGGCAGGTCGCCCATATGACCGGTTGCCGGTAGATCACCCATAGGGCTGGTCTCATCCCCAAAATCATCGTCACGTAAATCGCTAAATAAATCATCCATATTATTTTCTCCTGGATAGTTACCTCTACCTGGTCATAGGCTACCCGTATTCGTTCTAAAAGTCAACGCAAATTGGTCAATCGCTGCTGGCTGCCGGTGACTGATTACGCTGCCACAAATAGAAACCGCCACCCAGTAAAACAGCCACCGTCAGCAGCGCCCAGAGGTTGTGCAGCAGGGCTGAAATGATAATGATGATCAGGCTCAGCAGCAGGGCCAGAACAAAGGTCAGGGCGCCAATGGCTTTGCGCCCCAGATTGCCCAGTACCGGGATAAAACGCAGCAGCGCTGTCAGTGGACTGACCAACAATCCGAACCCCAGCCACATAGCAAAGAAGCCTATCACGCGAAAGCCCCAAAGCATGATTTTGTACTCGGTGTCCAACTGTTTGATGGCGTCGGCCTGACTGCCGGCCAGGATGCGGTACAGTTTGGCCCGGCCGCGGTAATCGTAGGGGGCAAATCCCTGCCTGGTTTGGACGCCAAAAACGGTGGCGGTGATGCCGGCGGGCACGGCCGTAAAGCTCACCCGCACATCACCTAACTTCGGATTCTGTAACGCCCCTTTGCCCTCAAATAAATATTCCTCGCTGATGCGGTACGGCCCCTCTAAGACGTTCTGGAAACTGAGCACCAGCGGTTCGGGGCGGGGCAGTTCCATTTGTTGGGTATCGATTTGAAATGCGCCGAGGGTAGCGGAAACGGCCGTAAATGTGGCATTTTCCACCGGCAAGGGTGGATTCCTGTGTCCATCGGGCGAGTTAAATTCTTCAGCCGGGCGCGGGTCATTGGTCCAGGTTAGTTCATAGTTGTAGGATGTGCTGTTATCGTCTGATTCCTCTTTTTCGACCCAGGCGTACATTTCCACCCAGCGTTTGACCTGGATAAATTCGGCCTGGCGCAGGTAGAGATCGTCGGTGGTGGGAACGGCCGTGTCCAGCCGACCGGTCACACTCACAAACGCCCCCTCATTCGCCGGATCAATTACGTCAGCGCTGACCGGCTTGCTTTTTACTGCCACGTCGGCCAGATTCACCCGGCCTTCGTTGGTCCACAGCAGCACCATCGCGCCCAACAAAGCCAGTACACCAAACAACATACGGACAAATGGATTTTTGGATTCTCGTCGGCGACGCATGTTTCCCTCCAGATTTGGTTTCACCGCAGAGGCGCGGAGGACGCAGAGAAATCTCTTAAAGAGAAAACCTCTGCGCCCTCTGCGGTTTTTCTGTTACTCTTCTGAACCGTCCTCCGGCTCTGCCAACTGCGCTTGTTCCTGCTCAATCGACCCCACACCCAGCGGCTGCCATTTTTGCTTGGTTTCGCCGCTGCGCAGCCGGTGTTCCGCGCCGCCGCGAGCATGGACGCTGCCAAAACCTTCCGGCTCGATAAACATCTTCTTGCCGGCCAGCAGCCCCGTTAATCCTTCCTGGCCCGGTTCCGGTCGCGGCTCGATCAATGCTTCCTGGGCCTTGATGGCATGCGGATCGTAATCTTCCGGCTCGGTGTAGGTGGTGATGAAGCCCTCGAAATTGCGCAAAACGACCTTGTCCGGCCCCTGCGAGAGGACGTAGTTGGGGGCTACCGGAATCTTGCCGCCGCCGCCGGGGGCGTCGATAACATATTGAGGCACAGCATAACCAGAGGTGTGGCCGCGCAGCCCTTCCATGATTTCGATACCTTTGCTGACTGAGGTGCGCAAATGGCCAGCCCCTTCGACGAGATCACACTGGTAAAGGTAATACGGCCGTACCCGAATCTTTACCAGCTCATGCACCAGTTTGCGCTGGATGGTCACCGAGTCATTGACCCCGGCCAGGAGCACACTCTGGTTGCCCAACGGCACGCCGGCCCGCGTCAGCCGGTCGGCCGCTGCGGCCAATTCCGGCGTAATTTCCTTGGGATGATTGACGTGGATATTCAGCCAGAACGGATGGTACTGGCCGACCATGTCGGCAAACTCCTGCGTCACCCGCATCGGCAAAAAGACGGGAACCCGCGAGCCGACGCGAATGATCTCCACGTGGGGAATAGCTCGCAGGCGCGATAAAATCATATCCAGCAGCTTGGGCGCCAGGACCATCGGGTCGCCGCCGGAAAGCAGTACATCCCGGACTTGCGGCGTGCGTTCAATGTAGTCGATTTGGGCGTCAAACTCGCTGCGGCTGAAGGTTTGCGTCGGGTCGCCGACGATGCGGCTGCGGGTGCAGTAGCGGCAGTAGCTGGCGCACTGTGTCGTCACCAGCATCAGCACCCGATCCGGGTAACGATGGACCAGCCCCGGCACCGGCGAATGTTTGTCCTCGGCCAGCGAATCTTCCATCATCGATTCAAAGGGAACCATTTCCTTGTCGGTAGGAATGATCTGGCGGCGCACCGGGCAGTTGGGGTCATCGGGGTCCATCAGGCTGGCGAAGTAAGGCGTGATGTCCACCCGGAATAATCCTTTTGAGGTCAGCGCCTTCCGTTCCGAATCGGTTAGATTGATGACTTTTTCCAGTTCGGTCACGGTGTTGAGCCGGTGGCTCATCTGCCAGCGCCAATCCATCCATTTTTCATCGGGCACGTCCTGCCAGTAGGGGGCGCGGGTGTAAACGGTTTCGGTCATCGGTTCAGCGGCTTGTGCTTTTGTCATGGGGAAATCTCCTTCAACGTCAAACGTGAAACGTCAGACGTGAACTATTTTATGATGTGAAGGAGATTGTACGAAGATTCAGGCGGTTAGACAATGCAGGGGTTTACATTTTTCATAGCCTGTAGATATTTATCTTTCACTTGCTGTCGCCCAGCCGGTGAAATTTCCGGCTCAGGGTACAGGAGGAAACGGCCGTTGATGCCGGAATCGCCATCGTCCACTTTCCAACATCTGCAAACTAACATGCCACAATCGCCATGCATTCCCCCTTCTTCCGCGTCCTGAATCGAAATTGCTGGACAGCCATGATCAGATCACGGCCCTGGACTTTCCACTGCCGGCAGGCTGTGCAGATAGGCATACATATCCTTCAATTCAGCGTCAGTTGTGACAGCCCGCACCATTGGCCAGGGCATCCTTGGTTCCGAAAACCCACTGGCCAGGGTAAGCATGGGTACTTGCGTCCCATCAGGCTTTGTGCCGGTGTTGAAGAAGGTCATAAATTGTGCTTCACTCCACTGCGGCACAATCCAGGTAAGGTTGGGACCGGGGGTTGGGCCGGGCTGACCATTGTCTACTCTCCCCTCCAGTTGGGTGCCGTGACAATCACCGCAGGCAATAATATCCACCATGTACTTGCCATATTCCGGGGTTCCGGCCCGAGGGGCAGTGACGTTGCTGACTGGCTGCTGTGCGGTCCGAAAATCTGCCAGATTCATAAAAACTGCGCCAAGCACATTAAATCGAGTGTCTGGAGTGGGCGCACCAACGCCAGGCTGCGACCGCAAATAGGCGACCAGCGCCTGTACGTCTTCGTCGCTCATATTCCGAAAAGTGCCTGATGGCATAACAAGCAGGGAACGGCCGTTCTTATGCACCCCTTCACGAATAGCGCGAATCAGTTCCCCATCGGTCCACTCCGCAATGTCGCCGGATGGTGTCAGGTTGGGCGCATAGAGTGTACCAACCGGTGGGAAATCAAACTTCACTGCGAAATTACTTCCTGAAAGCGGCAACTCGTCGCCGGGCGAATGGCAGCTTGAGCAGATGTGAGCCAGTTTTTCACCACGAGCGATTTGTGCCGGGGTTCCGGCTACCTGGACGGTAGCCACCGGATTGTCATACTGCGTGTTCAGCCTGGCAAAGCCAATCAACGCCAATACCAACAGCGCCACCGGTAGCAGCGCCAGCAGTCCGGCGCTGATCACGCCGATCCATTTCAGGAAGGCGTTTTTTAATTTCCAGGCTCGAATGGTCAAGAAGCCGAATACCGCGATCACCACAATCAGAACAATTATTCCAGTAAAATCGAACATAAAAAACCTCTTCATTTAACGCATTTTAAGATAGCGAGACGGATCACCGTACCACACGGCTGGTGCCAACATTCTCATCAGTAGGACCAAATCTGGCACTGCGGGCAGTGCGCCACAAAGAAATCCCAACGGCGATCTGTGCCAGACCGCCCACAGTTGGCGCAACGATTTGAAACACCTTTACATCCAAAAATGAGGGGATGCCAATCACGCCATAGACGATAAAGAGCAGTCCACCCCACTTCCACAGGGTCTCTGAACGCCAAATGGCGATGCCCAGTAACATGTTGCCGACATTCCAAAGGATGCCGGCAAAGAACTGAATCGGTAAGAAAGGCTCCTTGAAGATGGCATCCAGCACCGAGATCATCTCTATGTGTCCTTGTTCAACAAGATGACCAATCGCCGGGACAACAAAAGCGGCAAAGCCGGTAAGTGGGAGAAACAGGGCCAGGAAACCTACTGTTACAATGAGTCCGGCAAAGGCCATTTTTTCCTGTTTCGTCTGCGCGAGATGTCCGTAAAGAGCAAAGACACCCAAAATAAAGAGAGCCAACGATAAGCCCACAAGCATCAGGCTAAACCGATAGCTAAACGAGTTGGCCCCAGCGGCAAACGCTAAATTTTGTTCTGGAGCAGATGGCACATTGATCGTCAATATCCCTTGTGGCAGCAGCGTTAGACCAGCCAGAATGAGGGCAATAGCGCCAAAAGAAACCCGTTTGGTAAAGATTGATGTGCGTTTTGTGTCGGAATTGTCCATTTTATTTCCTTATTCATCTTGCTGGCGGCACGAGTCCCAGCTGTTGCAGGATGCCTATCTGGTCAATTAGGGTCCAGTCTTCGACGATACGGCCGTTTTCAATCCTGCCAAAGATCATCCCTTGCACCTCGACCTGCCTGCCGGTGGGCGGGTTGCCCATGAACAATCCCCTGTGCGTGCCGAGCAACGTCCAGTGCGCCGCAAACTGATCGCCCTCCCTGATTTCGCCCTCCACTGTACAGTGAAGATCGGGAAAGGCCGTGCGGAACATGACAATCAGCCACTTCAAACCCCCTGGGCCAGATGAGGCTCCGCCGAAGGCAGTGTGAGTGAAATAATCAGGGGATAACAATTCATCCACAATCGCCAGATTGCCCTGATTGAAGACCTCAGCGAATAGGCGGCTGATAAGCGATTCTGTCTGGTTCATTGGCATCGGATTGGCCTTCTTGTCGTTTGTTGCCGGGCTGTTGCCGCAGAATAAACAATTCGTTGTTACCGGGATGTCTATTTCTTTGCGAAGAATGTCTGCATCGATAGAACCAGACCTGATACACAGACGGCAGCGACCGCAAAATAAAAAATCATGATGTCAGGGTCCAGGGCGGCAGGGAGGGCCAATCCGATTGGCAGCAGCCAGGTTGTCAACCAGGCCCATTTTTCACCACGACGAAATGGGATCAAGATGACAATCAGAGCGTAAAGGTTAAAAACGGCAAAGCCAGTGAAAAGGACGGGTTCATCCAGAATGAATATCAGGCTAAAATGCGTCAAAGTCATTAGAGCGGCTGATATAAGAAGGGCGACCCAACCGAATTTGAAGCGGGTATTGGAAACGGGAACAGCAGTTGCTAACATGTTAATCTCCTTTGAAATAGCTAGTCAGCTAGTCAGCCGGTCAGCCTGAAATGCTGAAGTGCTGAAGTGCTGAAATGCTGAAATGCTGATAACTGAACGCTTACCATTTCTGGTAAGGCTCATCCACACGCTTTATGTAACAGTTGGTGAAAATTGCAGGACCAATCTATTCGATAACAATAAGCGGCCGAGCCAAATACACCAGACGGTATACAGAATATTCCAGCCCAGACCGCCAGCGTACAGGGCTGTGGATACATACCAATGGGCGGCATCCGGCGCATCAATTCGAGCAATAATTCCTGGTACGGCTAGCAGGCCAACGGCCGTTATCCCACCGGCCACCATCCCCAACAAAGCGAGACGATTGGGAAACGATGGCCAACGTCGAGCCGAGTCATTCAACGCCAGCAGCCATAGACCGATGAGCGCGTAACCAAATGTGGTGACCAATCCTGCTAAAAACCAACCAGTCACATTGAAGACAGCAAAACTTGAGCCAATAGGTGCGAGACATGCGCCAAGTAAGCCACTGCCCAACGCCAATCGGCTCAGGCGTGGCGCCTGTTGGCGATGGAGCGGATACAGCCGCCACACCAGCCCACCGCTCAAGATGCCTCCCAGGGCAACACAGATGTCGTTGAGCGTGCCAAACGGTCCGCCACTGCCGCCAGATAAGGTATAAAACAGGGTGATGGACACCAGGCCAAGGATAGCCACGACAGCCAGAGCCATTGCATTTCGACCAATCGTTGTAAATGAAGCGTTTTTCACAGGTTGTCTCCTAATACGGACATTATGGCGTAATCGATATGAAGCGTCGTCAGTGCGTATACGGAGAAATACACGTATCTTTGAAGATCGTGCTGATCGGTACTGATATTCAGCTGCAGCGATAAGGGGGTTTAAGTCAAATTGCGATCAATTGCCCAGAGCATGATCTGGGCGCGGCTGGTTAATCCCAACTTGGACAAGATATGGCTGATGTACGTCTCGACTGTGCGCTTGCTCAGAACCAATTCGGTGGCAATCTCGCCATTCGTCTTGCCCTGACCAACCAACTTGGCGACTTCACGTTCGCGGTTGGTCAAGCCGTCTGATGTTTCTTTGGTTGCCGGCGCAATCTCTGGCTTGACTGGAAGATTTTGGGCAAGGTCTACGGCCTGCTCTTGCGACATGGCCCGCCCAATCGCCAGTTCTGCTTGAATTTCAACCTCCGTCAGCTTGGTGCGAGCCAGAGCGAGATACTGTTCATACTCCATCCGCGTGGCCTGCCACACGGAGGCCGTGGCGGTACGCCGACCGCCAAGCGCATCCGCTGCGCCTAGCAGACGTATGCCCACGATTGGCAATTCTCGCAAGAGGGCAATGGCGGCAAAACCAGTCAGGCATTCAGCCATACCGGATACATTGTGCAGTAACTGATGGGTGACCATACTCTCACGGAACAGAGGGTGGGCAAGCTCGATATCCCCCAGGTGCAAGCAGGTGTGCCCGAGATTGTGCAATACAAAGGCCAGATCGTGCTGGGCATCTAGTTCGCGCAAAAGAAGGGCACTGTTCTCATACGCGGTTTGGGCATCTACGTACCTGTGCTCGCAGCGAGCCAGATCGCCCAGAGAATTTAGCGCATGGGCGATTCGAAAGGAATCACCCGCTTCTCGGGCAATTGCCAGGCTCTCGTCCAGTGAGTCACGGGCTGTATCATAGTCGCCCAACTCAATGGCAATGCTGCCATGTCCAAGCAAAGCCATGCCTAAGAAGAACGGCTGCTCAGGCGATTCACGTAAGAGTTTAATAACCCGCTCATCCAAGATGAAGGCAGTGTGATAATCGCCCGCCACCCTTGCCCCTGAAGATAAACCGGACAAGGCGATGGTGAGGACGCCGCTGCCTGCATCGCCTGCAGCTTCGGCCAATTCGACAGCTTTTTGTCCATAAGCCATCGCGCTAACCGCATCGCCGAGAAACATCGCCAGGAAGCTAGCATAGGCCAGGGCTTGTGCGTGGACAACCAGCGAGGTTTTCTCGTCTGCCTGAGCAAACAAACGCTCGAACCATATCAACCCTTCCTGCACGTAACCCCGTATCTCCCAAAATCGGACGAGTGCGGTGGCAATGCGCAGGCCTTCCTCAATACGGCCGTTTTCCAACGACCAGGCCAGAGCGGCACGCAAGTTATCATGCTCACCTTCCAGCCAGTTCAGCCACAGCTGCTGGTAAGCGTCATTCAGTTTCGGTGCGGCTTCTTCCGCCCGGGCGAGGAACAAGTCCAGGTGACGGTCGCGCAAGCGGTTCTTTTCCCCCGCCTCAGTCAATTTCTCGCCGACATATTCGCGAATGGTCTCCAGCAGGCGGTATCGTGCCTGGGTGCGACCAATCGTTTCTGCAACTATCAGTGATTTGCTTACCAGCAAGGAGATAAGGTCTAAAATTTGCCCGGCGGCGATGCCCTCCCCGGTGCAGACGGATTCGGCCGTGTCCAGCGTGAAGCCTGCCGCGAAGACAGCCAAACGCCGCAACAAAATCTGCTCATCGACCGCAAGCAGCGCATAACTCCAATCGATTGTGGCGCGTAGAGTATGGTGACGCGACTTATGCTCCCTGCGCTGACCAGAGATGAGCAGAGCCAGCCGGTCATTTAGGCGTGTGTTAATCTCTTGCACAGTCAGTACATTAACACGTGCGCTCGCCAGTTCCAGGGCCAGTGGAAGGCCATCCAACCGCCGACAAATCTCGATGATTGACCATACATTTTCGGGGATGAGATCGAAATTAGACGAGATGGCCCGCGCCCGTTCCACAAACAAGCGAACAGCGTCATATTGCATTAACTCTTGTGGGTTGTCTTGCAGCTCTGTATTAAAAGAAGGCCAAACGAGTCCGGGAACCGGATAGATCGTTTCGCCGGTAACCGCCAGGGGTTCGCGGCTGGTCGCCACAATTCGCAGCTCGGGTGCCTGGGAAAGCATTTCTTGGGCAAGCAGGGCGCAAGCTTCAATTAAGTGTTCACAATTGTCCAGAACCAGAAGCAATTGCTTTGACCGCACATAAACCAGCAGCGACTCAGATAGGGGCTGGTCCGGCGCCGGCCGCATACCAAGCACTTGGGCGACGAGTTGAGGCACCAGTGCAGACTCATGTAACGATGCCAAGTCTACCAGCCATACGCCATCGGCAAAGGCTTCGCTCACCATATTGGCAAGTTGAATTGCCAGTCGAGTTTTGCCGCTGCCGCCTGCGCCGGTAAGCGTGACAAGGTGCGTGTCAAATAACAGGCGTTTGATGTCTGCCATCTCCTGCTCGCGCCCAATGAAACTCGTTAACTGCACCGGCAAATTAGTCAGCATTATATAAACAACCCGTTTACCATTTCATTCTATTTTATCCTGTGTGCATGAGGCAAACTAATTATCTATTTTTCATGAGCTGAACGCGCTGCCGCCCAACTGGTGAGGGTGGGAAGGGGAAATTTCCTTGCCTACAAAGATTTATAAGAAAAACATAAACGCCATTGACAAAATAGTTCGATGCCGTACAATTCTATCCGGTAATATCCTGGCAAGCTGGCCACTCGCGCCGCCGACGACTGGAGAATCGAACAAAACTATGTCTCACTGGTTACATGATGAACAAAAACGAGAGAAATGGGTCAATTTTGCACAAACGTTAAATCCCGATCTTGATCCCCAGGCATTGCGCCTGATGGACGAATTTCGGGCTGTTTCCCGCGCTATCTACCACCTCAACGAACGGAGTGTGGCTGTACCGGGTTTGTCTTTTGCCCAATACCGCGTCCTTATGCACCTCTTTTTTGCCGAGCAAATGGGCGATCGTGGCATCCTGAACCCATCGGAAATCAGCGACCGGCAGGGCGTCAGCCGCAATACCATGAGTTCCTTCATTCGCAGTTTGGAGGATGAGGGGCTGGTAGAGCGCCGCCTGGACCCGGCCGACCGCCGCCGTTTCAACATTAGTCTCACCGACGCCGGACGCGAATTGGTCCGCCAACATGCCCGGCAGCACCTGGAATCTATCGGCCATTGTTTCGGCATTCTCACCGCAGAAGAGCAGGAAACGCTGCTCCAGCTTTTGATGAAAGTGGGAACGCAGGTAACGGCCGTTCGCCAGCAGTCCTAAACGAAGGAGAAACAATAATAATGCTCCGAATAAGAAGGTACTTAAATCCGTATATGTTCATGTTTGCGGTTGCCGTTATCTTGTTGTTCATCCAGGCCAACCTTGACCTGGCCCTGCCCGATTATCTTTCCAAGATCGTCAACACGGGCATTCAGCAAAGCGGCGTCACCAGCCCCGTACCCGACGCCATGCGCCAGCAAACTCTGGAGCAGGTGACGCTCTTTTTGAGCGCCGATGAGGCAACGGCCGTACGCGATGCTTACACCCTGGTCCAGGCCAACACGCCTGGCTACGACCAATACCCCCTCCTGGCGACAGAGCCAATCTACGTCCGTAACGACATCAGCCAGGACGAAATTGACCAATTGAGCACACCTATGGCCAAATCCTTGCTGGTCGTGTCGGCATTACAGCAGGCCATGGCCGATCCGGCCAAAGCGGCACAAATGATGGGCGGGACTGGCGGCTTTGATCTCTCCCAGCTTCCCCCCGGTACGGATTTGTTCGCCATGCTGGGGCAGATGCCCGCCGCCCAGCGCGAACAGATTGCCACTACCATCAATGAGCGTTTTGCTACTTTGGGTGACAAGATGATCAGCCAAACGGCCGTTGTCCAGGTCAAAGCTGAATATGAAGCGCTGGGCATGGACATAGGCAATCTGCAAAGCAGCTACATTTTGCGCGTCGGCGCCATCATGCTGGGCATTACCCTGCTGTCGGCTGTTGCCACCATCAGTGTCGGTTATTTGTCGGCCAAAATCGCCGCCGGAATTGGCCGCGACCTGCGCAGCGACGTTTTCCGCAAAGTAGAGAGCTTCTCCAGCGCCGAGTTCGACAAATTCCCCACCGCCTCCCTGATCACACGCTCCACCAACGACATTACCCAATTGCAAATGGTGACCATGTTCATGGTGCGCCTGGTCTTTTACGCGCCTATCATGGGTATCGGCGGAACCATCCGCGCCATTGGCAAAGGCTCGTCCATGTGGTGGACGATTGCTGTGGCTGTGATGGTTTTGCTGGGCGTGATCACCGTCATCGTCTCCATCGCCCTGCCTAAATTCCGCATCGTCCAGAAGCTCATTGACCGGTTAAATCTGGTCGCCCGTGAAAATCTGTCCGGTATGATGGTCATCCGCGCCTTCAATATGCAGGGTTTTGAGGAAAATCGTTTCGACAAGGCCAACGTAGACCTGACGGCCAACACGCTGTTTATTGCCCGTGTCATGGCCGTGATGATGCCCATCATGATGTTCATTCTCAATATCTTGTCGGTTGTCATTCTGTGGGTGGGGGCGCATCAGGTGGCGCAGGCCAATATGCAGGTGGGCGATATGATGGCCTTCTTGCAGTACGCCATGCAGATCGTCTTCTCCTTCCTGATGCTGTCGATGCTCTTCATCATCCTGCCCCGCGCCTCGGTTTCGGCCGACCGTATTGCCGATGTGCTGGAAACGGAACTGTCTATTACTGATCCGGCTGCGCCCAAATCGTTGAACGGCCGTTTCACCGGCACAGTCGAATTCCGCAACGTCTCCTTCCGTTATCCGGGCGCCGATACGGACGTGCTGCATAATCTCAACTTTGTGGCTAAACCGGGCCAAACGACGGCCTTCATCGGCTCAACCGGCTCCGGTAAATCCACCGTCGTCAATCTCATCCCCCGCTTTTTTGATGTGACTGAGGGGGCGATTTTGATGGATGGCATTGACATCCGCGAGGTGACGCAGCACGATTTACGCGACAAGATTGGCTATGTGCCACAGAAAGGGGTGTTGTTCTCCGGCACGATTGAGAGCAACCTGCGTTATGCAGATGAACTGGCGACTGAAGAGGATTTGCAAACGGCCGTGACCATCGCCCAGGCCTCCGAATTCGTGAACGACAAGCCGGAAGGACTGGCAACCGAAATCTCACAGGGCGGCACAAACGTCTCCGGCGGGCAGCGACAGCGCCTGTCCATCGCCCGCGCCCTGGTCAAAAAAGCGCCCATTTACATCTTCGACGACACCTTCTCGGCGCTGGACTTTAAGACGGACGCTGCGCTGCGCCGCGCCCTGCACGAAAGCACCCGCGACAGCGCTATTTTGATGGTCACGCAGCGCGTCTCCACCGTCAAAAATGCCGAACAAATTGTGGTGCTGGATCAAGGCCGCATTGTCGGTAAAGGGACGCACGAGGAACTAATGGAAACCTGCGAAACGTATCAGGAAATTGCGCTGTCGCAGTTAAGCATGGAGGAATTATCATCATGATGATGCACGGACGCAGAGGCTCCAGCGATAGGGGGCCAATGGCGGCAATGAGAAAGGGTGAGAGAGCGCGCAATTTCAAAGCCACCATGATCAAATTGGCGCAGTATCTGAGCGCGCATAAGGTAAAAATCGTCGTGGTCGTTATCTTTGCGATTGCCTCAACCGTATTCAATATCGTTGGCCCTAAAGTATTGGGCAACGCCACGACCAAACTGTTTGAAGGTATCATGGCCGAGATTGCCGGAACCGGTTCGATTGATTTTGATTATATCGGCCGTATCCTGCTTACCATGCTCATTCTTTATGTCATCTCATCCATCTTTGCTTACATGATGGGCTGGATTATGGCCGGGGTGTCCACCGATATCGCCTACCGCTTCCGCGAAGGGATTGCGGCCAAAATCAACCGGATGCCATTGAGCTATTTTGACAAGACCACGCAAGGTGAAGTGCTGTCGCGCATCACCAACGACGTGGATACCGTCAATCAAACCCTCAGCCAAAGCCTGACGCAAATCATCACCTCGGTGATTACGGTGATTGGCGTGCTGGTGATGATGTTCTCGATTAGCTGGATGATGACGTTGGTGGCCTTGATTGTCATTCCGCTGTCGTTGATCGTGGTTTCATTCATCGTCAAACGCTCGCAGGTCTACTTTATGGAGCAGCAAGATTACCTGGGCCACGTCAACGGCCATGTCGAGGAAATGTTTGGCGGCCACCGGGTGATGAAGGCGTTTAATGGCGAGGAACGCAGCATTGAGGAGTTTGAAGGATACAACAATACGCTGTACAGCGTGGCCTGGAAATCGCAGTTTTTATCGGGTTTGATGATGCCGATTATGAGCTTCATCGGCAATCTGGGCTATGTGGCGGTGGTTGTGGTCGGCGGCTATCTGACGGTGCGCGGTACGATTACGGTAGGCGATATTCAGGCGTTCATCCAGTATGTGCGTTCGTTTAACCAGCCGTTGATGCAGTTAGCCAATATCTCTAATGTGTTGCAGCAAACGGCCGCCGCCGCCGAGCGCGTTTTTGAGTTCCTGGAAGAGCCGGAAGAGGTGACGGAAACGGAGAACCCGGTGCAGTTGGAAACGCTGCAAGGGCATGTTGAGTTCCGCAATGTGCATTTTGGCTATGATGCCGAGAAACCGGTTATCCATAACCTGTCGGCGGAAGTGCGACCCGGCCAAAAGGTGGCGATTGTTGGCCCTACCGGCGCGGGCAAAACGACCATCGTCAAGCTGCTGATGCGTTTTTATGATGTGAATGACGGCGCGATTTTGGTGGATGATCATGACATCCGCGCGTTTACGCGGCAGGATTTGCGCCGCCGCTTTGGCATGGTGCTGCAAGATACCTGGCTTTACAATGATACGATTATGGAGAATATCCGGTACGGCCGTCCCGATGCCAGCGACGAGGAAGTGATTGCCGCTGCCAAAGCCGCCCACGTCGATCACTTCGTCCACACCCTGCCCGAAGGCTACGGCATGGTCATCAACGAAGAGACGACCAACATCTCCCAGGGCCAGATGCAGCTGCTGACCATCGCCCGCGCCGTCCTGGCCGACCCCAAAATCCTCATTTTGGAC
>JBNKZT010000043.1:0-25203 GCA_050301775.1 Promineifilaceae bacterium (SeqCode)
CGTTACAACAACGAATTGAGAAAGGAACGGATAGGTGGTGGGGGAACGGCCGTACTTACCTTCAAGTGTATTATTAGGGTACGGCCGTACTCGTCAGCAACAGCGGATTTTAGTAAGGAACGGATGGGTGGTGAGGAAACGGCCGTACTCATCTTCAAGTGTATTGTTGGGGGGGACGGCCGTACTCGTTAACAACAGCGGATTGAGAAAGGAACGGATAGGTGGTGGGGTACCGATGACAGATTGACCTGGGGTGGGGTACGGCCGTAAAATTAACCACAAAACATGGCGATGACATACAAGGTGGCACAGCGGCGACGCCGGCCACAGTACGCGGGTGAAGACCTCGCCAGAGCAGGGGGGTTTCAGCCTCGTTTTTAATCCAGTAAAAGAATGGGAATTAAATCGGATAACCTGGGAACGATCATTCTGGGTACGATCATAGGTATCAACATATGAAACAATCACGATGTAAACGTATTCTTATTGGCACGATAGGGCTTGTTGTCCTTTTTGGTGCGGGATTAGTTATGGATTTCTATCTTGGCGAAATCACTATTTCTATCCTTTGGGGCAGCATTATCGGTATTGTCCTTAGCATCATTTCATGCCTATACATGGCCGATGCTTACGATCTTGCTACTATGCATCCTAAAGACCCAAGTGCACCTTTTGCTAATAATCGAGGTTATATTGGAGTGATTTTAGGCGGAATTGTAGCAAATACCATTACACAATTCTTTGGAATAGAGGTTCGAAACCTAGTCATGGGATGCAGTTTGGTTTGGATTTTTATCACGATGGGTTTCATGGCTTTTCACCTTTGCCAAAATCAATCAAAATCATGGCCTAAGTGAAGTTCTGATTGGTTATGGCATTGTCACCCAACGTTGGGCCGATGTTATCACTGTACCTCTTTTAGAAACGGTCGTACTCATCTTCAAGCGTATTGTTGGGGGGGGACGGCCGTACTCGTTAGCAACAGCGAAGAAAGGAACGGATAGGTGATGGTGGGGGTACGGCCGTACTCACCTTCACGTGTATTGTTGGTGGGTACGGCCGTACTTGTTACAACAACGGATTGAGAAAGGAACGGATAGGTGGTGGGGAAACGGCCGTACTTGTTAGCAACAGTGGATTGAAGTAAGGGATGGATAGGTGGTGGGGGAACGGCCGTACTCACCTTCAAGTGTATTGTTGGGGGTAACGGCCGTACTCGACAACAACGGATTGAGAAAGGAACGGATAGGGAACGGCCGTAACGGATGCAGCTTGGTTTGGTGGGGGAACGGCCGTACTCCATCAGTTAGAGGGTAGAGCTAGAGATAGAGGGGGTAACGGCCGTAACGGATGCAGCAGCTTGGTTTGGTGGGGGAACGGCCGTAAAATCAACCACAGACCATGGCAATGACTACGAGGTGGCACGGCGGCGACGCCGGCCACAGCACGCGGGTGAAGACCTCGCCGAAGCGGGGGTTTTGCGAGCAGTTTATATGCTACCTATAGACTTCGACCCCATAAAAACAATATAATCAACCAGATTACAAATGCCTTAGAATGAGGAATAGATGTTTATGTATAGTTCTGACCGAAAAATTATCATCTACGGATTGCTTGGTGTATGTGTATTCTTTCTTATTCTTGACGTAACAAATGTCTTGATGGGTGAGACCACAACGGCCTATTTTTGGGGACTTCCTGTTGGAATTTTATGTGGGGTTGTCACATGTTTATCAATTTCAGAAAAATGGGATCCGGTTCATTTGCGCCCTAAAGGGGCCAAACATTCATATGCCAACACTCGCTGGCAATGGTCAATTCCTCTTGGTGTCTTGGCTGCTAATATTTTATTGAACTTTTTCGACAACTTTATTGCTGACTTAATTGTAGGAGTTCTTGGTGGGTGGTTATATATAACTTTAGGGTATATCGCTTTCCAAGTATGGCGTCACAGCCCCAGATAAGTTGGGGCAATAATGCACCTTTTCTAATGTGGTTTGTGCTTGCGTTGATGAGAACAAAATGGTCCAAGTGGTTCGGTTTAGGCATAGATGATGTAACGGCTGTTCTACTGATATAGTGTGCTGGCGAAACTATAACGGCCGTACCCACCTTCAAGTGTATTGTTGGGGGAGACGGCCGTACTCGTTACAACAACGGATTGAGAAAGGAATGGATAGGTGGTGGGGTACCGATGACAGATTGACCTGGGGTGGGGTACGGCCGTACAATCAACCAGAAAAAATGATAATGGTAGCAGGGGGCACGGCGGCGACGCCGGCCACAGCACGCGGGTGAAGATCGCGTCGGAGCGGTGAACGGTAAGGATATAACTTTGTTGTCTTATTTCAATCCCGTTCTTAAAGGATAAGTTGAATGAAAAATCGGCTGGTAGCAAGTACTGTTTTTTTTTCTTTAGCTTGTCTGATAATTGCAGTACCAATAGTTATGTTGTTTGCACTCGATGCAATGCCGGATACGTTTTTCTGGGGTATTCCCATTGGTATTTTGCTAGGAGGATTAAGCTGGATATATCTATCTCATAATTGGGATCCGATTAATTTAAGTTTCAAAAAAGCAGAAACAGCCAACCAAAAGAATTGGATAACAGCATTCATTGTTTTTCTGATAATACTACGGACAGTCTTAAAGACATATACGGAAGATGGTGTTATACTGCTTAGTAGCGTGATGCTCTTTTGGCTTATCTCAACAGGATTTTACATGATTTTCCGGGCATGGTGGCATCGTTCCGAGTAATCAGGTAGGTATTGGTCTCTAGGTTGCTTGGTACAGTTTCACCGGGGAATAGCAGAGGATCGAGGCTAGTACCGTCACCGCATCCCTTTTAGAAACGGCCGTACTCACCTTCAAGTGTATTGTTGGGGGAACGGCCGTACTCGTTAACAACAGCGGATTGAGAAAGGAACGGATAGGTGGTGGGGGAACGGCCGTACTTACCTTCAAGTGTATTATTGGGGTACGGCCGTACTCGTTAGCAACAACAGATTGAAGAAAGGAATGGATAAGTGGTGGGGGTACGGCCGTAAAATCAACCACAAACAACATCGCAGCAAAAAGCCAGCGAGACACAGTTGAATCGCTGGCTTTTTACTTTGATAATGCTGGCTTTGTGTCACCGTTGTGCTGGCTCTTTGCCGTCATCAAGCGGCTTTATGCCGTCGTCGCGCTGGCTTTGCGTCGTCGTCGAGCGGCTTTATGATTTTGTGAAGCCAGCATAACAATTGGTGGCATTCTGAAAGGGGGAATTCAGGTTTGGTGGGGGAGGAACGGCCGTATGTGGAACCGAAGGCTCTACGTGTGAACGTTCTTGACGGGATGCAGTATAATACGTTCATCAGATAAAAAGGACGATGAGTATGTTATCCTCTGCTTCAATTGAAATCCCGAAAGACATCCTTCATGCCACCCGCATGACTCCGGCCGAACTGCGGTTGGAATTGGCTATTACGCTTTTCCAGCAGGGTAAGCTCTCTTTCGGTAAGGCCAGGGAAATGGCCGACATGGATGCGTGGACTTTTCAGCAATTGCTGGGCGGTCGCGGTATCTCCCCCCATTACGATCTCCCCGAATATGAAGAAGATGTAACCACCCTCAATGAAATTGATGAGCCATGATTGTCGTCAGCGACACCTCTGTTCTCATTAACCTGGCCTGGCTGGATAAGCTGCCTCTGCTTAACAAGCTGTATGGCGATCTTTTGCTACCTCAAGCAGTGTGGATGGAAGTCGTCGAAAAGGGGGCTGAAAAACCGGGGGCGGCTGATGTTAAAGCTGCTGATTGGATTCAAGTTTGTGAGGTTTCGAATAAAGCTCTGGTACAGGCCCTGCGGCAAGATTTGGATGCCGGGGAGGCGGAAGCAATCGCTTTGGCTCTGGAAGCAAATGCCGATTTGTTATTGATGGACGAGCGATTGGGGCGGGCCACGGCTCAGCATTTTGGTTTACGCTATATCGGTTTAATTGGTGTTTTGATAACCGCTAAACAGCGTGGCTTTATCGTCAATATTAAGCCAGATTTGGATCGATTACGGCAGGTTGCCGGTTTCGTTGTTTCGGAATCGCTTTACAAACGCATTCTGAAAGATGTTGTGGAAGAATAAATCGGGGAGACGGATGGACACAAATTCAGCAGCTTTAGTCATCAAAAAGGGACGGGAGAAGCCGATCCGCAATCGCCACCCCTGGATATTTTCGGGGGCGGTGGCGCGGGTGGAGGGGGTGCCGGAACCGGGCGACATTGTCGAAGTCGTCGATGGGGGCGGCGCTTTTCTGGCTTGCGCTTATTACAATCCGCATTCGCAGATTAACGGCCGTATCCTAACCTGGAACCCCGACGAACCAATCGACGACTCTTTCTGGCGGCGCAAAATCGAGCGGGCGCTGGCCGGGCGGGCAGCGCTGGGGCTGGAGCCCTCGACGCTTGCGTCGCCGACGAACGCCTACCGCCTCATCAACGCCGAATCCGACGGCCTGCCCGGCCTGATTGTGGACAAATATGATGATTATTTGGTGCTGCAATGTTTGACGCTGGGAATTGACGGCCGTAAACAAACCCTCATCAACCTCCTGGCCGACATCCTCCACCCAACCGGCATTGTTGAGCGCTCCGATGTCAGCGTGCGCCGCCAGGAAGGGCTGGACGAGGTCAAGGGCAGCGTTTGGGGGCAGGAGCCGCCGGCGGAACTGTTGGTGCGCGAGAATGGACAGGAATTTGCTGTTGATTTGCTGGGCGGCCACAAGACCGGCCTCTATTTGGACCAGCGTGATAACAGAACGGCCGTTTGCCAACCCCCATTCGTCGCCGGGAAAGAAATCCTCAACGTTTTTGCCTACACGGGCGGCTTTGCCCTGTACGCTGCCGCCAGCGGGGCCAAGTCCATCGTTAACATTGACAGTTCGGTGGAGGCATTGACGTTGGCCGAGCAAAATGTGATCCGGAATGGGTGGGAACGGCCGTTAGACGAATACATCGCCGGTGACGCCTTTGAAATCCTGCGTTATTACCGCGACGAAGGCCGCCAGTTCGACATGGTCATCCTCGATCCGCCCAAATTTGTCTACAGCCAGCGCGACATCAAGCAGGCCAGCCGGGGCTACAAAGACCTGAATTGGTTGGCGCTGCGGCTGCTGCGTCCCGGTGGCTTGCTGGCTACTTTTTCCTGTTCCGGCCGGGTCAGCGCCGATTTGTTCCAGAAGATTGTGTTTGGTGCGGCCGTTGACGCCGGCCGCGACGTGCAAATCATCCAGCAGTTGGGGCAGGCTCCCGACCATCCCATTTTGCTAACATTTCCTGAATCGGCTTATTTGAAGGGGATACTTTGCCGGGTGTGGTAAGGGCCGGGCGAGCCAGTCGGTGATAATGTTGTTCGTCAAACCCAACGTTTGGGCCGACTGCCTCGCCCCTACCTTTGTGTTTCCAAACCCAGGCGGGCGGCGAGGGCTTTGGCCTGGGCGCGGAGGGCATCGGCACGGGGTTCGGCGTCTTGTTGGGCGAGGTAGTCGGCCCAGGCCCGCAGAGTCAGCACTTGTTCTCGCTTGGTCCCCAGACCGCCTGGCTGCTCTTGGAGATGGCGCAGGCTTTTTTCAAAGCAGGCGGCAGCGGTATAAGCCTGGTCATCCATGTGAATGGATTGGCCGGATTGGGCGGCAATTTGTCCCAATACGCGCCAGATGGCCCCGGAAACGGCCGTGTACCTGAATTTAGGCACCAGTTCCAACACCTGCCGGGCCGCCGCCAGAGCAGCCATTACATCATTTTGCAACAAATAAATTTGGGACAGATGTTGATAAACTTTGTGCCGATTGATCCAGCTCACCACCTTGGACTCGTTTTCTGCCAACGCCAAAACCCTGTGCAGTTCTGCTAAAGCCTGTTCGGTTTGGCCAATATCAATCAATGCCGCCGCCAGGTTGGTGCGATAAGCCAGTGCTGCGTACTCATCACCAACAGCCCCGGCGATGTCCAGCGCATCCCTGTACAAAGGCACGGCGGCATTAGCCGTGCCGCGCAATCGGGCCAGTTCGGCAATTTGGTTTAATGTGGCCGCAATTTCCGACTGTCCGTCTAATTCCCGATATTGGTCGAGGGCGTTGATGAGTTCGTGCCCCGCTTTATCGTACTGTTCCAACAGCCGGAACAAGCGCCCCTGTTCCGCTTTGTTGCGGGCGACGATTTTGGGTTCCAAGTCTTGTAAGTCCAATTGATCGGCCAATTCTTCCAGATAAAGCAGCGCCCGATTTTCTCGCCCTGATTCAATGTATATTTGGGTGAGTTGGGCCAGGCTTTGCATGGTGGCCATCATATCGTGTTGGCGGTCACTGATGGATAACGCCCGGTTGGCCGCCGCCGCTGCCAGTTCGGTATCGCCCAAATATAAATGGGATTCGCTTTTTAGGAGTAAGGCGCGGGCCAATTCTTCTTCAGCGCCAACCAGCCAGGCGACTTGTTCGGCCTGGGTAGCCGCCTCCAGCATCGTATCGAATTTGCCTTGATTTTGCCGGGTATAAGCCAGGCCGTTCCAGGCATGGGCTTGCGAAGCCAGATCACCATCAATTTCGGCCGTGTAGCGCATGGTCATGTAAGTTTGGGCTGCCTCTATGAGCCGGCCCTGCGTTTGCAGCAAGGCTCCCAGCCGTTTTTGCAGGCGTAATTGCCAGCCCGTGTCATGTGATTTTTCAATGAGCAAGAATAATGATTTGCCGTAATACGTGATAGCTCTTTCCGGATCGGCCATGCCTTGGGCGCGGACAGCGGCCATTTCGTACAACTCGGCTGATTTGGGCTTTTCGCCGGCCAATTCGTAATGTTCGGCGATGAGTCCGGCATATTCGGCAATACGGTCGCTGCTTTGATTGGCCAGCCAGTCGGCCGCTTGGCGGTGGAAAACGGGGCGGTCACGCAGCAGCACACCTTCATAAGTTACTTCGCGCAGGATGGCGTGTTTGAAGTAGTAGGTTTGCGTACCGCTAAAGATGGAAGTGTGCCGTTTGAAGATCATTTCCCGCTTTTCCAGCGCTTGCAGGGCGGCGATGGTTTCGCTGGCATGGAGCGGGTCGGCGGCCAGTTCGTTCATCTGAATGACGGCACTGTCCCAAAATTGACGGCCGATAACGGCGGCTCTTTGGAGTGTGGCCCGTTCTAGCTCAGATAACCGATCGAGCCGGGCCTGGAGAACGCCGGTCAGGGTGGTGGGGATGCGAATGCTGCTTAGTGGGGTGGATTTGATTTGCCATTTGTCATCGCCGGCCAGGATGGTACCGTCTTCGATGAAGACTTTGATGAGTTCTTCGACGTAAAAGGGATTGCCTTCAGCCCGTTCGACGACGAGGTTGCACAGTTCCTCGGGGACTTCAGGTAGTTTGCGCAGGATGTCAGTGACAAGCTGGCGGCTTTCGGCTTCGGTTAGTGGGTTGAGATGCAGGGTTGTTTGGGGAACGGCCGTTTCACCAATTTTCGTTTGCCCCCAGGCTATTTCCTCATCAGCATGAGAAGGTCGCGTGAGGCAGCAGATTAGCAAGGGCGCATCGCGGCTGATCCCGGTTAAGTAATCAAGTAATTCCAGAGATGGTTTGTCGGTCCAGTGCAGGTCTTCCAAAACCATCAGGGCTGCCGGCGAATCAGCAACGACTTGTTTGAACATGTCTCGCAGATACCCATAGGCTCGAATGCGAATTTGGGGTGCTTCTGTTGGTGAGACCGGCTGCTGGGTTTTTGTCCCCAGGTTTAGCCCAATGAGCTGGCCTATTGTTTGGGTACGTGCTCGAATGTCTTGACTGGAAAGTTGGGTGAGCTGCTGGATACCCTGGGTCATTTTCTTTTCTACGACGTTTGACGGATCGCTGTCCTGAATGTCGAAGTGGGCGGAGAGCATGCTGCGAATGAGGGCGTAGGGCTGCTGGTTCATCCGCTGTTCAATCTGGCCCCGAAACATGGGTATTTCTTGTGGCTGGGCAATCACCCAATCGGTGAATTCTTGTACGAGGCGCGATTTGCCTACCCCGGCATCGCCTACGATGGTGATGACTTGGCCGATTCCGGTGGAAACGGCCGTTTGCATTCCATTTTGCAGGAGTGCCATCTCTGAGTCCCGGCCTACCATCTGCGTTTCTACACCTTCAACACCCCGTCCGGTGAGGAAAGAGCGGCGCGGTTTGGATCCCAGCACCAAATAGACCTGTACCGGGTCGCTTTTTCCCCGAATGATAACGGGTCCCAGCGGTTCTGTATCAAAGATGCCGCGAACAAGCAGGTAGGTATCATGTGAGATGAGAATGCCACCGGCCGGTGCAGTGCGCTCCAATCGACTGGCAACATTGACGGCATCGCCGATGACCGTGTATTCATCGCCGCTGCCAACGCCGCCAAGCAGGACTGGCCCGGTATTGATGCCGATGCGAAGCTGCAATTGCAGGGGACCCGTGCCGATAGCGCTGCCATTGGCTAAATATTGTGGCAGCAGCGGTGGGGCGGTCAGGCCGACCATTATCTCGTTGGCAAAATCGCTCAATGCGGCGCGCATGGCCAGCGCGGCGCGAATGGCCCGTTCCGGGTCATCTTCGCGCGCCATTGGCACGCCGAACAAGCCCATGACGGCATCACCAATGTGCTTATCAATCGTTCCTCCCTGATTGGTGATGGCTTTATCTAACCGCTGCCAGAGTAAATTCATGATGTCGAGCATATTAGTGTCGGGCACGGCCTGGGCAATGCTGTTAAACCCGGTCACGTTGGCAAACAAGATGGTGATTTGTTTGCGCTGTGCAGCCCGTTGGGTGTGGGCCAGATCATGATCGGCATCCTGGTCGGCCAACTGCTCTTTGAGGGCTTCCAATGTGATGTTTACAACTGGATCGCCCAATAATATGCGTTGTGTGGCGATGACATTGATGGCCTGCAGGATGCGTTCACGATTTTTCATAACGCAAAACGCTCCATTTTGGCAATTTCATCGGTCATGCCCAGTTGGGTATACATGGTGTGTGCCCGCTGCAAAAGGAGTTCACCCCGTTCGTGGTGGTCGGCCCGAATTTCGTATACGGCCCAGGCAAACAAGGTATGGGCGACCTCTAATTTCGCCCCATTATTCATTTTGGAAAAGAGCTGCAAGCTTTTTTGGTAACAATCGGCGACTTGATGTGGTTTATTTTCAATGAAGATGGGCAGTGAGGCTGGCGGTAGTTGGGCGGCGATGTTTGCCAATTCGCGCCAGGCAATAGCATAGAGTTTTCGGGCTGAAAAGCCATGATCTTCGATGTTTTGCTGACGCATGAGTTGGAGGGCTGATTGGATTTGAGTGAGGGCCGGCGCCGGTTTTTTCTCGGCCAGGAGCAGCCGGGCCATTTCTACTTGCCAGATGGCATAGGGCAGGGGCTGTTGGATTTGTTCTGCTGCCGGTTGGACTTGTTCCAGCCAATAGCGGGCCTGGCGGCATAGTTCTGTTTGGGCAACGGCCGTTTCTACCACTTCGCATTGGGCCAGATAAATTCGGCTTAAATCAATCGCTGCCAGTATTTCAAACCGGTTGTTTCCGCTTTTCTCAGCCCAGATTAATGCTTGTTGGGCATACTGTTCCGCCTGTTCAAAGGCGTGTTGTTTTTGCGCAATTATACTTAGACCTTGTAAATGACGGACAGCGCCAAAGGCGTGGTTCATGTCGCGGGCCATTTCCAGGCCTTGCGTGAAATAGATTTTTGCCTGGTCAGCATCTTGTTGCAGCCAGGCAATCTGTCCTAAATTGTGCAGCATTAAGACGCGCCAGAAGCGATCGCCAATTTCGCGGAAGAGTGTGATGGCGGTTTCTGTTGCTTTTCGTGCCTGGTCGAATTGGTTCAGATACCGGGCGATGGTTCCAATAAGGGCGTGGCAATAAGCTATTTCTCGTTTAGCATCGGCCTGGATGCTGAGCGCCAGGGCTTTTTTGCTGAAATTGAGCGCTGACTGCATTTTACCGAGGTGGGTGTAAGCCCAACCTTGAGCGATCATTGCTGTGGCTAATTCCTGGGCGTTGTTGCGACTGCGGACCAAATTTTCAACCTCCTGGGCGATTTTGAGGGCCATAAGGTGCTCACCCTGGAAGTTGCAGAGGATGAACAGGCTGCGGAAAGCGCGTACGGCCGTGTCCGTATCTTCGGCGTCTACAGCCTGTTGGTACATCCGCTGGTAAATTGTGATGGCGTCATCGAATCGGGCTTGCTGGTACAAGATTCTGCCCAATCCTTCGGCTAATTGATTGCGCCGGGCTGCGTGCTGTTGGGCTGGCGGCAGCAGGTTGAGGGCTTGCTGGTAAAGCTGGATGGCGATGTCTGGGGTGTAATTGTGGCTGGCCTGGTCGGCGGCACGGCCGTACCAATTTGAAGCGGCCACGGCATCACCAGTTTTTTCCAAATGGCCGGCAATTGCGAAAAAAATATGAGGCAGATGGGTTGCTTGTTGGTCAAGCAGCCAGGTAGCGCATTGAGCATGGGCTGTCTGGCGCTCTGGCTGGGGCATGGTGTTGTAAATCGTTTGTTGTATTGTGCGGTGCCGGAAATGATATTCGCGGGTTTTGGGAAATGTCGAAGGCCACTGCCGATTGATTAAATCTTGTTGTTCCAGATTATGAATGGCCATTCGGATTTGGCGATCAGAAACAGCGCTGTCCTCGTTTTGAGAAAACGCTTTAATGGCTGATTCCCAAAATGTTTCCCCGATAACGGCTGCTTTTTGCAAGATTTCTTTTTCCAGAGGGGTCAGCCGGTCTAACTGTTTTTGTACCAGCCAATCCAGGTTTAATTCGCCGCGCAGATCGTTTAAGGGACTCATTTGGATCCGCCACTGCTGGCTGCCTTTGATAATGACTCCAATTTCTCCTAACATTTCGATTAATTCTGTAATGAGAAATGGGTTGCCATCGGCGGCTTCGGCCAGTAAATCAGTCAATCGCTGGGGCAGGCGGGGAATGTTTTGCAGTTGGTCGGCAATGAGATGCCGGTTATCGATCAGGGATAAGGGTGAAAGATTAATTTGGCGATATCTTTCCGGTTGAATGGTTTGATGGAGAGGAAGTGTGGTCCACTGTTCGGTTAGCCGTTTTTCACCGAAGCAGATGATGAGTAACGGCCGTTCCCGGCAAACATCCACCAGATACTCTACCAATTCAAATGAACCTGTATCGGCGCGCTCCATATCGTCTAATAAGATAACCGTTGTCCGATCTTCACTGACAGCCGAAAAAAACAGGGCGATGTCCTGGAAGGCAAATTCGCGGATACGACGGGCATCATGTTTGAAATTTTGTAAGTAAGGGCTTTGATCCAGATTGAACCCAAAGAGTTGTCCAATAAAATGGGCGCGTTCTTTCGCATGAGGATCGTCAGATGACAGGATGCTAAGGACTCCTTCAACTAATTTCGTTTGGGCTATTTGGGCGCTGCTGCGTGGATGAATGTCAAAAAAGTTGGCAAACATACGATGGAAAACCGCATAGGCGCTTGATGCGATCTCGGTTTCAACCTGACCTTTGAACAAGTGGATGAGCGTTGGTTGAATTGCCAGGAACTTTTCAAATTCCTGGCGTAATCGGGTTTTGCCTATGCCGGCATCACCGATAACGGTTACAACCATGGCTGAATCACTTTCAATTGTTTCATTCAGGGCAAACTGCAATTGTTCTAATTCTGCTGTCCGACCGACAAACCGACTTACTGACGGCTTGAGTTCTCGTTCGAAATGTTGCAGCATGTGCTGCTTTTCTTTGTGAACAGCGTAGGCTGGTATATGGTCGGCTCCAGATTCGATGGGGATGGGGAGGACCGGTTTGGTTTCGAAGTTTTGATAAATATGATCGTAAACTGTGTCAGAAATCAAAATACCGCCTATGGGTGCGGCTTGTTCTAACAGGTTGGAAATAGCGATGGTGTCACCAACGGCCGTGTACTGTAAACTGCTGCCCACCTTGCCAAACATAACAGAGCCAAGGTGGATGCCGATCCGCATACGCAAATCCAAATCGGTATCCAGGTGGTTGAGGCGGCCGGTATAGCCGCCCTCTTGCTGTTTTTTATTGAATAGGGCCAATTCCTGCTGCATGTCCAGCGCCGACCGCACAACCCTTTCTGCACAATCAGTCAAATCCGATTTAATGGCAAACAGCGCTACCACCGCATCACCAACATGTTGGTCAATTTGCCCGCCCCAAGCGGTAACAACGCCATCAAGTTTTTGCCATATTGCATTGATCGTATCCCGTACTTCTTCGGCGTCCATTAACTCGGACATTGCCGTGAAGCCGGACAAATCCGCAACAAGCACAGCCATTTGCTTTTGGGCATCAGGTACGGTAATAGATTGCAGCGCAAATAATTTGTCTTGCAAGGCGGCCAATGCCGTTTCCACCACCTCCGGCTCAAGAATATCACGGTGGTTTTCAATTACCGCAAGGGCTTGTTCGATCTCCTGGCGAATAGTCACAGCTTATTTCTAAATATCTTTTACCCTGGTTAAAGGGATTGTTCATACGTCATATTTCATGCCTCATGTTCCTCTGGTGACGAATGACGTATGAAATTGTATAAACTCCACGAATTCCTAAAGAGCCTATTACGATAAATCAATTCTATGGATGATTATATATGGACATAGTGCGAGACGCGAAAAAGCAGTTAGGCTTTTTGGGCTATTTTTCGCCAAACTCAAGCAAAGCTCCTACGCGGTCATCATTCGGTGCTTCAGCAAGAACCCGTCATACTGGTTCTGTTTGTTTTTAGCAATCGTCCGGGTTAAACGCTTATCGGTTTGGGTACATTGGGCGGGATCGAACTGGTCCAACAGTTTTTCGGCCAATTGGTGCAGTCATTGGCGATAGGTGTACTTGCATACTTACTCACTTACTGGTCTTTTTGTATTTTGGTTTGGCGCGGTGGCCGGATAGGTAAGGATGATGATGAGATCGTTGACGTTGGTGCCGGTGGGGCCAATTTTGATATGGTGGGGCGGCTGGTTTTCGGCTACGGCCGTATCCAATCCACTAAAAAAGGCATAGCTGTCGTTGCTTTGCAGAAAGGTGACGGGGTTTAGATGATGGCGGCGGGCGGTTACGGCCGTTTCCCCTGTTACCATCGCCCCGGCCGCATCCGTTGGTCCATCTTCGCCATCAGTAGCCAGACTGACGACAACCCGGTTGGACCAGCCCGCCAGCGCAATGGCCGCCGCCAGGGCTAATTCCTGATTACGCCCGCCTCGGCCTTCACCGCGCAAGGTGACAGTCGTTTCCCCGCCCAAGATGAGGCAGCGGCCGGGGGGATTATCTTTAGCCAGGGCCGCCGCAAAGTGACCGGCTTCACGGGCTTCGCCTTCCAGGTGGGTGGTTAAAATTTGGGCAATGAACCCCAACTGGGCGGCTTTTGTCAGGGCGGCGTTCGCCGCCTGGCCCACATCGGCGATGATATAGTGCCGGTTCTCCGATGGTTTGGGCAGGGAGGAGGCTTGATTGTTTTCTAGCTGCTGGGCGAGGTTTTGCCATACGGCTGTTGCCAGGGTTTCGTGCAGCCGGTAGCGGTGGAGAATGGCCAAGGCATCGGCCAAGTCATCGGCCGGCGATTCATCACTGATGATGGTAGGGCCGCTGCCGATGGCTTCCAGTGGACTGCCGACAACATCGCTCAAGATGAGGCTGACACAAGTGGCAGGTGCGGCGGCATGGGCCAGTCCACCGCCTTTGACAGTGTCGAGTTGGCGGCGGACGGTGTTAAGTTCGGCGATGGTGCAGCCGCTGGCCAGGAGGGCGTTGGTGAGTGCCTGCCAATCGGCCAGGGGCAGCAGGGGCTGGGCCAGCAGGGCCGAAGCCCCGCCGGAGATTAGAAATAGGACCAGGTCGTCGGCGGTGGTTTGGTGCAGGAGGTCGAGAACGGCCGTTCCTGCGCCCACACTTTCGGCATCTGGTACCGGATGACCGGATTGGAACAGGCTGAAAACTGGCGATTGAAGGTTGATTGATGAGGCTTCAATCTCGGCCATCCAGTCTCTATCCGTTTTTTTGGCAACAAAAATAGCGTGGGTCAGCCTATCGCCCAGAATTTCGGCCGCAGCCAGCCCCATTGTGACGGCCGCTTTGCCGACGCTGATGAGGTAGAGCTGGCCTTTGTTCATGGTGTAAATTTCGGAACCGATGGTGAGATAACGGCCGTCACACTGCAAATAGCGCTGCACAGCCGTAGCTGGATTGGCAGCGGCCAGAGCCGCCATGATTATTTCCTGGACATGATCGGCATACGCATTAAATTGAGGTGTCATGACTTGGTTCATTTGTTTCACCTTCAGAAAATGGGCACTATGGTTGTAATGTGGTGATAGCTTCAGCAGCGGCTTCTTGAGCGGTCTTGGCAAAAGAGATGACATCAAAAATGGCGTTGCCTAATGCGGCCATGATCGGATCGTTGTCTATGGTTGGATTAGTCTGGGCACGCTCCAATTCTAACTGGATAAAGTTTATATAAGCATCATCGCGCGGCCATACTGTTAAAGCCTGGCGACGGGCCGGAAGCAGTTGGCTGGCTTGACTCCAATTGCCTAAACGATCGCCATCAATCAAGTGGGTGATTAGTTCGGCGGCCAGGGCGCGCTGGCCCGGGTCTGTGGTGCTGATGGCCCAGACCCAACTGTTTACAACGGGCGTTAGCGGAGTTGTCAAGCCGGGTATGACAGCATACCCAGGCTGAATTTCCGGTGTGCGATTTTTCAGGAAATGGTTGGCATCTGTTAGGATGTAAACGGCTGTTCCCGCTTGAAACATTTCCCAGGTATCGTCAAAAAGTGCTATGTTACTGCTTTGCAATAAAATAAAATTGCTGGTTCGCCCTTGTTCGAATGGCTGCAGCGCCTGGGTGAGCAGGGGGGCATCCAAAGCTGGTTGGCCAGCTTCATTGACCAAAGTACCGCCGCCGGCCAGATAAAATTGCAGTGTCAGGCGCGCACCGGCCGGTCCAGCCGCCGGAAAAACAAAATTGGCCGATGTGTTTTCGGCGAAGGTATTCCAGCGCAAGGGGGGAGTGGTCGTGATGACACTAGTCTGATAAGCAAGATGCGTCAAATTAGTGATGGCGAAGGGGTAACCATAATATTGATCGTTTATTTTCGCCATTGTTTGGGCAGCCGGGAATAAATCTTCGAAGAAGGCTGGATCGATCAGGCCATCTAACGCAGAGATCAGGCCGTCGTTAACGGCCGTTTTCAACTGATCGGCCGGCAAAACAATGACATCAGGCAGGATGGCCGGGGCGACGGCGCTGCCGGTGCGTAAATAGCTCAAAAGGCCGCCGGGACCGGCAACCGTCTTCTGCTCAACCCGGGTTTCCAGTTCGGGATGGATGGCGTTGAAGGCGAGAAGCTGGTCGGAAAAAACGGCCGCGCCGTCTTCACTGCCCAGTACCGTGTTTGGCGGCAGCCAGATTGTCAGGCTGGGGGCCGTTTCTGTGACGACTGCGGGGACGATAATGTCCGGTGTACTTTGCAGGACTGGTGTGATGGCCGGTGCAGTTGTCGCCGTGGCGGTTGGTTGGGGAGCGCCTTCGCTGTTGTTGATCAAGTCACAGGCGGCCAGGAATGAAAGCAACCAGAGGAGTAAAAATAACTGTTTGTGCTGCATAGCGGAAGTATAACGAGACTTGCGAAGCTGTCCACTTGCCAAGTGGCCCACTTGCCGCTATGCTTTGGGGTATGAGTTATCTGGCAGGTTTTCGTAAGCGTATAATACGGCCGTTCATCGGCTCTAATTTCGTTCGACCTTACTTAAACGCGCCTGGATGACGAAATTTATGTAAACATGTTTGCAAAATTTATAGCCGAGGCGCTTGCGTCTCGGCTTTTTTGTTTTTGATGGCGGGGATTGGGGGATGAGGGGATTTTTTGATTTATCCCCCAATCCCTTAATCCCCGCCCCGGAGAATCACATGGCAGAAGTTCTGGTTAATTTGGATAAAGTTTCGGTGTCGTTGGCAGCCCGGTCGATTTTTAGTGAGTTGAGTTGGGAAATTCAAGATCAGCAGCGGATTGGGCTGGTGGGGCCAAACGGCGGCGGCAAATCAACCTTGCTCAAGCTCATTGCTCAGGAATTGGAGGCCGATGCCGGTAATATTTTCCGCACGTCGGGGTTGACCTGGGCCAGATTGGAGCAGGAACCATCTTTGCCGCCGGGGAAAACGATGTTGGCGGAAGCGTTAACGGCCGTACCCGCCATCGCCCACATCGAAGAACAATTAGGCCGCCTGGAACACAAAATGGGCCAGCCAGACGTGTACGGCAGTCCGGACGCACTGGAAAAAGTGATGGTCCAGCATGAAAAATTACTGATCCGTTACGAACAGATGGGCGGCTCGCGTTATCAAAGCCTGGTCAAAGAGACGTTAAGCCAGTTGGGATTTGGTCCCGACCATTGGGATGGGCTGACTGATCATCTCAGCGGCGGTCAGAAGAAGCTGGTCATGCTGGCCAAACTCATCGTCCAGCAGCCGCGCTTGCTGCTATTGGATGAGCCGGACAACCATCTCGATTTAGCGGCCAAACGTAATCTGGAACGGCTGGTTCGCAGCTATTCGGGCTGCGTGGTCATCATTTCGCATGACCGCTATTTGCTGGATGAGGTCGCTTCGCATATTGCTGAGTTGGAGAACGGCCGTCTCACCCTCTATCCCGGCAATTACACCGCCTACGCCAACGAGCGCCGCCTGCGTCGCCTGCGCCAGCAGCAGCTTTATGCCGCCCAGCAGAAGGAAATCGCCAAAATTGAAGCGGCCATCAAACGGTTTGAGTTGTGGGCCTCACTGGTGGTCAATGAGCGCCATATCAAGCAGGCGCGCAGCCGCCAGAAGATGCTGGACAAGATGGACAAGGTCGAAAAAGTGACCGAAGCGCGGCGCATGGGTCTGGACCTGGCTGGCTGGCGGGGCAGCAAAAAGTCAGTTGAGTTGGTCGATGTGGTCAAGCGGTTTGATAACGGCCGTACCCTCTTTGCCGGTCTCAATTTGACGTTGTGGCATGGCGAACGGGTCGGGTTTGTCGGGCCTAACGGCGCGGGCAAGTCTTACCTGCTCAAGCAGCTGCTCAACCCGGACAAAATCGACAGCGGCCAGATTAAAATTGGGCCGAGCAGCAAGATTGGCTACTATGCCCAAGAGCACGAAACGTTGAATTATGAGCAAACGCCGCTGGATTTTATCCGCCAATCAGCGCCGGTAAGCCAGGAAGTGGCCGTGGCCTTTCTCTACAAATTCCTGTTCAGCTATGAACAGGTGCAGCAGCCTATCGGCAAATTAAGTGGCGGCGAACGGAGCCGCTTGCAGTTGGCCCGCCTGGTGTTGGACAAACCCAATCTGCTCCTGCTGGACGAGCCGACGAATAATCTGGACATCCCCTCGATTGAGGTGTTGGAGGAAACTCTGGATGAGTTTGTAGGTACGATCCTGGTCATTTCCCACGACCGCTACTTTTTGGATAAGGTGGTGGATCGGGTGGTGGAGCTGCGGGACGGCCGTTTCACCGAATTCCTGGGCGGCTACACCGATTATCTGGATGGGCAAAATGATGGGGGCGGGGATTAGGTGATTGGGGGATTAGATGAAAGTTATTTTGGGTTGGCAACGGCCGTTATCTGGTGACTTATCCGTTCTATTCTCAATCCGCTGTTGTTGGCGGAATACGGCCGTTTCCCACCCCAGTCCATCACCTCACCCCAACAATTTCCCCAACACCACGCCTAAAATCCAGCTTGCCGCCATGCGACGGGTGGCGCACTTTGCTGTGGTCAATTCCCCAGCCGGTGAGCGCCTGTTCCGCCTTATTGCCCACAGCGACGATGGTTTTTATAGGGAAGATTTGTAAGAGTTGGTCGAGAAACGGCCGTCCCCATCCCAGTTCGCTCCGTTTTGGTGTGCGATTCGATTGGGGCTGGCCCGGTTGGTGTGGATGAAAGGGGAAGGCGTTCCAGAGGAGGGGGAACGGCCGTATCCCTGCCAACGTTTCCCACACGATCGTCGCACTGGCCTCGTTCTGAATGTCCGGCCATTCGCGGCTGGTCTGCCAGCCATTGCCCGCGCCAAACAGCCCGGACGGCGTGCCTGTCTGCAAAATGGCCGGACTGACAAACGGAACACCGGTCAGGCGGCAGCCACGGTAGCCGGGCGCTTCGCCAACCAGCAAAATCGTGGGTTGGCGCTGCTGCATTTGGTGCAGGTAAAGGCGCAGATTGTGGCAGCGGGTGGCGTTTTCCGGCTGATTGGGACTATATTGGTTGTAGGTGTGGGGCGGCACGACCGTTTCCGCCAGCCGTTCCACAAATTCAGCAATCATCATGCCCGCGATTATACAAAAAACGGGGTGCAAGCCACTGCCTGCAACCCGTTTTCGTAAAAAATTAACAATCTGCGTAATCTGCGCAATCTGTAGATTATTAGTAACGCAAAATCGCGCCGATACGTCCGGCCCCATCCAGTTCCGCGCTGTTGCTGATGATTTCTACGTGCCCGCCCTGGCTCATCGTCAAGGCAACGGCCGTGTCGATCACATCTTCAATTTCCGTCATGTCCGTGTCGCTTAGTGGGCTGCGCGCCAGATTGGCCGTAACAAAATCAGATTCGAGGTGTACGTAGCCGGGCGTACGGAAGCCATCACTGATGATGAGCGACTGAACCCGTTTTTCGCTTACCGCTTGTAGCGTGTCGTCCAACCCGATGACGGCGCTCCCACCTTTAGCCTGGGCGGTAACCAATGTCTGTACCAGTTTTTGTTCCCGTTCGTTGTTGGCTTTGGCTAAAAGTTGCAGCGTTTCCCGAAGGACTTCATGCTCACCGGCGTTCATATCCAGCGAAAACGTACCGGCCAGGCAGCTTTGCAGTTGTTTGGGCAGCAAATCGCTAAATTGCCCGACTGTTTCGGCCGTGCCGCCCAGGAAGAGCCGTCGAATTGGTTTTTTGGCGAAGAAACTGCCGGCCGCGGCGGCTGATTCACGCAAATTGCGCTGAACAATTTCTTCTTCCCGGCGGGCGCCGCTGCCGCCGGCACGCATACCTACGGCAGAAGAACCGCCACCTTTTTTGAGCTTTTGCACTTCTTCGCCCATGAAACCATTGCTGGTTTGTAGTTCGCCCAGATGGTATTCATAAAAGCGGGCGCCGACTTTATCGACCATGATGACCCCGTAGTGGGCGTAATTGTCCAGTAGGTGAGCCAGGGGTTTTACGTACGGTTTGGCTCCCACGCGCAGCCGGTTGCGGAAGGCAACGGCCGTTGGGTAATCGCGGAAAAACGTCCCATTGGTGCTGGTAAAGATGGCCAGACCGGGCTGCGACCAGTCGTAACTGTGGTCAAGGTATCGCTCGATGGCTTCGGCCCCCTTTTCCTGACTGAGTTTCATTTCCTTAATCATGCCCCGAACCTGCAATTTAATCGTTTCTTTCGATTCCGTGGTACAGTCTGTATCGAGATAAAGGCTTAACACCTTGTCACCTTCATAGGACAATAACTCTTGTAATTGCTCTTGCTTGATCATAGTACCTCCTAAATACGTTTATCGGGGAAAATAAATTCAGTCAATGGCCCGATCATTTTACGATCGGCTGACTACCATGATGGAATACGGCCGTTTACGGACGCTCTCCTAACGTCAACGGCAAATTAATTTCCTGGCCATCACGAATAACTGTCAAATCAACCGTTTGACCGACAATCGTTTCGAAAACCAGATAGCTAATTAAATCATCAGATGTTGTGATGGGCTGCCCATCAATCGCCACAATCAGGTCGCCGCCCGGCCCTTCGACGCCAATCAGGCCCGCATCTTCGGCTGGTGTGTCCGGTGTAACGTCGGTAATGTAGGCGCCGGCCGTTTGTGACAATTCCAGCTCATTTTGTAAGGTGATATCCAGGGTTAACATGCGGATTCCAATGAACGGATACACATATTGGCCGTCAGCGATGAGCGCCGGGACGACGCGTTTGACGGCATTAACCGGAATGGTGTAACCCACACCGGAGTTGACGCCCGTTTCTGTAAGAATGGCGCTGTTGACGCCGATCACCTGGCCTTCCATGTTTAGCAAAGGGCCGCCGGAGTTGCCGGGGTTAATGGCCGCATCTGTTTGGATAACCTGGGGCAAGGAGTAACGGCCGCCATCCTCGGTGACCCGTTGTGATAACAGCGTCCGGCCCAGTCCGCTGACGATGCCCACCGACATGGAGCCGGTTTCGTCAAACGGGTTGCCAATCGCAGCTACAAATTCGCCGACTTGTACGGCCGATGAATCACCCAAAACAACGGGGATGACGCCCTCCGGAACGCTTTTGGCTTTGATGACGGCCAGATCGCTGTCTACATCCGTCCCGACGATGGTTGCTTCAACTCGCGTTCCATCGTCAAAAACGACTTCAAAGCTGTCGCCATCGGTTACGACATGGTTGTTGGTGACGATGTGGCCTTCGTTATCGTATAAAAAGCCGCTGCCGGTTCCCAGAGGGATGTTGAAATCCTCCGTGCCGGTAAAGACACGGATATGAACAACGGCCGGGTTGACTCGCTGGTAAACATTGATAAGCGCAGTTTCCAAACCGAGGTCGGCCGCCGGTAGATTGGTTTCAACAACGGGTTGGGTTGGCTGGGGAAGCTGGGCTTGCACGGTAGCTACGGCTTCCTGGACAAGTGCGTCCATGTCGATTTCGGCCGCTGGTGGTTGGCTGCCGCTGCCGCCAATCTGGCAGGCAACGGCCGTTAACAGCAAAATAGTAATGAAAAATAAAGACGGATATTGGCGTAAAAATTTCATGCAGGATTCCTTTTTAGTTGTGAAGTCGTCGCCAATTGAAAGACAAAATTATTGAACGGGTTGGCTTTCTTTGAGTTGGGCCAACTGTTCGTAAAGTGTGCGTTCGGCCGGGCTAAGTTTTTTGGGAACGCGAATATTGATTTCAGCCAGCAAGTCCCCTTTCAGGTCGTTGTTATGCAGTTGGGGCATCCCTTTGCCTTTCAACCGATGTGTTTGGCCGCCCTGCGTACCGGCAGGAATGGTCAGATGAACCGGACCGGTGAGTGTGGGCACTTCAACCTTGCCGCCGAGCACGGCCGTTACCACATCCACCTTCACTGTCACCTGTAAATTATTGCCCATCCGCTTAAAAATGGCGTGGGGCAGTACTTTTACTACCAGGTATAAATCGCCGCGTCCCTGCCGACCGCCGGGATTGCCTTTGCCGCGCAGCCGGATTTTGCTGCCGGTTTTGGCCCCGGCTGGAATTTTGGCCGTAAATTGTTCACCGTTTTGGGAAAAAGTGCGGGTTGCACCGTTGTACGCTTCTTCCAGGCTGATTTCAACCGTTTGTTCGATGTCGGGATTCACAGATTGCCGGCCGAAATAGTCATTCATGCCGGCCGAGCGCTGCTGTCCCATGCCACCGCCAAAGATGACGTTGAAGAAATCGGACATGCCGCCGCTGCTGCCGCCAAACATATCGCCAAAATCAACGTTAACGCGCTGCCCCTGGCCTTGACCGCCGCTGAACCATTGCGAAAAATCATAATCAGCCGGATTCCCACCCATTTGCTGGTAGCGATGGTAATTGTGGCCAAGCTGGTCATATTTGGCGCGATTTTCCGGGTTGCCCAGCACCTCATTTGCTTCATTAATCGCCTTGAACCGCTCTTCAGCAGATTTGTTGCCTGGATTTTTATCGGGATGGTATTTTTGGGCCAGTTTGCGGTAGGCACGCTTTATTTCTTTGTCGTCTGCCTGCTTTGAGACCCCTAATATTTTATAGTAGTCTTTGTATTCCATTGGAAACTGTTTTGTCCTGCTCCGCTTGGCGTACCGGATAACAATAAGTGGCCTGTTACCCAGCCTGCAATTTGTTAAAAATATTGTATGGTTCCATGCGGGATCATGTCAAGCGTTTCATTCATTTTTATATATATTGCTAACAAAACATCTGTTCTGTCATTGACGTTTGGAATAGGGAAATACTTTTGCAGTTCTCATGTGTGATGCATGACTTCTTGACGTCCTCATAAATCTAATCCCAGGGTTAGCTGTTGTGCTTCGGTGTAAGTGGGCTTATCGGCCCGGAAACAATGGATGATGCCTTGTAAATCTTTTTCACTGCGCACCCGGAAGCCGGCTTTTTCCAGCAGGTCGCGCCACTGCTCGACTGGTTTTAACTTGAAAACCCCCGGTCCCGTGAGCAGTCTGTTGGTGTGGCTTTGTACTGGTTCGGCCATTAGGAGACGGCCGTTCTCGGACAATATGCGGTAAATTTCTTCCAGAAGCTGGAGTTGATCCCCTTCTTGCAAGAATTCTGAGGTAACCTGGCATAGGATAACGGCCGTTACACTCTTATCCGGCAGCGGCAGCATATCGATCCGGCCCATTTGCCAGCGAATACGGGGGTCTGCCGGCGGGTGGGGCATACGGGCACGGTAACGTACCAGCGCACGATTGGGCGTCCACTGCGGATTGTACACATCAATTACGATTGCTTTACCGGTTGTTAACCGCCGGGCCAGATCAATCGCCTGCTGCCTTAGCCCTAAATCGATGGTGACAAACTGGTCGGTGGCCCGGATACGCCCCATATCAAATAAAACATGGTGTGGATTTAGCCCGTCCCGGCCAAATTGTTGATGAATACGCCACAAGGCGGCCAGAAAAAAATAAATGAGGATAATCAGCAGTGCCAGGGCCAATGGGATAAACCCGATCCAGCCTTGCTGCGCACTGATCCCAATGATGACAAGCAGGCCCACAATGCTACCGTAGCTGAGGGCAAAAGCTGGCCAATGGGCATATATGGCCCGGATGGTTCCACTAAATGGACTATTGCGTTTCATGGCGCGCCTAGTATAGCATATAGGTTGTCCTGGTTGTTACAATCGTGGTTGATGATACAGATGGATTGAATGGAGTAGATAATGCGGCGTATCAGAGTAGTTGGCATTTTAGCTGTGCTCATGTTGGGCGGTTTTATTTTGGCATTGCGGTTGGGTGTCATGGAGTTGGCTTCGGCCAAAACAAACGCTGTTCATAAAATAATTGCGCCGGCGGGGGCGTTGAACGGTCGTTCCGGTATCACCCTTTGGCACGATTACGGATCGTTTGCCCTGTACAAGGTATCTGATTTGGCGCTGGCCGGTTTGATGATGGGTGGCCCGGCCAATTATACGACGGCCGATGAGATGGATCGGATTTTGATTGATGCGTATCCGTTTGATACGCAGCGGGAACAACTGCGGCTGCCTGACGGCTTGGCGATTAAGATCCTATCTGGTCCGGCGCTGCACCTTATCCAGTTTGTCGGCCCCATCAAGGATGAGTGGCTGGCTCAGGTCGAGGCGGCGGGGGTGGTTCCTATCCATTATGTGGCGAATAATGGCTATTTGGTCTGGGCCGATGATAACGGCCGTGCCCGTCTACAAAAGTTGGTCCAGGCCGGTGACTTTTTGCAATACAGCGCGCCGTACCAACCGTATTTTAAGCTGGGAACGGCCGTTGCCGACCAGGTAACGGCCGTTTCGCCAACAGATGAGATCGTGCCGGTTGTCATCCAGATGCTGCGCCATCCCGGTCAACACGAAACGGAAGCGCTGCTCAAAAAGTGGCTGGTTACTGTTGACTCCGATTGGCAGATTGTTGGCAATTTCCAAAATATCGTGGGGCAGGTGCATTTGTCTGATATTCCGGCCATTGCTGCCCGGCCTGATGTGTTCTGGATCAATAAGCAGTTTGAGCGGGAATTATTGGACGAAGTGCAGGGTCAAATTATGGCCGGCAGCTTTGACATCAGCCAGACCGGCCCCAGCGGCCCTGGTTACCTGGACTGGTTGGATGGCCTCGGTTTTAGCCAAAACCCGGCCGATTATCCCATTGTCGATATTACCGATGACGGGATTGGTACGGGCATGATCAATTCCGGCGATCCGACGCTGCATGAATTGGGTGATGCGGCCAATAACAGCCGGCTGGCCTACGTTGACAATTGTACCGCCGCAGCGAATGGGGGCAGCCCCGACGGGCATGGCCATATCAACGTGAGTATTGCCGGCGGCTATGATGTTCGGGCCGATGCGCCATATCAAGATGGGGATGGTTTTCAGCGGGGATTGGGGATTAATCCATACGGCCGTTTCGCCGGAACCCGAATCTTTACCGATATTTTTGATTTATCGGCCTGTGGCAACAGCGATTCGGACCTGATTCAGCACACGCAGGACAACGGGGCGCAAATCAGCAGCAATTCCTGGGGCTGTAGTGGTTGTGCTGGCAGCTACGACACCTCTTCGCAAGCCTATGACATGGGCGTTCGTGATGCTGATCCAGATGAACCGGGTAATCAGCCGCTGATTTTTATCTTTTCGGCCGGTAACAGCGGCCCCTATGCCGGGACGATTGGTACACCGGGGAATGGTAAAAATGTGATTACTGTGGGCGCATCGGAAACGGATCGCCCCACCTGGATTGACGGTTGCAATATTGCCCCCACCGGCGCGGATAATGTGATGGATGTGATTTACTTTTCCAGCCGGGGACCGGCGCCCGGTTTGCGGGCTAAGCCGGAATTGATTGCGCCGGGCACCCATATTCAGGGAACGGCCAGCACGAACGAGGATTACGACGGAAGCGGTGTTTGTGATCAGTTCCAACCATCGGGCCAGACGATATTTGCTGCTTCATCGGGAACCAGTCACTCCACACCGGCGGTGACTGGAGCGGCTTCATTGTATTATTACTGGCTGGAAAATCATTATGGCCTTACTGCGCCTAGCCCGGCAATGATGAAGGCGTATTTAATTGCCCATCCCACGTATCTGACCGGTCTGAGTGCCAATGACACGCTGCCCAGCTACAATCAGGGCTATGGAATGCCGGATATGAGTCTGGCGTTTGATGAGACGGCGCGTTATTTGGTGGATGAGACGGCCGTACTTCATCAAACTGGCGAGACCTGGACGTATACAAGTGCGGTGGCTGATCCGACCAAGCCGGTACGTATTGTGATGGCCTATACCGATGAGCCGGGTCTGGTGGGAACCAGTCCGCAAGTCAATGACCTGAACCTGTCGGTGGCCTGGAACGATGAAACGTATTGGGGTAACCATTTTTCGGAGGCCTGGAGTGTGCCTGGATGGCTGCCGGATGCTAAAAATAATTATGAAGCTGTCTTTTTGCCGGC
>JBNKZT010000044.1:0-25182 GCA_050301775.1 Promineifilaceae bacterium (SeqCode)
GCCGAACGCAAACTCATTGAGCAAGCCAAAGGTAAACTAATGGAAAAGGGCATGAACGAAGCCGAAGCCTACCAGGCGCTGCAAGCCTACGCCCGCAAAAACCAACAAACCATCGCCCAGGTCGCCCGTTCCCTCCTGAAAAAGTGAGGAATCATCCATCATTTTGTCATGCGTCGCTGATGTTATGACAAAATGACGCATGACGCTCCACAAAAAAAAGCCCTCCTGGTTTCCCAGGAAGGCTCTTCATCTTCAAAACTGTATCCTATCAAACGCTTTCTGCCGGTTCCGACTCTTTTGATGCCAGGATAGGCGGTGCGCTTTCCAGCCGCGTGAACGTTAGCTCATTGTCCGCCATGTCGATACGGATGCGATCACCGGCGGCAAACTCGCCTTTTAGTAAGCGCACGGAAAGCGGGCTTTCCACGAAGCGCTGTAGGGCGCGTTTGAGCGGCCGTGCCCCAAAATCGCTGTCATACCCCTGGGCCGCCAGCCATTTCTGGGCCGCTTCCGTCAGTTCGATGGTTAATCCGCCGTGTTCAGACAACCGCTCCTGTACCTCTTTCATTTGCAGCAGCACAATTTCGACCACATCTTCTTCACTCAACGGCTCAAAGATAATGATTTCGTCAATCCGGTTGATGAATTCTGGCCGGAACGTTTTCTTCAATGCTTCTGAAATCCGTTTGTGGTCCTCTTTTTCATCACCATTCCCCATGCCCCCGAAACCCAACGCACCCGATCTTTTGACGAAAGAGGTGCCTACGTTGCTGGTCATGACAATGACCGTGTTACGGAAGTTAACCACGCGCCCCTGACCATCGGTTAAACGGCCGTCATCCAGCAGTTGCAGCAGCGCATTCCATACATCCGGGTGGGCTTTCTCGATTTCATCAAACAAGACGACAGAATACGGCCGTCTACGTACCTGCTCCGTCAACTGGCCACCCTGGTCATAACCAACATAGCCGGGAGGCGCACCAAACAAGCGGCTGACCGTATGCTGTTCACGGTACTCGCTCATGTCTACACGAATCAGCGCATCCTCATCATCAAACATAAACTCGGCCAACCCCTTGGCCAGTTCTGTCTTACCCACACCAGAGCTGCCCAGGAAGATAAACGAACCAATCGGCCGGCGGGGGTCACTCAACCCCGAACGACTGCGCCGGATGGCATCCGACAGCGCCACAATCGCCCGATTTTGGCCGATAATCCGTTCATGCAGCCGATCTTCCATTTGCAGCAGCTTCTCAGCCTCGGTCTCCATCATCTGCGTAATCGGAATACCGGTCCAGGAAGCGACGACTTCAGCAATATCCTCAGCATCGACGACCTCATCAAGCATATTTTCGGCCTGCCAGGCAGCCCGCGCTTCCGCAAATTCACTTTCCAACCGCAGCCGTTCCGCCCGCTTGACCGCTGCCCGCTCGTAGTCGCGCACTGTATGTGCTTCCTCTTCTTCCAGAATAAATTGATCTAGTTCTTTCTTCAATTCCTTGAGATTAGGTGGCAGCGTATGCAGCGCTACCCGTAACTTGGCCGCGGCTTCATCCATCAAATCAATCGCCTTGTCCGGCAAATGCCGGTCAGTGACGTAACGATGAGACAACTTGGCCGCGGAAACCAATGCTTCATCCGAGTAAGTAACCTTGTGATGGGCTTCATAGCGGTCCCGTAATCCGCGCAGCATTTCAATGGTATCGTCTACATCCGGTTCATCGACAAATACCGGAGCAAAGCGGCGCTCTAAGGCGCTGTCTTTTTCGATGTACTGGCGATACTCATCCATCGTCGTCGCGCCCACACATTGCAGTTCACCACGCGCCAGGGCCGGTTTGAGCATATTGCTGGCGTCCATCGCCCCTTGCGCTGATCCAGCGCCGACAACGGTGTGCAGCTCATCAATGAACAGGATGATTTCACCCTGAGCCTGCTCGATTTCGTTCATGGCCGCCTTCAGCCGTTCTTCAAATTCGCCCCGGAATCGACTGCCGGCAATCATCGCCCCTAAATCAAGGGAAACAACTTTTTTGTTCAGCAAATTCTCCGGCACGTCGCTGGTGATGATTTTTTGGGCCAGCCCTTCAACGATGGCCGTCTTGCCCACACCCGCTTCACCAATCAGCACCGGATTATTCTTCGTGCGGCGGCTCAACACCTGGACAACACGCAAAATCTCGTCATCCCGACCAATAACGGGATCGAGTTTGCCTTCGCGGCCCAATTTGGTCAAGTCACGGCTGTATTTCTCCAGAGTACGGTAGCGGCTTTCAGCCTGCCGGTCGGTAACTTTCTTGCCCCCACGCAAAGCTTCAATACCAGTTATAACCCGTTCGCGGGTAACGCTAAACTCCTGCAAAATGCGGGCCGATGCGGTGTTGCGCTCGCTCATGATAGACAGGAAGATATGTTCGGTGGAAATAAACTCATCTTTGAGCCGATTGGCTTCACCCTGGGCCAGTTCCAACACGGTACGAATGCGCGGCGTGTAAAAAATCTGGCCGACACCGCCACCGTAAACGGCTACTTTGGGGCTGGCCCGCAGTTCTTCATCAAGGCGGCTTTGCATCGCTATCACATCAACATTTAATTCGCCCAATAATTGGGGAACAGCCCCATCTTTTTGTTCCAGCAGGGCCAGAAAGAGATGTTCGGTATCGACTTGTGTATGCCGGTATCGTTGGACGATTTCGTAGGCACGAGCAGCCGCATCTTGGGCACGCTCGGTAAATCGATCAAATCGCATTGGTTAATTCCTCGTTTTCGTTGGTTGGCTGAGAATTTTACCGCGGAGACCCAGAGAGCGCAGAGATTTCAATTTGGGAGAGGTTCTTTGTGTCTTTGCAGATATGAATTTTTCAGTCAAGCAGTTATATCTTTTCAAAAAAGTCGGTTTCAATTTTCAATATACTAGGACACAGATTCTTGCAGATGGACACAGGTTGCTGCTATTTGCCCAAATATGAACTGTGTCGATTGATTTTTATCTAACCGCACGTAGGAGAGGATACTTCATTTGAATTGGATTCTCGTTAGAAATGGGTGCTGTTGCAGCACTGTTCCGTTGTTACTCACCAATTTTTCACAAAATGCGGGTGCCGTCGGATTCGTAGCCATCGCCCCAGGCCAGGATTTTATAGGGTGTGATTTCGATGAGCCGCCACACGGCCGTTTCGTCATACCGAAAATCCCATTCATATTTGTGGTAGAAGTAATCAGCCAGGCGATCAACTGTTTTCCGGTCGGCTACGTGGGCTTCCCCTTCGATGATGACGACACTGGCGGAATCGGGCAGGGAAAGGGCAACGTTTTGGTTGTGATACATGTTGGTGTATTTCTGGGTGTCGGAGCCAGTGGCCAGATAAATTTTCTCGTCCAGCCAGATATACCAGACGGGAACGAGGTGGGGACGGCCGTTACCGCGCACTGTCGCCAGCCAAATCGTCATTTCCCGACCCAACCGGGCCTCAATGGCCCGCCACCGGGCCGGATTCTGTCGTCTCATGCTGTTTTTGATTATACTTTATGTGAGGTTATTGGGTAGTAAAAAGCTGACCGTTGTGCCACACGGCCGTTTCCACTTTTACTGGGAAAGTTAATACCCGCCGGGCAAACCGATCTAGCTGTGCCGCCTCACCTGTCGTCACCGCCACAACAGGATTGAGGGCCGGACTATCAGCCAGAAGCTCATTTTGCCGCAGCAACCGGACTGTTTGCCGGGCAACGGCCGGCGCCGGATCAATAATCATCACGTCAGAGCCGACGATTTTTTCCAGTAACGGCCGTACAAACGGATAATGCGTACAGCCTAACACCAGTGTATCAATCCCCTCAGCTAACATGGGCGTCACACAGGTTCGCAGCAGCGTTTCCGTTTCCGCACCGTCCAGATTGCCAGACTCAATCAAGTCCACCAAACCCCGGCAGGGATTTTCAAAAACCGCAACCCCCTGGGCAAAACGGGCCATCAATGCTTCATAACGCTGGCTCTCAAACGTCCCTGTCGTCGCCAACACACCAACTTTGCCGCTTTTCGTTTGCTGGGCCGCCGGTTTCACGGCCGGTTCCATGCCCACAAACGGCACACCGGGAAAAGTCTGGCGCAAATGGGTCAGCGCCGCACCGGAAGCCGTATTGCAGGCCACAACGATCATTTTGGCATTTAGTTCCAGTAAATAGCGGGTAATGGCTTCACTGAAGGCCCGAATTTCAGCCAGCGAACGCGATCCGTAAGGCACATTGGCCTGGTCGGCCAGGTAAAACAGAGTCTCATCGGGCAAGTGTATCCGCAAATGGCGCAGGACTGATAAACCGCCCACACCTGAATCAAAAACGGCGACTGGACGATCAACGATTGGCGATTGATGATTAGCCATTTTGGCTGGCCGCTTCTACCAACCCCTTAAACAAGGATAACATAGCCGGATCATCATGAATCAGGTTTTCCGGGTGCCATTGGACGGAAACAGCAAAGGGATGACCAGGGATTTCCGCCCCCTCGACAAGACCATCGGGGGCAACGGCCGTTGCCCGCAGTTCCGGCGCCAAATTACGCAGCCCCTGGTGATGCAGACTATTGACAGCAATCTCGGTTTTGCCCATCATACGCACAATCTGGGAATCGGGAACGGCCGTTACCGAATGCGCAATATGATTGCGCGGGAGCTTGCGATAATTATCGTGCCGGATGGCCTGCGGCATAAACGTCTGCACATCCTCCCACAACGTACCGCCCAGGGCGACATTCAAAATTTGGTGCCCCCGGCAAATGGCCAGGAACGGTTTTTGCAACCGCACTACCTGGCGCGCCACCATCAGTTCCACACGATCACGATCCGGATCAATCCCATACATCGTATCATGCACCCGACCCCGGTAAACAGAGGGTTCAATGTCGCCACCACCGGGCAGCAAGACCCCATCTACCCTGGCTAAAATATCAGTCAGTTCGGCTTCGCCCAATCCCAATGGAATCAAAACCGGCAGCCCACCGGCGGCAACGATGGATTCAATATAAGAGGGCATCAACCCAATTATTTCAATAGGTGGGGATTGGTCCGCCATTTTGCGGTAAGTAGTCATGCCGATTAACGGCCGTGTTCCAGATGATGACTGAGTCAACGAGAACATAAAACGCTCCAATGTGAAGTAGATTGGTAAACAAAAAGGGTGAAAGCATGATGACTTTCACCCAAAAAAACAATTTCAATTCAACAGCAACGACACAGCATCATTGCTACCAAGATTCTTGCGAATTAATAAATTCGCTTTTCCCGCAGGCGAGCCGACTTACCGGTACGTTCCCGCAAATAATAAAGCTGGGCGCGTCGTACATGGGCATGACGATGGACTTCAATCTTGTCAATACGCGGTGAACGCAGCAAAAATGTTCGCTCCACCCCAACCCCATTGGCGGCAATACGACGCACTGTAAAATTGCGGTTATTACCATTGTTACGCAAACGAATGACGATTCCGCGCACCAACTGGATACGCTCATTCTTTTCACCCACATTAATGCGTAAATGAACTGTCACATTATCACCAATGCGAAGCCGTGGCAGGGTTTCGTTATCTTCTGTATCAAAAGCTTTTAATAGTAAATCAGACATGGTCTTACTCCAACAAGCAGGTGTTTAACAACGCCCGCACCTTTTTAGCATAAAGAAGCCCGCAGCAGCGGGCCAGAAAGCAAACTATATCACGCCTGTTACCGAATGACAAGAAAAAAGATGATTTTAATCCCTGTCGGTAAACAATGGCCATTTTCAACTTTTCACACCTGTTACAACAGGGAAAAGGCCAGGCTTTTTTGCATGGAGGCAACAAAAAAGCCCCAGCGATGATGCCGGGGCTATATTTTGCAAGTTTCTTAAAAGATTACCCTTTTTTGAGGACAGGCAATCCGTTCTTGCTTTCAGAAACGACGTAACCTTCGGGAACTGCATCCAAAGCGCCGTCTTTTACTTCTTTCGCGAAGAAATAGATGGTTTGGGTACGGCCGTTCTTCAACGTGGTATCACGCTTATGCAAAAAATAAGTACGATCCTTGGAGTTTGTAAAACTAAAAGCCATTTTTACCTTCCTTATTATCAATATATATTTTTACCCAGGTTTTTAGTGCTATGTAGTCAGAGAAAACCCAGAAACTGACAAGTGCCACACTCGTGGCGAAGAGAGATATTAAAACAATCTTCTCTGGTTGGCAAGCTTTTTACAGGAAATTCACCATTTTTTTAAGGGGAACGGCCGTTTCACACCCGTTTTGACGCCAATTTTCCCCGCTGTTATACTTCTATCGAGTAGTCGGGCAGTCAAATAGTCTGGTAGTCATGTGGTCGGACTAAAAAACAACGAGACTACAAGACTAACAGACAACGAGACTGCAAGACTACAAAACTACAAAACTGCGAGACTAAACCATGCGCCTTTCAAACTCTTTTGGCAAAACATTACGTGAAGCACCGGCTGATGCCGAGATGATCAGCCACCAACTTTTAATTCGTGGCAACTTTATCCGTCCGGCCGGCGCCGGCGTTTACACCTTCATGCCCTTTGGCTACCGGGTCATCCGCAAAATATGGAACATCCTCTCCGAGGAAATGGATGCGATCAATGGCCAGGAAATGTGGATGCCCAATTTGCACCCGGCAGCACTATGGCAGGCTACCGGCCGGTGGGACACGGTGGACGTACTGTTCAAATTCAAAACAAGCGGCAACCGGGAATATGCGCTGTCGGCCACCCATGAAGAGATTGTCGTCGATCTGGCCCTGCGCGAGATTGAAAGTTACCGCGATCTGCCGCGCATGGTGTACCACATCAGCAAAAAGTTCCGTAACGAACCACGTGCCCGCGGCGGCTTGATGCGTTTGCGCGAATTCATCATGAAGGATGCCTACACATTGGATACCAGCGAAGAAGCGTTGGACAAATATTATCCTTCGATGCTGCAAGCGTATCACAATATTTTTGAGCGCTGCGGCACACCGGCACGGGCTATCAACGCCGACGTGGGCGCTATGGGCGGTAAAAGTTCCCATGAATTTGTCGTGCCCCACGAGTCTGGCGAAGATACATTTATTGCCTGTAACAACTGTGATTATGCGGCCAACGTGGAAGCGGCCGTTTTTGTGCGCGAAGGTGAAAAACCCTATCAACTAGACGAACTTGTCAAAGTCGCCACCCCGGACTGCAAGACGATTGCCGATGTGGCCGATTTCATCGGTGTACCGACGAATCAGGCGGGTAAAGCTGTCTTTTACTGGTGGACTCCGGCGGGCGAAACAGAGCAAAACGGCCGTTTCATTTTTGTCCTGGTGCGCGGCGATCTGGACATTAACGAAGTCAAGCTCATCAACGCCCTGGGCGGTGGCACAATCCGCGCTGCAGATGATAATGAAATTAAAGCCACTGGCGCTTCGCCAGGCTACGCATCACCCATTGGCCTGCAAGTCGCCAAAGATATGGCTTCTTCCGGCGTATTTGTCATTGCCGACACGTCGCTAGAAGCAGGCGGTAATTTTGTAGTGGGGGCTAATGATAACGGCTACCACTTTACCGGAGCCAACTATCCGCGTGATTTTGCCGTCAGCCAGATGGCCGATATTGCCCAGGCTGATACGGGCCACCAATGCGCTCTGTGCGGCGGCCGTATCGAAGCCCGACGGGCTATCGAGGCCGGTCACTGTTTTAAGCTGGGCACACGCTACAGCAAAGCAACCAATGCCACTTACCTGGATGAAAAAGGCCAACCGCAGCTCATCTACATGGGGTCATACGGAATCGGCCTAGATCGATTGATGGCCACAATCGTGGAAAAACATCACGATGATCATGGTATCATCTGGCCGGAAAGCGTAGCCCCGTTCCATGTTCATTTGATGCACATTGGGAAAGGACATGATGTGTACCAAACGGCGGAAACGCTCTATTCTGTCTTGCAGAAGGCAGGGTTTGAGGTTCTATATGATGACCGTGATGCCAGCCCAGGGGTAAAATTTAATGATGCCGACCTGATAGGTATTCCCTGGCGGGTGACGGTGGGCGCCCGCAGTCTGGCGCAGGGCAACGTGGAAGTGAAAAAGCGAAGTGAAGAGGAACGGCAACAAATGCCTTTGGCTGAATTGGTTGCCTTTTTACAAACACGATAACTTATCAGTCCATTTCTTCAAAAAGGCCCCTCCCATTATTAGATTGGAGGGGCCTTTTTGTTGATAGCACTAAAGTCCTATCAGACTCAGTGATTATGTGGGGAACGGCCGTGTTACAATTAACGCTACATTCACAAACGAAAACCCATTAATTCACTATGTCCTTTTCTGCATTCACAATTCCATTATTCGCTGGTTCGATTATTTCATGCATTTTGATTTATTTCGCCTGGCAGAACCGCAATTTAGCCAACCCCTTGCCATTCACGCTCGTTATGCTTGCCACAGTTGAATGGTCCATCTCTTATGCATTGGTGATTAACCACACAGTCATGGAATCGAAAATTTTCTGGGTAAATATGGGATATATAGGAACCAGCATCATCCCTGTCGCCTGGCTAATCTTCATTTTGCAATACACCTATCGTCAAAAATATTTAACCCGGCGAAATTTAATTCTATTATCAATTATACCGATCATTACCATCCTGCTGACCTGGTCGAATGATACCCATCACTACATCTGGAAATCAGTTTATGCTGATGCCAGCAACCGCTTTTTAACTTTTACATTTGGTGCATGGAGTTGGATATTTATAGTTTATTCATATTTATTGGTTTTAACTGGGACGATATTGCTTATTAGAACGCTAAACAAATTATTGACACCCGATCCCGGTCAAATTATGACACTTCTCTTCGGTGCCCTGTTTCCCTTGATCGGCAATGTTATGTTTGTCAGCGGCATCAATCCCGTTAAGCCTATGGACCCAACACCATTCACGTTCATCTTGGCCGGGCTATTTATGTATTGGGGATTTCATCGTTTTCGCCTGTGGAACGTGCTGCCACTGGTCCAGTCTACCCTGTTTGATAATTTACCGGATGGCGTTCTGGTTTTGAATGTTCAGGACACGATTGTGTCGCTCAATCCGGCGGCAAAAGCGCTTTTGGGGGGAGCCGGGGTGGGACGGCCGTTACCCGAACTATTCCCGGCCGCTGCCGAACCCCTGGAAAAATACCGGGAGGCTGCCAATGCCCAAACCATATTTTCAACTGACGGCCAGGAAAAACGATTTTATGATTGGCGATTGTCAACCATTTACGGCAGCGATGAACAGGTAAACGGCCGTATCATCACCCTGCGCGACATCACCAAAGACCAGCAGCGCGAACATTACCTTCAGATACTAAACGACATCACCCAGGCCGCTGTCAGCGCCCTGGACCTGCTAGATCTCTTGCAGTTATTAGCCGATAAAATGGGCGAACTGATACATGCCGATGCCTGCCACATCACCTTATGGGATGAAGCCAGCCAGCGTACCATACCCGGCGCTGCGTCCGGTGTTTTCAAGGATATCTTTCATTCCATCAAGATTGAATCGGGCGAAACGACCATGACCCAGTCCGTATTAAAAATGGGTCGTGCCGTACCCATTGAAAACCCCTTTGATACCCCCCATATTAGCAAACGTTTAGCCGATTTATTCCCCAACGTGAAATCGGTATTGGCCCTACCCTTTATTGCTGCCAATGAAAAATTAGGCGCGGCCTTACTTCTCTTCAATCAGCCGCATCATTTCGTGGCTGATGAGATTAACCGGGCCGAACAGGCCGCTACCCAGATTGCCCTGGCAATTGCGAAAATCAAATTTAACGATGCCATGAAACGGCAAATTGATGAATTGGCCGTTTTGAACGACATTGCAGTTGCCGGCGCTGAAGCTCAAAATGAAGACGACCTCATCAGCCGGTCTACAGACATTATCCGGACAAGATTTTATCCCGATAACTTTGGGGTTTATTTGGTAGATGAAAAAGCAAATATCTTAAAATCGCATGATTCGTACTATCGGAAAGATCGCATCGTCCAACCTGAAACTCCTTTGAATCAAGGTGTCGTTGGCCAGGTTGCTGCAACTGGCAAACCACTACGGCTGGGCGACGTAACCCAATACCCTGATTACTGGCCAATTACGCCCGAAACACGATCGGAATTGTGCGTACCACTGCGGGCCGATGACAAAATTATTGGTGTGATTAATACTGAAAGCTGCGAATATGACGCCTACACGGTTCAGGATGAGCAGCTTTTAGTAACGATTGCCGGCCAGTTGGCGACGGCGATTAAAAAAATCCAGTTGTTATCTTTGGAACAATCGCGGCGGAAAGAGGCCGAGACGTTACGAGAAGCAACGGCCGTTCTCACCTCCACGCTTGACTTAAACCACCTGCTCAACCTGATCCTGCTGCAATTAGAAAAAGTCATCGCCTACGACAGCGCCACCATCTTCATGTTCCAAGGGGACTATGCTTGCATTATGGCCTGCCGGGGATTACCCAACAATGACAGCGCAGTTGGCCAACTTTTTCCGGCCCAAGACGATTTGTTAGCGGAAATGACGCGCAAAAAGAAACCTGTTTTCCTGGAGGATGCGCAAGAAGAACCAGCTTTTCAAGGATGGATAGATACAAACTACACGAAAGGCTGGTTAGGTGTACCGCTCATCGTCCGAGACAAGGTCCTGGGCTACCTGACCATTGACAGCCGGCAGACGGGCAGCTACGGTCCCAACGAAGCCGTACTCGCCCTGGCTTTCGCCAATCAAGCGGCCATTACAATTGAAAATGCCAGGCTTTATGAAAGGGAACAAAAAGAGCGAAAAGTTGCCGAAACCCTTCGCGCTGCCCATGAAGCCTTCACCGCTAAATTAAACCTGCCCGCCGTTCTATCAGCTTTACTCGATTTTCTCTACCGCCTTGTTCCTTACGACAGCGCCATGATCTTGCGGATTAATCAAAACGGTTACGTCAATGTGGAAGCCCACAAAGGTTACGAAAAGTGGACAGACGGCGAAACAGTAGGAAAAATCACATTTGACGCCAACCAAAACTGGTCCTATAGAACACTCTTCACCACCCGGCAAGGTCTACTCATTGCAAATACCGAGCAAGAACCAAATTGGGAAACAAAGCCGGAAACATCCTATGTGAAAAGTTGGCTGGGCGTTCCACTGGTAATTGGAGATGGCATGTTTGGCTTTTTCTCGGTGGATAAAGCGGAAGCCGGTTTCTTTACTGAAGAGCATTTACAGTTGACAGAGACATTAACGGAGCAAACGGCCGTTGCCATTCAAAACGCCATCCTCTACCAGGACGCCCAGCGCCGGGCTGAAGAGATGGAAACCATCAACAATGTCACTTCTGCCCTGCGCCAGGTTCAAACAGTAGATGACGTATTAGCAACAGTATTAGCATTTGCCGTTAAAATCACTGCCGGTGTGCGCGGCAAAGTTGTCCTGGTGGACCCCAAAAACGGCGGCTTGGTAGCACGCGGCGCGTATCCACTTGATGAAGCATTTATTGGCCAGCGTTATGAAGCCCACGAAAGCATTAGCCAACACGTCGTCACCACTGGCAATATCTATATGACAGACGATCTGTTCTCCGATCCAATGGCCTATGTTTTGCCACAAAACCGGGAAGCCGCTGGCACACTGAGCAGCTGCATCAGCTTACCACTTTATGCTCAAACCCGGATTATTGGGGTGATGCACGTAAGGGTAGCGGGGAAACGGCCGTTTTCCCACGACGAGATCCAAATTCTGACCACCATTGCTGAAATAGCTGGCAGCGCCCTGGATCGCGCTCTGCTGCTGGAAACGTTAGAACAGCGTATCGCCCAGCGCACCCACGACCTCTCCCTGGCCTACGAACAACTCCAGGAACTCGACCGCCTCAAGACAAAATTTATCTCCGATGTCTCCCACGAACTGCGCACCCCTATTACCAACATCAACCTTTACCTTGATTTGTTTGACCAAGGCAACCCGGAAAGACGGCCACACTACATGGGAATTATCCGTAAGGAAAACGGCCGTTTAACCAGACTAATTGAAGATACGTTAAGCCTATCTCGCCTGGATGTTGAGCGGGCCAAAATCGAAATAGTCCCGGTTAATCTGACTGAAGTTGTTGAACCCATCGTGGTGGCCCACCAGACTCGCGCTGAATCGTCGGGGCTATCCCTGACCACTCATTTGTCAACCGATTTGCCCCTGTTGTTGGGCGAACCGAATCAATTATCTCAGGTAGCCGCCCAGTTGGTGACCAATGCCGTTAACTACACACCTGCCGGGAAAATCGAAGTGAATACGTATAATACCGCAGATAAATCGTCTGTTTGTCTGGAAGTAAAAGATACGGGCATGGGCATTGACAGTGAAGATGAAAAACATATATTCGAGCGCTTTTACCGGGGTAAAAATACCGGCCAATCCAACATCCCCGGTACCGGCCTGGGGCTGACTATTGTCAAAGAAATTGTCATTTTGCATGAAGGCCAAATTGAAATAGAAAGTGAATTGGGCAAAGGAACCACATTCCGCATTTATTTCCCTTGTCTTGCTGGCTGATACGCATCAGCGGTTTACAGAACAAATCCACGTTGTACAATAAATGCAAAGTGGGAATTGGGAGATTTCCCTGAATTTTTATCCCTTAATCCCCGCAATCTGCGTAGGAGATGTGAAGTTGGAGCGGAAATTAGCCGATTTAATCAGCCTGATGCAGCGCCGCTACCCGGATTGGGCGGATTTTGAACATCCTGGTTTTGTTGATGATGAGGTTGTCTACAAACAGGAAACCGTCAAAAAAGCGCAAGTCTGGCTCAACCGGCCAGAATTAGATCGCCTGATTGCTGAGGCTGATTATGACACTTTTCTGGAGCGGCTGACTAAGCTGAGCCAGGATAACAATTTGTTGTGGCGACGGGTGCCTTCATCGGGGGACACGGCCGTTCTCACCCATCCTACCCTAGACCCGCCCACCTTCTGCACCCAAATTCGCAACCTGCTGCACGGCGACCGGCCCAGCCCGGATCGGCTGCAAACGTTCGCCGACTACTGTACCGCCCACAACCTGCCCAACAAATGGCCGCTGCCAACTTACTTGCTGTTCATCGCCCATCCCCAAACCGAACTGTTCGTCAAACCGCATACGGCCGAATGGTTTCTCAAGTTTATGGGTCAGCCAGAGACAGTTACCGCACCGCCAACGGCCGTTATCTACCAGATCGTCCGGGAAATGGCCGCCGAGCTGTTCCAGGCGCTGCGAATTTACGGCGTCCGGGATATGGTTGATGTGCAAAGCTTCATCTGGGTCTGCTTCCGCGAGAGCAAAGGCCGGGTAGGCCGCCTGGACAGCAGGGGACAAATCGAACTAGACGTGCCCCCCACCGAGCCGGACGAAACCATCGATTACGCCATCGCCCCGGCCGACACTTTTATCAGGGAACACAAACCTTCCTTTGGACCGGCGCCAGAAAATCCGGCCTATTCTCTAAACCAATGCGCCGAAGAAACCAGTTTTGCCTTATCTGATTTGCAAAACTGGATAGAGGCGATTGAGCGCAAGGCACAGGCCATCTTTTACGGCCCGCCGGGAACCGGCAAAACGTTTCTGGCTGAAAAGCTGGCCCGCCATCTCATTGGCGGCAGCGATGGGTTTAGCGAGTTAATCCAGTTCCATCCGGCGTATGCTTATGAGGATTTTGTGCAGGGGATACGGCCGTTTACCCGCGATGGCGCCATTCATTACCAGATGGTTCCCGGCCGGTTGATGCAGTTTTGTGAACAGGCGCGGGAAAGGAACGGCCGTTGCGTCCTCATCATCGACGAAATCAACCGGGCCAACCTGGCCGCCGTCTTCGGCGAGCTAATGTACCTGCTCGAATACCGCAGCCGGGAAATCCCGCTGGCCGGAGGCGGCCGATTCAGTCTGCCGGCCAACATGCGCATCTTGGGCACAATGAACACCGCCGATCGCTCCATCGCCCTCGTTGACCATGCTCTGCGCCGCCGCTTCGCCTTCATCCACCTGGCCCCCAACTACGACCTGCTGCGCCATTTCCACCAGACCACCGGCTTCGACCCGGCTCCCCTCATCACCCTGCTCCAAAGGCTGAACGCCCAAATCGGCGATCCCCATTACCACATTGGCCCTACTTTTTTCCTCCATCCCCAACTCAACAGCCAGCTAGAAGCGATCTGGCGGCTAGAAATTGAACCATACCTGGAAGAATACTTCTTCGGCCAGCCGGACAAAGTCGCCGATTTCCGTTGGTCAAAAATCAGTGTTTATCTGCGTTAATCAGCGTCCAATTTCTCCTATCTTAACTTCTCCGAAAAACTACTGGGAGGCTGTCGGGGAAAGAAATTTTAGCCACGAATTGACACGAATTGACACGAATTTGGTTATGTTTTCCGTGCAAATCCGTGTTAATCAGTGGCAAAACATTCCTGTTATGGACTTTTCCAACAAGCTGCTAGGGCACGACGTAAAATAGGATGAACAAAAAATGGCACAGGCTGCCGCCCAGCACAAACAGATGCCAGATTTCATGGTGGCCAAAGAAATCAGGCCAGGGATCGGGCCAGCGAAAGTAGTAGATGAAAAACCCGACCGTGTAAATTAGGCCGCCAAACAGCAAAAATGCCAGACCGTCCAGCGGGATAATCGTCAACAAATTCGTGGAAAGCAGCAAAGGCACCGCGCTGCCCCAACTCAGGACAACGTAAATAGACGCATTAACCAAACCATGAATTCGGGGGCTAAACAGCTTGTACAACGCCCCGGCAATCACGGCCAGCCAAATGAATGTCAGCGCCGGCCAACTGGCTTGGGCCGGGAATAGATTGTAGGCAATGGGCGTGTAAGTCCCAGCAATAAGCAGAAAAATAGCGACGTGATCCAGACGATTCAACCACATCCGCCTCTCATCGTCTGTTTTAATGCCATGCAGCAAGCTGCTGGACGTGTACAAGACAATCATGCTTGCCCCATAAATGAGTACGGAAATGAATTTCCCGGTCTGTCCCCAGGTTAAGCTGCCCAGAAAAATCGTACCCGCCAATGCGGCCACAGCGCCTATCAAATGAGTCAGCGTGTTCATCGGTTCCAAAAAATAGTTATGGGGTTTGGTCATTAATTTTATGGCGTGTAACGGCCGTATCCCCCAAATGGCAATAATATCCTATTGAACTGGGTCGGGTTGGGACTATAGAGCCGTTTGCGCAGCCTATCTCGCTCGTTTATAATCCAAACATAAAGATATTCTCTGGGAGAATCATTACCTATGACTCTAATGGAGTCGGATTCACAATTAAACACGAGTATAGCCGAAACAGTATCCCCGCCGGAAATCCGGCAGCCAACTGAAGCAATCGTCCGTGAAATTGTCGAAACATTGCTGTTGACCTTTTTTATCTTTTTTTTGGTCAACAGTTTAATCGGCCGTTATCGCATTGATGGCAGCAGCATGAACCCTACGCTGTACGATGGAGAATATCTCATCATTAATAATGTCAGTTATTACCTTGACCAACCGCAGCACGGCGATGTCATCGTCTTCAAACACCCCAATAATGATCTCAACTTAATCAAACGTATTATTGGCACACCTGGCGACCATATCGAAATCCGTAATCAACAAGTTAAGGTAAATGAAATAGTATTGGAAGAACCTTATATAGCCGCCGCCCCAAATTACACAGGCGCCTGGGATGTACCAGAAGGAAGCTTTTTTGTACTAGGGGATAATCGTAATAATTCCAGCGACTCGCACTCATGGTCTTTTTTGCCGGAAGATAACATCATTGGCAAAGCCATGATTGTTTACTGGCCGCCCGATGAGTGGACGGCCGTTCCGCATTATGACACGCTGGTAAAATAGGCTGCCGCAACCAATCAGGGATAGAATCGAACTATGTCATGTGAATATTGCCACATCGGTCATTATGAATTATCTTATTCGCCTTATGTACATTGGTATAACGGAAAAATCATGGTTATTCCCAACGCCCCAGCCTACAGTTGTGATATCTGTGGTCATATGGAATACGATGCCGGCTTCCTGCAAAAATTAAACCACTTACTCAATCGTTTTGCCGATGCAGCTCAAAACAATACCGCCACACACCCGCGACCGGTTAGGTTTGAACCCAATCTCATGCACATAACAAACTACAGTCAATAAACTGAACCGTTGTGTTCAGGAATTATCGGACAATGACGCCAGAAACAGATCAAAAACGAAAGCAGTTCCAGCAATTTATTGAAGATGTCCTGGTTGGCGAAACGGCCGTAAAAGGTGTTGTCGCCATCGGCAGTATGGCTACCGGACATATGACCCCGCAATCCGATATCGACGCCATCATCTTTCTCGATCCCTTTGATTATTACATTGTTCCCGCCGAAGCCATCTGGCAGCCTGATGAAGACACCTTCTACAGCATTTTCAACGAACAAGTTACTGGCATTCCTGTCGATTTTTCCCGTCTCAACTGGCAGCAGTGGTCCGATCCCGATTTTGTCTGGCCGGAAGGCCGCAAAGCAGAACTGAGCATGGGCTGGATCGCCTACGATCCCGATGGAGCGGTCAAATCGCTCATTGACCAACGTACCACCTACTCTGACGATTTGCGCCTGGAACGACTAGACCAAGCCATTGTGTGGCTGGATCAGCACCTGAACAATGAAAAACCACAGCAAATCTGGCAAACACTTGGTCCAGTTATTGCCCATGATCGGTTGTCAGCCGCCTACCATTATCTGGTACAGGCGCTGTTTGCTTACAATCGGCAGTGGCAGCCCTGGCGTAACCGCGAAATGCAAGCCCTGCTCAAGTTAGCCTGGCTGCCGCCTGAATTTGATGCACGGGTGTTAACGGCCGTAACCGCTCCCAACCTGGAAAATGACGGCTACCTGATCCGGGTTCAAACGCTGAGTGACCTATTCACCGATTTGCTGTCTCAATTAGTGGCCAACGGCGATTATTCCAACACACCCATTGACCAGGCATTTATTCGCAGCAGCGAAGAACCTGGTCGGGCCTGGAACATGGACGAATGGAATAAATTCCGCCGCGCCAGACTGTTGGCATGACCCATTTATCTGCCACACAACGCAAGAACTGAAGGAAAGGCGACCATGACACTTGGAAAAGGGACTCCCATCAATCTGGACTTATTTACAGATGCTTACCGTGTAACCGGTCAGACAACGGTCGGGGTTGGTGGCATTCATGCTGAATTGGCCAATCCCAACTCCAGTTTTCTGGAAATCCAAAGCGCTTACATTTCCCGCATCAATCAGCCAGGAGAAATCGTTACCAGTTACAACGTCGCCGAATTCCGCAAAGACAATATCAACTTTATTGTTTTGCAAGATAGACGGGTAGGCATTCCGGTGGGCACGCAGCACGGCCGTTCCATTTTTACGCGTGGTCGCCCTGTTTCGGCCTTTTTAACCGTCCCCTCCTTTGAAATTGTCGGCGAAATCATTCATGAAGGCAAAGCGACACCCCGTGATATTATGGTAAAATCAACAGGTAACTATCTGTTGGTATTTGCAGCGAGAGCATCCGCTTCACTTTATCCCGAAATTGCCTACAGCGGCGATTTGATTATGGTAAGCAAAGAGCGTATTGGTCTATTCTGTATGGGATTCAACGAAAGTTAAAAAGCGGGCTTTTACCTGCTCATCAAATAACCATACCACCAACGCTGTTAAAACCGATTCTATTCCCAGACGCTTTTATGAATTTTGTCTACTTTTCTTTGGATTAAAGACCGGCATCATCGAATTTCCTGTTTGGTTTGTTGGAAGGAGGCGGTATTTTGGCCAAGATTTTTGTAATTGACGACGATCAGCAGCTATTACACATGGTTGGCCTCATGCTGGAACGAGGCGGCCATAGCATTACATTAATTCATAAACCAGAAGAAGGTCTGGAAAAACTTAAGGCCGACAAACCCGACCTACTCGTTGTGGATGTGATGATGCCCAATATGAGCGGGCATGATCTTACGCGGCAAATACGCGCTACCAAAGAATTGGAAAATTTACCCGTTCTGGTTCTTACCGCTCGTTCGCAAGATGTTGACCGCGACACCGCTCTGCGCAGCGGCGCAGATGGTTATCTCAGCAAACCGGTCACATCCCAGGAATTGATAGAACAGGTAGATAAACTTCTCACAATGAAAACAGCGCCCAAAACGGATATGCATTCTGTTAAGGGGATGATTTTGACATTGTTTGGTCTGCGGGGCGGCGTTGGGAAAACAACACTGGCGGCAAACCTGGCAGCGGCACTGCGTAAAGCAAGCAGCCAGGAAGTCTGTCTGGTTGATTTCTCCCCCTCTGTCAGCCAAACCATTTACCATCTTAACCTGAAACCCCAATCCGATTGGGGCGAATTGGCACTGGATGATTCGTTAACATGGCCAACGCTCAAAGAGAATCTAGCGCTTCATCCGACAGGACTGAGGGTCTTGACAGCACCCACACTACCCCTATCTCCCGATAAACCGTCTTTAGAACTGGCCCAACACATTCTCAAGATTTTACGCGAAAACATGATTTTTACCGTGGTGGATTTACCGGCATGTTTAAACCCGGCCATGTGGGCAACTTTGGAAGAAGCCGATGTGGGATTGCATGTTGTCACACCTGATGTTGTTTCAGTAAGAACGGCCGTTCAGACAGAGCGCGTCCTGGCCAATGCCGGCATTAAGATAAGACAAAAATCGTTCATCCTCAATCAAGTCACGGAAAAGGCCCAATTGCCGGAAGCCGCCGTTGAGCGGGGTGTTAACGGCCGTATCCCTTTCAAAATCGCCTACGACTCCCTTCAATACAAGGCAATGGTCCAATCCACGCCGCTCGTTTCAACCTCGGCCCAATCGCCGATCACAACTGTCATCAACCGGATGGCCGAAGTCATTTGGAACCGCGTGGTAGCCAAAACAGGCGACTAACCTTTAGGATTCGTTATAACTGCTAAGGGTGCATTCGTTTTTAACTTCCCATTTTTGAATGGCCTGTTTCGGGAATTGCCATACCCGAAACACCTAAGTTATTTACGATTGAACCCTAAGGCCGTTGCCTGAGCTTGTCGAAGGCAATACGGGCTTCGAAAAGCCCAACCTCCGAAGGGTTTAGTAGTTACAAACTGCGCTTGCCTTAACCAGCCAATTTTAAGCCGGCCATCACATAAGGGATGTAAACCAGCCCCAACGGGTTGCCTTCCTTCAGCATGCTCAAGCGTGCCCCGCGCACAGCATCCCCAATCGTTTGCCGACTAAGCAAAAACCGGTACAAACAAGCCTCGGCAAAAGCAACGGCAATCGGTTCGTAAATGGTAATTTCGGTGCCAATCACACCGGCGGCATGCGATACTTCCACAAAACCAGAGACAAAGTTGATGGCGTGTTCCGGCGTTAAGGCGGTGGTATGACAACCATTGATGAACACTAACGGCCGTACCTTCTGCCAGCGTATCCGTTCATTGCGTAAATTATCCCGATTGATGCGCGGCCCCGTCGGCGGACCGACACTTAAAAATGGTTTAGTCTTGCTCAAACCGCCATGACAGTAAAAATAAACCACCTGGGATTCAGTTTTCTTCATCAAGGCCAGCGCTTTTTCACGGTCATCGGCATATTCCCAGCCCAAACCCATTTCCTGCAAGTTACGTTCGTGCAACGGCCGTTGCCGAAAATTGGGGTCCGTAGAAACATTAACCGCAATTTTAGCCTTCCCCTGTACCGGAATCGTTGTTGGCGCATCCGGCGCCGTGGCAACAGAAATTGGCAGCCCTAAACTGTGCCGATACCCCCAGAACCCACTGGGACAAACAACCGAATCCTGACCATGCGAGGGACATTCACCCTTGAAGCAGTCCGTTTCTTCCAGGGGAGCATTTTGTTTCAAAGCAGTCAAAAAAGCCGGGCACAACGAATAATCGGCCGTTGGCAGGCCGGTATCCAGCGGATAATCATAAAACATCGCCGCCGGAACCAGCATATTGACTGATTCTTTTGTGGCGATTTGCACCTGCCCTGGTTTAACCATCAAATTCTGCAAATCCCACGCCTTGTCGGAGTCACCGGCCAGCTTGTTGATGAGCGCGTCATAAAACGAATAGCCGCGAATCGCAAATAGTACCAAATCATCCGTTAACCGATCCAGGTTGAAAGGGCCGTGATAGCGGTAAGGCTGACCGTTATACGCATTTTCATCCCCCCAGGCCGCTTTGCGCAGCGCCCCGCGCGCCGACTGAATCAAATCGGCCAGTTCCCCCTCGCCCATCGCGGCATCATTCTTAAATTCGTTTTCGCCAAAAAAGCGGAAGCCGTGCGTGCCATTGCCGTTATCATTGAGCATCACGCTCAATAAATTGGTTCCCATTCCTGCCAATTGATGCCCGTTCAACATCTTGGAAAGCGTGTAATCCACTTCCGATAACAAAGCCGGCTCAGCCTGCCGCACCGGGCTGGACATCACCTGCACCGTCACCAGGCGGGACTGCACCAACGTTTGCTGGTAATAAATATTGCAGCGCAAACGGTGCATTCCGGCTTGGGCAGGTGTACGAACCGGGAAAAAGAGGCGGCGGGTCATCAATTCATCGCCCGCCAAAACACCCGGCCGTGCCGCAGGCTTTGTTACTCGAACCGTGCCATCCGGCTGAATTTTTATTTGCCCCACATCCGCACCGGGAGTCAAGATTAATTCCCCGTCAAACCCAAACAGAACTACGTGCAGCCGGGCTTCCGGGGGCAGTTTATCTATCGGCAGGTCCACATCAACCGCTTCAATACTGCCTTCAACCCGTTCGCCCACTTCAAACCAAAACAAATAGTCCGCATTGGGAACCAGCGGCATCTCGCCGGCCAGCGGTTGGGCCGGCTGTGTTTCTGTGGCAAAGCCGGTGCTGACAATGCGTTCCGGCGGTACACCATCATCCAATCCTTCTGAGGTTGGACCCGATTCATCTTTTGTTGTCTCGCCGCCGCGATCAATCATCCCTTCTTGGGGGAAGAATCTATCGAATTCATCGGCAAAATTGGCGGCATTTACTCGACTGGTTAAATAACGGCGGGCACGATCGGACAAGGATTGATCGGCCAGCGCCGCTTCCGGATCGCGGAAGAACACCTCACGGAAGGTTTCGTCTTCCGCGATGCGTTTGAGTACTTGTTTGACTTCATCCAGCCAGTCCATCAGTCGTTAAACCTGTTGTTTTCTTCGTCCGACAGGGCCATCGCCGAGGTCGTTTGCCGGATTTCGTTGGGAATCTCAAAGCCAGCCGTGGGTTTTTTGCGACGGCCGTCCAGGAACCAATCAACGGTGAAATTCTTGGAAAGGCTTACCCACAAGGTCAAAAAGAGGAAGTAGCCAAAAAAGCCGACAAACAAGCCAATGCCATAAGCGCCAAATAAATCGGTTTCCGCCTTAAACAAGGCCATAATCGCACCGCCACCCAGGATGCCGATGAGGGTGGTGATGTCGCTGAACTGGACATCGCCTTTGCGGTAACGGTTGATGTAATAGACAAACCAGCCAACAACAAAACCAAAACCGGCGGCCCCCCATAATTGAATCGTAGATGCAGTTTGTACGTCAGGCATAATTTTGTTCCTCCAACTATTGAATCACAAATGTTGAGTCATCTGAAAAAGGGTCTTTTTTACCGCCGAGAGCGCGGAGAACGCGGAGTTTTTCTCTAGTTTTTTCTATTCTCTGCGCCCTTTGCGCCCTCTGCGGTTAGTTAACTCAATGTTCAGTTTCGTTACGTAATTTGGTACGCCAGGCCAGGTGCAGGGTGAATGAGAACACGGCCGTTCCCATAAAAACCGACCCATGAATCCAATCCGTCAGCCAGGCAACCAACACAATGAGCAAGATAGTCGCTAATAGAGTGGCCAGGAAATGGCGCAACGGCCGTTTCCCCGGCACATCCCGCCAAATCAGAACCAGGAGCCATCCCCAAACCAGCCCCATGCCAACACTACCCGCTACTGTCACCCAGCACTCCTTACGAAAACTGTTTGAAGATACGTACGGCCGTTGCCACATCCGGCGCCCGCACAACCAATGAATCAGCCCCAACTTGTCCCAGACAAATCAAATCAGCCGGGCCAGAAATACAATTCAGACCATTCGTTTGTGTCTCGTCCATCGTGGCGAATAAATAAGCCGCATACTGTGGATAAATAGCGTCAAACTCCGCCCGGTCCTGCGCCGAATCCCAGGCCAGGCGCAAAACCATCACCAGTGTTTCATCGGATTCACGCCCATAAACCGCATACCGATCCCCCCCCCAGCCGGCCGCCGCCAACTCAACGCTGTCCGCGTCTAGCTGCTGGCTCAAATATTGCCGCAAATAAAACTCGCCAAACGTGTCCTCATCCAGCAGTACCCAGCCAGCTCCGAGCGTGGCCGTGAGCGGCGGCAGCGTAACAATTTGCGGCGCATCACCGGCTAAATATTGCGCCGGATGCAAAATTTGTTCCGTCGATTGGGGCAAGTTATGCCAGGCATCATCAATCGCCGCCAATCCATTCTGCCGGTAAAGGGCCAGGATAAATTCAAGACCGGCCGTGTAAGGGAAAGAAATATCGTTGATCAAAAATGCCGGAAAATCAGCCAACTGCTCGCTGCCCGTTTCTGCTTCTTGCACAATATCATTTACGGCATCCGCCGGCATATCACTGTCAAGCAGATATAATCCCTCAATCAAAGAGGCATGTCCTTCAACCAAAGCCCTGAAAGCAGCCGCCGCATCCGAATCCAGATTGGGATCGTCAAGCCGCGCCAGATCATAGTTATGGTCTTGCAACGCGTGGACAAATTCATGGGCATGGGTCAACTGCTCATTGAAACTCAGCGCTTCATCATCGCTGACTACGACAAATTCGGCCGTGTCCGCATCGTAAAAACCCAGCACGCCCTCACTATAAAGGTCAACCAGGTCACCATACAAATCATAATCAGCGGTGACAAAATCGAAAGCACTGAGGGTTAAAACGTCGCGCTGGGCCTCTTCTGAACTGACTGCTTCGGCAAAATCAGTCTCAATACGCGTGCCTAACTGGTCACGGGTCAGCAGAGTCGGCTCAATGGGTTCCAGCGGGGATAATCCGGACAGTTCGATAACGGCCGTTTCTATCCCTTCCCGAATTTGCGCATTCAACACATCAATATCAATCAACTGGAACGTAATTTCCTGCGGATCAGTCGCTTCACCGGCCGTGTTAATAGCCATCACGCTGATGGTATGCTCACCCGTCCCCGTTGGCTGCCAGTTTTGCTGATGGACAAAAAATGGCTCATCGTTACCGTCCAGGTCGGTTGTTTTACCATCGAGGGTCAGGTTCACGGCCGTTACCCCCACCGGATCATAAGCAACCACCAGCAGGTCAACCGGTTCCCCCGGCGGCAAAATATCGTTTTCCACCGGCGACACGATTTTGACAAAGGGAAACTGGCCCTTCATCGTCTCGATTTCAATTTCCAGCGCCGCCAGACTGTCGGTGGCATTGGCTAACTGACCGGCTAATTCGTCATTTTGCGATTGGAGAACGGCCGTTTCCTCATCGCTCTGCACCAACTGCCCCTCCAAAGCAATCTCGTTGGCCTGGGCCGTCGCCAACGCGGCCGTCGTCGCTTCCCGCGTGCTTTCGGCTGCGGTCAGGGCCAGTCCTGTCTCGGCTAAATCCTGGCGTTGGGTGTCGGATACGGCCGTTAACGTCGCCGTCTGTTCCACCAGCCGCTGCTGGCGTGAAAAGAGGAAAAAAAAGGCGGCCGCAGCGACCACCAACAACATCACAAACATCAGCAGGATACCGGTAAAAGTTGAAGTTTTCATCAAATTGGTTAGGTAGGAACTTGCCAACTACAGGAAAAAGACAGTCATTGGCTTCTTAATGATTGGTGTGGTTTTTCAAAAATTCACTGAATTTTCGGTCAGAGTCTGCCCTAAATCACTTATAATGACGCTCTGAAACATCCATTTACAGCATCATCATGATTTCCTTGAATGCTACACGAGGATAGATCGTGGGTCAAGCATATGTTTATCATTCGTCATCCGTCATGCGTCAACTAACCCGCATGATACTATGACGCATGATCAAATAACGCATAACAACCTGGAGACAACCATGAAAGACAACAAACTATTTTTATTCATTTTGATAACTTTACTCATTTTGCCGGCGCTGGCCTGCGGCGGCGTCAGTGTGCCCAACGTGGATGAATTGGCCGGTCAGGCCGCCGACGCTGCCACCAAAGCCGCCGATGCCGCGGCCACGGCCGTTATCATCGCCCAACAAGCCGCCAGCAGTGAACAGGTACAAAGTTTAGAGGCAACGGCCGTAGCTGCCGCCACCTCCCTGGCCAACAGCGATGTCGAACTTCCCGAAAGCAGCAGCCTGCGCCAGAAATTCGCCAACGCCCAGCCCGACGCCAACGGCAATATCACCATCACCCTCACCGATGCCGAGATGAACGAAGCCATCCAGATGAAACAGGCCGCCGCCGAACAAGCCGGACAGGAACAGGTTTTGCAGGGAACGGCCGTTACCTTCACCGACGGCAACATCGTCCTGGCCGGGAACATCACCACACCCATCACCGCCCAACTAACCGCCACCTTCCGTCCCTACGTCGCCAACGGCATCCTGCAATTTGAAGTCGTCAGCGCCAGCCTGGGCAGCATCAACGTCCCCGCCGCCCTGCTCTCCACCTCTCAGGCCACGCTCAACAGCACCCTCAACGATGCGATGGGCAATTTACCGGCCAATTACACACTGCAAGAGGTTCTCGTGGGTGAAGGCACGATGACAATTAACGCCCACAAACAATAACCACCCCCCACCCCTATCGTAGGGGCGAGACGGCGCGGATTGGCGCTGGCCACAGCGATTGGCCTCCTCACCGCGCCGTCTCGACCTCTTCCCCGCCAACACGAGCGAGACAACCGGTAACCCGGCCGTCCGTTTAGCAAAAATTCGCCCCGGTTGTCCTGCCCCTGGTTCAATCTTGGTTAGTAATTACCATTATTATTTTATTCAAGCGCTCAATTAAGGAATCATTTACAAATGACTCTTCCGAAAAAAGCCTTTCAAGACCAAAAGTTCAACTTTTCGTCTCGACAGAAATTTTCAGTTAATGACCA
>JBNKZT010000045.1:0-25175 GCA_050301775.1 Promineifilaceae bacterium (SeqCode)
ATTGGCCGGGTCAAGACGTAGCAGTCCATCCATCGTGCCCACCCAAATGATGCCGTCATCATCTTCAAACAGGGAGCGGACAAGCCCGTTGACGGCAGGGTAATGTTGCCAGGTGTTATCGGCATTGAGGCGGCACAAACCGCCCAGGGTGCCCACCCACAGCCTGTTTTGGCGGTCTTGCAGCAGGGCCATCACCGCGTTGTGGGGCAGGCTGGTGGGGTCGTTTTCATGATGTTGGTAGGCGGCAATTTGCCGGTAGTCGCTATCAAGCTGCACCAGCCCTTGCTCAAAGGTGCCCACCCAGAGGGTGTTATCCGCCCCCGGCGCAAACGAGACGGGAAAGGACGACAGGGGCACGGCGGCGGGGAATTTGAAGCGGGCCGGATGATAGTGGGAGAGGCCCGAGGCCCAGGTGCTTAGCCAAATACCGCCGCTATTGTCCTGAAACATGGCAATAACCAGTCCATCGGCGATACTGGTCGGGTCGTCGTCATCGTGGGTAAGGTGGCGGAAGGCAACGGGATCGGCCAAATTCAGCAAATCTACTCCGTTTTCGGTGCCCACCCACAGCCGGTCAGGCCGGTCGCTGAGCAGGGTGCCAACCGTATCGGCGCTCAGGCTGTCGGGATTAGCGGGGTCGTGGCGGTATGGCGAGACGTGCTCGTTGGCAAGATCAAGACGATACAAACCATTGCCTCTTGTTCCGACCCAAAGTTGGTGGCGCGGCTCATCCAACCACAAAGTGTTGACCAGGGAGTCTGTAGGTAGGATCGGACCGGCGTGGATATCGGATGACCCGGCGGCCAGTTGAAAAACGCCCGCGTCCGTTCCCAGCCACAGGTTGCCCGTCGGGTCTTCAGCTACGGTGTATACGGTTTGCAAATCGGTTTCAGGGAGGGCGTAATGGGTAAAAGCGGTTTGGGTAGCGTTCAGGCGGTCCAGCCCGTTGTTGCTGCCCACCCAAATGGTGCCCTGGGTATCGCGGTGGATGGCGCGGATAAAGTCGCTGCCCGGCCTTTGCTCGTCGGCTGTGGCGGTGGTTGAAAAGGTGGTGAAATCCCCTGTAGGCAAATCCAGACGGATCAGCCCGCCGCCCCAGGTGCCCAGCCACAACTGTTCCCCGTCGGCCAGCAGGGCGCGGATGTTGTTGCTGGGCAACTGCGCCACGCCGCTGAACTCTTTAATGGTGGAGCCGTCGTAGCGGTCCAACCCGTTTTGGGTGCCAAACCAGAGAAAGCCGCGTTCATCCTGGGCAATGGCGGTAACGGTACTCTCGGAGAGTCCTTGCTCGATGGTGAGATGGGAAAAGCGGACGGCCTGAGGTATCCCTCCATCGCTTTGAGCCAGGGTGGGCTGTCCGCTGAAAAGGAAGGGCAAACAGAGGAATATGAATATGAATTTCGTGACGTGAATCGGGGGTAACCGTATCATTGGCTCCAACAATCAATACTCTTGTCTTTTTGTGTTTACACTACAATTAGTTAGTTTAGTGTATCCAGCAGGCAGAGTCTATTGTACAGTGGTAACGTATTCGCGGGGAAAGGAAGGGCGTGTGCCATTCAATCCATGAACATATTGGCGAATGGGCACTTAACCTAATTTGCCCGTCACAAAGCGGCGGGCCGTTTCGGCCAGGACGGCAACCCCCAGGGGCAAAACGCGCTCGTCAATGTCGAAGGTTTCGGTGTGGTGGTGGCGAGTGATGCCATCGGGCGTAGCTGCGCCCAGCATGAACATGGCCCCTTTGGCTTGTTGGGTCATGTAGGCAAAATCTTCGGCGCCCATGCCAAATTCGGCATCGGTTACGGCCGTTTCCCCCACAAAATCCCGCGCCACATCCCGCATCCAATCATTGACCGTTTCATCATTGAAAAGCGATGGATATCCTTTGATAATTTGCAATTCATAACTGCCGCCCAGCGTCTCACTCAATTTGAGTGCCCGCTCCAGTTCGACCCACAACTGCTGCCGCACATCTTCCTGATGGGATCGAATCGTGCCCTGGAGAAAAACTTCCTTCGGAATCACGTTAGAAACGGTACCGCCGCTAATCTGTCCCAGGCTGACCACTGATGGGCGCAGCGGGTTGATCCAACGCGACGGGATGGCATAAAGTGCGCTCAGAATTGGCGCCAGCATAAATAATGGGTCGCTTCCGGTATGCGGATAAGCGCCGTGCCCACCTTCACCACGGATCCAGGCCTTGAACTGGTCTACGGCGGCCAGGCTGTACCCATCCTGAAAATGGAATTCACCCGAAGGTGCGTTTGACCAAACGTGGAGCGCAATCACGGCATCAACATCGGCCAATGCCTGATCGTCTATCATCGCTGTTGCCCCACTGATACCATTGGCGTCGAATGCCTCTTCGGAAGGCTGGAACAAAAAGCGAACATTACCCTGCCAATTGTCTTCGGCCAGACTTTGCTTCAGCAAATGGGCGGCGCCCAGCAAAATGGCTGTGTGGGCGTCGTGACCACAGGCGTGCATCACGCCTTCATTTTGCGATTTGTAAGCAACGTTGTTTTTTTCGATGATGGGCAGCGCATCCATATCGGCGCGTATGGCGATGGTGGGGCCATTACCACTGCCGATTTGGGCCATCACGCCGGTGCGGCCGATTCCGGCCTGCGCTTCGATCCCCAATTCGGCTAAGGTATCGACTACCAGAGCGGCGGTGCGGAACTCTTCAAATCCCAGTTCCGGGTGTTGGTGAATATCGCGGCGCAAACGGACTAATTCATTGGCAATGGCTTGTGCTTTTTCTAACATAATTCGTCCTTTATTTAATTATCCGTCGTCTGAACTTGTCGAAGGCGAAAGAGGCTTCGGCAGGCTCAGCCCCCAGAGTTATCATCCAAAATAATATCCAGGCCGTGCAGCAAGGCCAGCGCTTCGGGCATGGCAAATTTTGTTTTCTTGAGCGTGTTCAAGTGGGCGGCAATAAAATAATTACGGGCATCGGTAAAATCGGCCCGGGTCAGGTTGGTGTGGAAAAAGCGGCTGTCGTTGAAATCGGTGCGGGTGCAGTTGGCATCGGTCAGATCACACTCGTCAAAGTAGGCTTCTTTGGCCACGCAATTGGTGATGATGGCCCGCTCCAAATCCAGCCCCATGAAGGTGTTGTAACTGAGATTACAGGTGTGAAATTCGGGCCATTGAATCCGCTCGACTTTGGCCCAATTGATGCCCATTAACTTACAATCTTGAAACTTGGTTCGCTGAAAGGTGCAGTATTCGATGTCGATGAGGCTCAGATCGCAGTTTTGGAACTGGCAGTTGCGGAAGGTGCAGCGTTGGAAGTGGGTTTCGCTTAGGTGGCAATCTTTGAAGATGCAGTCGTCGAATGTTACGGCCGTTACCACCTCCTGCACCCATTCTAATCCAGAAAATTCCTGGTCGAAATAATCTTCCCCAGATTCAAATGTGTCATTCATTGGTCACTCTGGGGTGCGATGGTAACGGCTGTTACCTCATCGGCTCGCAGCGTCATACAGTTTACGCCCTGCACCACACCTTCTTTAGGCGGCACTTCTGCCGCCTGGAAACGAATAATTTTTCCCAATCGGGAAATAGCCAGAATATCGTCGCTTTCGTTGACGGCCAACGCTCCGATGAGATTATCGGTCTTCATGGCCACTTTGCCGCCCGCGCCAGGTGCTTTGTTGGCCATAAACCCATTCATTAATCGGATTGTGCCTTTGCCGTCATCGCTCATCAAGAAGACGCCGCTGTGGGGGGAAACGGGAGCTACTGCCACCACCTCATCATCCACCTGCGCTCGCAGCCCCAGGCAGCCCCGCGTGGGCACCTGGCTCTCCATAAACCGGATTGCCTTGCCTTGCTTTGTCGCAATAAACAAGTCGCCATCGCCCGGTGTCCAGCAAGCGCCAACCAGATAGCCGCCCTCTTTGACATTGTGGAAACTCATTCCCTGGAGCATGCTGGCGCCAAGATAGCCATCGCGCACACGGCGCACCCAACCGCGCTGGCTGACCAAAGCCACGTATTTATCTTGGTTGGCGGGTAGCGCGGCGACAATCCGTTCGTGAATCTGGAAAGTTAACAAATCGGCCAACGCCTGCCCCTGTGCCCGAACCGGTACTTCGTTGATTTTGGTTAGAGGCAGACGGAAGGCACGGCCGTAGTTGGAAAACAGCAGCAAGGTGTCACTTTCATCGGCTACAGCGAGCAGGGCCGGGGCATCGGGTTCGGCCGTGTCCAGATCAAACACCCCCATGCCGCCGCGCCGTTGACGGCCGTATAAATGGCGCGGTGTCCGTTTAATCTTCCCATCCCGGCTGATGGTGACGACATTGATCGTTGTCGGTGGTTCGCTGGGTTCAACCGAAGTTGGCGACGGCCGTTTATTACCACCTTCCAATTGCGCCACTTGGGCTTCCAACGCCTCAATGTAGGCTTGTACTTCCGGCGATACCTGGCTCAAATCAGGGCGTTCCAGATTCATTATCGTATTTCCTCAGCTTACATCGGCCACGTTTCGATTTTGCTTTTGACAACTGTCTCTATTTTACCGCCAATACCGGCATATTTACCGGTGCCAAACCCTGCCTTCTTGAATCCCAGCAGTATAGTATGTCATCAGGTGGCATACCCTTAACCAGAAAACAAAGTGTGGCTTCAAGCATGGCCGACATCAGCTCTCAACTAACAACTTTTTTCCACAACAAACCCAACACTTCAAATTTGCCCCAAGTCAGGTCGTGCCAGGTAATCGCTTCCTCAAGCGGGATAAATCCAAAGCGGTACTGAATCATAAACAATCCATTCCACAGGATCAGAACGGCAACTAAACCAATAGTCAAATATCGAACCAATTTGTACGGCTTGGTTCGTTCCAGCAAAGCAGCCACGCCCAAAATCAAAATGGGGGTTGTATTGATAAGCCGCCTTTGCCCAAAAGCTTGTGCTCCCCACCAGTCAGGCAAGGCGCCATTAATATAGACTTGTATCAAGATGATAACAAAAAAAAGAATACCCAGAAGTTGATTTTTTCTGCTAAAAATCAGCAGCCCAATCAAAGCCAGACCGACCAGAGGGGTCCAGGTAATCCAGCCGTGGCGCATCGAAAATAAAACTTTACCCATTTGTGGATTCGTCCAGCTCATAAATCCTGCTGTTCGGGGATAGGTGATAAATTGACCCAGTGTAATTTTCCAGGCTACCATCTGAGGAATAAAAACGATGAACGCGGTTACGGCAAACAGAGCCAATCCTGTCAACCACTTTCTATCCAGTCTTCGCCGCTGAATCTGGAAAATCGTTTCAACAAACAAAATTGGCAGGAAAAATAACCCTTCTTGCCACCGTATCATCGTTGTCAAGCCAATAATGCCTCCCAATAAAGCCCACTGCCGATAAGACCTTTCCCCACGTGATTTATCCCAATAGTATAAAAAGGCAGCTATCCCAGCCAGAGAAACATTGTGCGACATCGTTGTTTCACCGGTCATGTAATAAATGAGATTAGTTGCCAGCCATACGCTTAACGTTGCGACGACCGCTTCTGTATACTCAAAAAATTGCCTGGCAAAATGATATGAGTAAAGAATGCCAACATAAGCGAGTAACATGGTCTCTACATTGACAGCTATCTCATAGAATATTGTGTAACCATTAGGTTCAATTAGGTAACCGGAAGCATTAACGACAACTGTAACCAAATGTGCAATCAAAAATGCTGGCAGCCACACAACCGCCATTCCCACTGGATATTGACGCCACCAATTGCCTAAAATATCCGGGCCATCTGTAAAAGTTTCGATCTCTAATCGTCCCAAAGTTGTCGGGAAATAGCCATTCTCGATGTAATAGATGTATTCGTTATTAAAAACAATATCGCCGTCTAACAAAGCGGAGCGCAAGTAAAGGTATTGCTCCATGCCATCATAGCCCAGCAACGATTTGTCACTATGTGGGGCAAAAATGGATACAGCAAATACGAGAAGGCAACCTGCTGCTACCAATGTCAGGACGATTGGGGACGCGGCCCAAAATGCATTTCGATTCGTCATACTTTGTCCCAGAACGGTTGCGACGCTGTTGGCTGCCCCTATTTTCACAGCGCTATTCCGATATAACGGCCAGCACCTGCCCCTTTTCCACGCTGTCACCCGGTTTGACCTGGACGCGCGTGACCACTCCATCGCGTGGCGAGCGCAATTCGTTTTCCATTTTCATGGATTCCAGGATGATGATTCTGTCTCCTTTTTGCACGGAGTCACCTTCGGCTACCGGTGTGGTAATGATGATACCAGGCATGGGGGATTTGATGATGGCGTCGCCGTGAACGGCCGTGTCGCTACCCCGCGCCTTAGCCAAACGATACGCTCGTTCATCCTGCACCATCACCGAATATAGTTCACCGTGCAGCAGAACTTCCCATACATTGTCTCGCGCATCTACCACCGCTTCAAACGAGGCATTGTTCAGCAGCAGAGATACCAGACCACCATCGGACAGTTGGTAAAAATCAACATCATACCGTTGGCCATTAACCATAATTTCTCGATCATGGCCGATTTCAATTTCAATTTCCTGATCATTTACCGTGGCAATATATTTCATAATTAGCTAGAGCTAGAGTAAGAGCTAGAGGAAGAAATTCATAATTTCTCCTCTCGCTCTCGCTCTTGCCTCTATCTCCTCAATCGCTCCCAACGCCCCATGTATTTCCAGTTACTGGTATCCCGCTCGCCCGACGCTACGATTTGGCTGGCCTGCTGGCCTTGCCGATGGGCGACCAACGTGGCCAGAATCGCCGCTTCCAGATGGTCGGTCGCTTCCCGATCACTCATACTGAACCGTTCTTCGACAAACTTTGTGTCAAACTGGCCGGTCAGGAAACGGTGGCTGTCCATCATATGTTGGTGGAACGGGATGTTTGTATTGACGCCCATGATGCGGTACTCAGTCAACGCCCGGCGCATTCGCAGCACGGCTTCGCCGCGCGTTTCGCCGTAACAAATCAACTTACTGATCATCGAATCGTAATAAGGTGTGACTTCATAACCGGGGAAAACGCCGGTATCGACACGAACACCAGGCCCAGTGGGCAGACGGCTGGTCGTAATCGTACCAGTCGACGGCAAGTAATTATTGTACGGGTCTTCGGCATTGATGCGGCATTCAATGGCCCAGCCCTTCATTCGCACATCGTTTTGGGTAATGCGCAGCTTACGTCCACGAGCGATGCGCAGCATTTCTTGTACGATGTCTACGCCAGTCACTAATTCCGTCACTGGATGCTCTACCTGCAAACGGGTGTTCATTTCCAGGAAGTAGAAGTTCTTTTCTTTATCGACCAGGAATTCAATGGTTCCAGCATTGACATAATTAACTGCTTTGGCGGCGGCAACGGCCACTTCGCCCATGCGGCGGCGCAAATCTTCATCCACCACAAACGACGGCGCTTCTTCTATGAGTTTTTGGTGGCGGCGCTGCAAAGAACATTCGCGTTCGCCCAGGTACAGGGTGTTGCCGTGACTATCAGCCAGCAGTTGGATTTCGATGTGACGCCCGTCAACAATCATCTTTTCCAGGTACACCGTCCCATCACCAAAAGCGGCCTGCGCCTCACGCCGTGCTGCAGCAATCGCATCTGGCAGATCCTTGGTCTCGTACACCGGCCGCATCCCCTTGCCGCCACCGCCGGCTGTTGCCTTCACCAGCAACGGGAAGCCAATTTCACTTCCAGCCGCTATCAATTCTTCATCCGTTCCTGGTGATGCGCCGGGTACAACCGGCACGCCAGCAGCCATCACTGTCTGTCGTGCTCGTTCCTTGTCACCCATTGTGCGAATGGCTTCAGCCGGTGGCCCGACAAATACGATCCCGGCATCAGCACACGTCTGGGCAAATTCTGCCCGCTCCGCCAGAAAGCCATAGCCGGGATGGATCGCCTGTGCCCCTGATTTTCGGGCCACATCCAGTATCTTCTCAATGACCAGATAGCTTTCGCGGGCTGGAGACGGGCCGATATGATACGCTTCATGCGCATAGCGCACGTGGGGGGCATTGCGATCGGCATCGGAGTAAACGGCCACCGTCTCAATCCCCAGTTCGTGCGCCGCCCGCAGAATCCGCATCGCTATCTCACCCCGGTTGGCGATGAGCAATTTACCGAAATTTTTGATTAAAAGTCCGTCATTTCTCATGGTAAAGATTGATGATTAAAGATTGAAGATTAACGAATCAATCTTTAATCCTTGCCTTTTACAAGGGGATATTGCCGTGTTTTTTCGGCGGATTCTGGTCGCGTTTGTTTTGCAGCATATTGAGCGCATTAATCAGACGGGGCCGGGTCTGGCTGGGTTCAATGACATCATCGATGTAACCGCGCCGGGCAGCGGCGTAAGGATTAGCAAAGTTATCTTTGTATTCAGCGACCAACTCTTCACGCCGCTTGTCAGGGTCGTCGGCTTCGGCCAATTCGCGGCGGAAGATGATGTTGACGGCGCCATCCGGCCCCATCACGGCAATTTCGGCTGTGGGCCAGGCAAAATTCAAATCAGAGCGGATATGTTTGCTGTTCATGACGCAGTACGCGCCGCCATACGCTTTACGGGTGACAACGGTGATTTTGGGTACGGTGGCTTCGCAAAAAGCATAGAGCAACTTGGCCCCGTTGCGAATAATGCCGCCATATTCCTGATCAACGCCGGGCAAAAAGCCGGGCACATCTTCAAATACGATGAGCGGAATATTGAAGGCATCGCAGAAGCGGACAAAGCGACCGGCCTTTTCGCTGGCTTTAATGTCCAGTACACCGGCCAACACCATCGGCTGATTGGCGACGATGCCTACGCTGTAGCCGCCTAATCGGGCAAAACCGATGACGATATTGGCGGCATATGCTTCTTGAATTTCGTAAAAAATGCCGTTATCGACGATAAGGTTGATAGCATCCTTGATGTCGTAAGGTTTGTTGGGATTGTCGGGAACGAGAGTGTCTAACGCTGCTTCGGTGCGTAGATTGTCGTCTTTGCTGGGCTTGAAGGGCGGGTCTTCCATGTTGTTGGAAGGCAAGTATTCCATCATCTCGCGGATAAGGTAGAGGACGTCGGCTTCGGAATCGGCAGCCATGTGGGCTACGCCGCTGACCTCGGTATGGGTTTGAGCGCCGCCGAGTTCTTCAAAAGTGACATCTTCGCCAGTGACGGTTTTAACGACGTCGGGGCCGGTGATGAACATGTAACTGCGTTCTTTGACCATGAAGATGAAGTCGGTGAGAGCGGGAGAATAGACGGCGCCCCCGGCGCAAGGCCCCATGATGGCGCTGATTTGGGGGACGACGCCGGAGGCCAGGGTGTTGCGTAGGAAAATGTCGGCGTACCCTCCCAGGCTGACGACGCCTTCCTGGATACGTGCCCCGCCGGAATCGTTGAGGCCGATGACGGGGGCGCCGTTGCGCATGGCCATGTCCATGATTTTGACGATTTTTTCGGCGTGGACTTCACCCAGGCTGCCGCCAAAAACGGTAAAATCCTGGCTAAAGACGTAAACGAGACGGCCGTTAATCGTCCCCCAGCCGGTCACAACACTGTCACCCAAAATGCGCTGCTTGTGCATGTCAAAGTTGCGTTCACGGTGAACGGCAAAGGGATCGAGTTCGCGGAAGGATCCTTTATCCAAAAGTAGTTCAAGCCGTTCATGGGCTGTCATCTTGCCTTTTGCCTGATGTTTGGCGACGCGCTCTGAACCGCCACCCGCTTGGGATTCGGCGCGCATCTGGTGCAGTTTTTCGATTTTGGGGTTCATAAGTTGGTATCTCTCCCTTTTTCAAGGTTGGTAATCAGTATTCGTTTTGCCGTGGGTGACCGAATGTTATTCTCTGAAATAGGATGTAACGGCCGTTCGGTTTAATGCCCAGTAACTAAACAGCGTGATGAATAAATAAAACAGGGTATTGATGAGCCACTCGCTGCGGGCCGGGCCGGCTTGGGCAAAAATGAGTAATAAACCCAATTCGTATGCCGCATAAACAAACAAGATGGAAGGAATGGCATGGCGGGTAAACGGCCGTTTCTGCCGCAAAGCCAGCGCAGCAGCCCATAATAAAAGCATCCAGACCAATGCCATCATCAGGCGAAAAAATGGCGTTGGTGTTGTCGAAAATGTGGCCAATAAACGGTAGTTTAGACTGATCGTAATCAGCCGCCCACAATTCCATCCTCCTAGTAAGAAAACCCCCCAGACTATTAGAGTTACGGAACGTGGGCGGTTTGGGATTGTGTCCATGCCGTTAAATTATAGGGCAAGGTTATAGGGTGACAAGAAATAGGTTTGGCGGGCAACGGCCGTTGTGGGCAACGGCCGTTAACCAGCAACAACACCCTTTGAGTTAAAGAGTCAGGCTTACATATCTGTGTAAACGGCTAAGGACACCGTATGGCGCCAGCTATCTGTTCGTAGATTAAGGTCAAATCATTTGTTGAAGGCGCATAATAATAATGCAATGGGCTTGAAGCAATCTCTTTCATCAATACCTCGTTGGTATCTTGTCCCAGGCCAATTGTATAGACAACAATGCCAGATGACTTGACTAAATCAGCTGCAGCCAATACTTCCTCTTCTGATACGTCAGTAGGCTGCCCATCGCTTAGTAAAATTAAAGCCTGGGCACTGCCTTGATTATGTCTGGGACCGATCAGTTCATCGCGGCTAACAAGAAGGGCTAAATCTATGCGGGTGGCGCCATTGGCCGTTAATAGTGACAGCGTGTTTTTTAGATTGTTGGCATCAATAGTTAAGGGGTACTCTAACTTAGCATCATCAGCAAAAGAGACAAGCCCCGCTTGATCAGGAGGCATGTGAAGCAAATCAATAAAGGTTGATGCCGCCGACTGGGCAGCCTCCAGTTTGGTCTGGTTGCTTCCCCCCAGAGTCGTTGCCATGCTGCCAGATGTATCCACCGCCAAAATAACATCGATTGGCGAAGCAGATGCTGAACAAACATTTTTAGCGACAACCGGCAGATAATTATTGTATGGAATAATTGTAATATCGGTTGTTGCCGTGAGGGTGCTAAATGAATTTTGGGCAGTGACAACGGCAGTATAAACACCAGCCGCCGGATAGGTATGGGACAAAATTCTACCAACATCACTCGTCCCATCGCCCAAATCCCATATGTAGTTAACATCTGTCCCCGCGACGATTTTCGCCGTCAAATGGGTCATTTGACCAACATATGTCGGCGCATCAGATGTAGCTGTCAGGTTAGCGATTGTTTCGCCAACGAGTACGGTTGTCGTGGCTGTTAATGTATTGACTGGGTTGCTGGCTGTGACAACTGCCGTATACGCGCCAGGCGATGGGTAGGTGTGGGTAATGACCCGTCCGTTTCCAGCCCCCCCATCACCAAAGCCCCAGGTATAAGTCACATTGTTGCCCTGGGTAATTGTCCCTGTCAATGTTGTTGTCTGTCCCAGAAGCGTTGGGCTATCATTTATCGCTGTCAACCCCAAAACAGCCGGTTCTGGCCGGGATACGGCCAGATGCTCATTATTTGATGTATCTCGATACGCAAAATAAAACCAATCCTCCCCATCCATATCTACCACAGCAAAATCTCGTAAGGCAAAATAGTCCGGTAAAACGACCGACATATCAAGTAAGTTGTTATTCTGAGTAGCAAAAGCAATGCCGTCCGTACTAACAGCCAAGTTTATTCTTTGCATATCTGTCGTATAAAAAAGCTGATATGTACCATCGGCCAATTTCCTTACTCGATTCGGGCCGCTCACACTTGTCCCATCAACCATTACTAGGGTTCCCCCAGTTTGCCAATCACCCCAACCACTTCCTGGCAAGCTGCTCATTCGCCATCGCAATTCTTTACTACCCGTATAATGGGAATCACCATTAGGCATAACCCACATAAAATAATTACCAGCTTCTTTATGCAAGTTCACAAATTCGCCACTAATTAAAGCGGTTTGATTCACAACATTCCACGTAATACCATCAGCACTCGTAATGTATCGGATACCTCGCACCCACATACCAGACACCACATTGTAATAATAGCTTTCCCAGCCTTCGTACACGCTGTCATTGTGAATGACATGCCGGATTCCATGTAAGACATGGTAATCATATGTCGTGTCAACCAAATTAGTATCAAGACGATTCGTCCACACGAGACCATCTTGGCTCTCCAATCGCTGCTCAACGGCCAACCGAGCGTTAGGCGTTTCTATTTTATTGTTTAGCCATACATACAAAATACCGTTTTCTTCAAGGATATAGAATTGGCCAAAAATCCAATCCTGATTTTGGGGGGTAATTTCGATAAGAGATGTGCCCGTATCTTCGAGTAAAAGGGTAGACGAAATATACACGACAGAATTTGCATTTGTCATTGATAGGGTGGTATCTTTAGGTACAAAACCTGTTAAGGCATCTGCGGAGCTTTCCGCCCTCGTCAATAACGCTCCCAACAAAACCATAGCAGCAATAAATGAGACAACAACGATTTGGGCCCTATTAATGCCAACAACTCCAATTTTGATGCGACCAAACTGGCTCATGCCTCCCTCCTCAACTAATTTACAAATAATTTTTCTTGAACTCTATCTTACGATTACCGATAAGGCACTCCACATAAGGTTGGCGCCCAAACGCCAACCCTATTCAAGACTTATATCGCGCGAAAAATAATGTTGATTCTCATTATGTGTTCGACAACAATAATTTAACGCAAAAACAGGTTCAGAGCAATAAGCAGGGCGAACATCACCACCGCCAAAACCAATACTTGCCGCAAATCCTTCAAGACGTAAGCGTACTCCTGCCGGAACTGTTCTTCTGGGTTCAGCTTCGTTTTTAATGCTGCTTTGTCTTTAGTTGTTTCCTCTTTTTTATTGTTACCATTTGTGTTGCGGACACGTCGTACTTTTTTAGCCATAATACTTCCTCAAAAATTAGCGGGGATTGGGGGATTAAGGAATTGGAACGATAAAAAATCCCCTAATCTCCCAATCTCCGCCACAAATTTAACAGTTTATCACTTGTTATGATGCCGCCAGATCGGCAAAAATGACGATCCGTTTGTTGTTGACCTGATAGGGATAACAGGAAATCAATGTCGTACTGGCATAATCAGTTGGCGCCATCACCCAGACATCGGTCGGGTCAACAACCTGGATTTTTCGGATCACGTAAGTATAACTCTGTCGTTCAGTGGAGACGACAATCTCATCGCCGGGGGAAAGTTTGTCCAAATGGCGAAAGATTTCACCGTAAATGTCGTTGTGGGCTGATAAAACCAAATTGCCATCGCTGCCAGGCAGGGCTGATCCAATATGCTGTCCAACCCCTTTTTTGAGCTGCTCCCAATCGTCGCCCTGGAAGATGGGGCTGTCTACACCAATTGCCGGAATTTGGATGCGGCGGGCCTGTTCCACACTGGGGGTGGGTACTGGCGGCGGCACGTAGGCGTTGATTGCTGGCAGCAGATGGGCCGGAATGTCGCCAGCTTCACCTTGTTCGGGGGGACGGCCGTTTACCGGAGGTTTATGGCCGCTGGGCAAAACAACGACATCAATGACCGGCGTGGCCGTTGGCGTGGGCAGGGCCAATGATTGGCTCTCTTCGCGTTGGGCCTGGGCCAGTTCTTGATTGAGTTCCTGCCGGGTTGTCCACAAACTGCCCAGGACGAAAAGCAGCCCCACCACCGCCGCAATTTCGACGAACAGGAGCAGTTTGTTTGTTATCCAGCGCCACTGAATGAACGGCCGTTCCCCTTCTATCTCATCGGCAACGGCCGTTTCCAATGCAAACTCGCGCATGGCTCCTGTTGGCGCTACCTGGGGACGGGCTAACGGCGGCGGTTCCGGATTGGGTGGATTCAGCCCATCAACTACCACGCTGCGCCCATCTTCTTCCAGCCGCTGTAAGCGTTGGCGGCGCTGCGCCCGCTTCTTGCGATACAGAAGCTGCTGCAACTCCTCAACAGTTAGATCGTCGGCCGGACGTTTATCGCTCATGGGGGGAATGATAAAGCGGAAAGCGTAAAACGTAAAGGGTGGGCGACTCCGTTTTACGGATCGCTCACCTGGAGCGCACTCACCTGGAGTGATGGCACTTCAGCAAAGGTCGCCCAAACGGCGCCATCCTCCCCAATAACAGGCCGCCGCTCGTCGGAGAGTTTATCGTAGAGGCCAACAATGGTTCGATAATTGCCTGGCGCCGTCCCAGCTGGCACAGTCAAGGGGTGAATCTGGACAATGACATCGCCTGTTTGCCAATCCCACGACGGCGCTTCCAGCGAATCGCGCTGGGCCACGATTTGGCCACTATCATCAAGCACCTGGGTGAACAAGGTCACATCGGTCGTGTAAAAAGGCAGAACGGCCGGGCCGACCCGTTCCGGATCGACGACTTCCCAGACCGTGACTATCTCACCAACAGCGCCTGGTTGGGCTGATGGGGTCAGCCAGTGGGCGGCCCGCAGGATGACGGCATTGTCAAAATTGACCGGCTCTATTCGGTCCCATTGGTCGAGTGGGCTGCGGCTTAATTCGTATAGCCCAAATTGCGGATCGAGATCGTCGGGGCGCAGGGTGACGGCCGTTACCTCCCTTACAAATTGGGCCAATGCCGGATGAATGGGGGTTGAAGCGGGGATGAGGATACGGCCGTTTCCCCCACCGGGAAAAAGCAGACCATACCGGGCATCCACCCAACGCACCCTGGCACCGGTTTCCGGCGATAACACCAAACTAATCGACGGATCATGGGCCGGGCCGGGATAAACGGATGAAATGACCAGCGGCAAATCGCCGGCATTGTCCTCCAAAAAAGCCAACCCCTCAACCAGGGTGTGCTGATACGCGCCGCGCACTTCCGGCGACTCGCCCCAGCGGACAAAATAATCCCGCGCCGTCACGCTGCCGGCAAATATTAACCAGGCTGTCGTGATAATCGGAGGCAAAAACTGGAGATTGGAGATTGGAGATTTTTTGGTGCCCCATCTCCAGTCTCTAGTCTCCAGTCTCTGAAAAGTCCATTCGGCAACGGCCGTAAACCCGACCGCCGGCAGCAGCATCACCGCCGGCAGGGCCGCCAAATTGCGGGTTGTGTTGGCTGTTGCTCCGGTGAGCAGCGAGGGGATGATGCCGATGCCAAACCAGAGCAGCAGAAAGGCGTAATTGGGTTGTTTCCAGCGCCAGAGGGAAATGAGCAGGCCAATGGTGAAGAACACGGCCGTTACCCCATCAAACACCGGCCGCCCCGGAATATTGTAGGCCAGGAACTGGTCGCCGTAACCGGGCCAGACGAATGCCAGCAGCGCTTCCTTGGCGTTGTGCAACACCGGCGCAACATTGCCATCACGCAGCCCTTGCAGCGACCCGTCCAGCATCGACAACCGGGTTTGTGCTTCCGGATGATTTTGCAAATAAACAAACATGGGGATAACCAGCAGTCCGGCCAACATTAATCCGGCCAGCACTGGTCGCCATGACTCTTTGAATTTGTCATGGTGCAGCAGGGCCAGGTAAACCAGAAAAACGGGAAAAACCAGCCAGGTTACCCGCGCTGCCAGGTAAATATGAAGCGTCACGGCGATGCCAATGGCCAAAGCGATGATGAGACCACGCCGCCTTTTGGCTGCATCGGCAAAAACAATCTGCCAAAAGAACCAGACAGCCAACACCATGAAAAAGGGCAGCATTCCGGCCCGCAGTGCTTCACGGCTGCTGGCGATTGGCCAAAAGGTAACGGCCGTTACCCCCGCCGCCACAATCGCCGTCCGCCGGTCAAAGGCCCGTGTCGTCCAGACATAAGCCAACCCCATCGCGCCCAGGCTGAACAGGACGTTGACCAGCCGCAGCGCCAGTAAATTCTCGCCCAATAGCAGCATACTGAAAGCGGCCGTGTAACTGTACACCGGCTCACTGCCGTAATTAGCCGGAAAATAAAAGCGCAAATCGCCATCCAGAATGCCAATCGCTTCTCGGCCATGATTGGCCTCGTCATGTGTCAGGCCGGGTGGAATTTCCGTTAAATTGTAAGTACGAAAAACCAGGGCGATCAAGAAGATGAGGAGGAGGGGGAGCGTTTTTTTCATGAAGGACCGAGGGATGAGGGATGAGGACTGAGGGATGAGGCTTCTACTCAGTCCTCATCCCTCGCCCCTCATCCTTCTTTTTCGGCTACGGCAAATACTTCCCGTTCAAAAAACCAGCGGAAAGGAGGCACGTCAAAGGCTAAATAATGCAGTCCGGCCATGATGATGTTTTCCTGCCGGTTTTGGGGCGGTGAATCGAGCCAGACATTGCTTTTGAAGCCGGCTGCTTTAAGGGCACGGGCCATGCTGCGCATATCCTGCTCGTTGACATGGACATGTTGGTTGACGGGGGTGATGGCGCGAGGATCGGCCGGGTATTTGTCACCCTGGCCCAGCAGGGTGCGGAAACGGCGTACCCAGGGGTAGGCGTATTTGTCGTACCAGCGATTGGGGGCAGTGTGGATGATGAAACGGCCGTTATCCTTCAACACCCGTCGTACCTCCAACATCGCCTCATGCAGCTCCCAGGGATACAAATGTTCTACCACGTCAAACATCAGAACCCGGTCAAAATAACCCGTTGGAAAGGGCAGCTTCTTGGCATCAGACCGACAAACACCGGCTTTTACGCCGGTTGCCTGCTGTGCGGCAATCACCTCGCGGGTCATCGCCGTCGCGGCTTCGGCATAATCCATACCGTACGCTTCCACGCCCAACTGCATACAATGGCGCAAAATCTCGCCCCGGCCGCAGCCCACATCCAGCAGGCGCATACCCGGCGCAACATTGGCTACCGCAAATGCATCATGCAGCCGGCGTGAAAGATGTTGGCCTTCCGATTCAATAAAAACGTCATAGCCTTCACAGGCTGTTAGGAAATATTCCTCTGTGTATAAGTCAGAGGGTAATGATTTTTGTTCTTCTTTCATAGACTCTCAATTTTTGAAGATGCGGCGCATTATAATTCAGCCCCCCTTTAGCGTCAAAGCGGCGCACAGTAAGAGATTGATTTGCACTCCTCGTTGGTCAGGCTGAAGAGAAGATAGTCGTAGTAACGGCCGTTAAACATACCAAACTGGAGTCTGGCGAATTTTGATTTTACCTCTGGGACGTAAAGCGATTTGACAAATCGCTCTACACTGGAAAATGTAAAAAACGCCAGTATCCAGTACCAAATCATCGTTTCATTGATTGCTAACCAGCAAGCATCATTTAAGCTTTTTGCGGGGACGTTGTTTGCCATTCGTCGTTACCCAGATGCCAGCGACAACGGCCATCAGTCCCATTGTTGTTGATCCGGCACATAAACCGGAACGGCCGTTCTCCTCAACATTTTCTGTCTGGACCGGTTCCGATTCAACCACTTCCTCAACCGCGACCGGTTCAGCAGCCAGGCTCGGCGTGGCTGACAGAAAACTCACATCATCTACCCATAACTCGCCGCTGTGACGGCCGTTCCCTTCTCCCTGAAACGTAAACGCAATCCCCATCGCCTGAGATGGGTCAAACGTCGCTCCATCCCCTTGCCAGGCAGGTTCAACCAACTGCGTCCAGAGTACATCAATCCGCTGCCAGCCGTCCACCGCCTCCTGGTTGGTGGTCGTGTGGTACTCAAAAACGAAAAGCTCATCGCTGGTTTGCCCTTGCAGGCCAGTGATGATTACCGGCTGATCCGTCTGCCCGGCACGCACATAAACAGTCACACCCTGTTCCCCGCTCCAATCTTGGGGAGAGGCATACACCCTGTTGCAACTGGCCCAGCCATCAGGGGATACATCATATTCGATATTTAACCCGGCCGAACCGCTGTAAGCGTCGGCATCATTTGCCCAGCAGGAGATGCCCGTATCTTCATCCCCATACGCTTCCCAGTTCCCGCCACCGTTCTCAAAATCATCTATCATGCCGCCAGCGGTTGGGGCGACGGCATCCGTTTCTATTTCTGGCTGCGGCTCCGTTTCCGCTTCGACCTCTGCATCTGTCTCTATCTCTATTTCCGTCTCAACTGGTTCTGGCACGGCCGTTGGCGCGTTCTCCTGCCAGCGATGGTAATAAACGTTCAACAAGGGCACAAATTCAGCCGCCGCCTTGCGGTTCCCGACTGCGGACGGATGATCGTCGTCGCTGGGATAGGCGTGGACATTGTCTCCCTGATCGGTGATGTATTCGATACGGCCGTCAACAAAACGGTGATGATTCCCTTCGCCAGTGAGAACATTGTAAAAATCAAAGACAGCCACATTGCTGCCATCATAACCTTGCAGCCATTCCGTTGTCAGCCAGGTATTAAAAGCGCGGGCATTGTGAGCGTACGTATAATCTTGCACCGGCGGCGCAGTGACGGCGATGAATAACTTATCAGGCCGGGTGGCAAAATACGCCAGCAGTTCGTTGTAAATCGCTTTGGCATTGCCCACCGTCAGGCCAACACCACGTCGGGGCGGATCATCAGGGCTGCCGTCCAGATTGGAATTGGGGAAACAAGATTTGAACATAACAATCTCATTTTCCCCACCGGGATCGGCAAACGTGCGCGTATACCATGAATTTTGACCACTTTCGTTATACAAAGCATCGAGATAACGGTCACTATCCGGGCCGGTGAACCACTCAGGCCAATCGGTAATATCGGTGCGGTCGCCAATGCTGTCTGGCCCCCAGCCATAATTGGTATCGCTGACGAAGTAATCATTCTCCGCCAAAGCCAGGCCCAGGCCGCCGTTATCGTCGGATAACAAATTTTCACCACAAGAGTGATGGATAAAGATGAGTTTGACCGGCTCCGTTGGCGGGCTGGCATCGTCAGTTTGGGCCTGAGCCGGAACAACTGCCAGAATCAGGAACAGGAAAACAAAAACGGCTGCTCGCCGCAAATGATGGAAATATACGCGAATGGACATGGCTATCTCCCTTGAGCAAAAAACAACACAATACACGATTAGGGATTGCGGCGATGGCTGCGAGGGTGGGCCGCTGTCCCCTTGGATTCTACTATCATTGTAGTTGAAATAAGGGGGCGATTTCAATACCTGTCGAATCCAATATCCGGCAGTCCGCTGCACCCACACTTAAACAAGCTCGTGTTGAAACGCGGTGGATAGTCAGCGGTTATTTTTTATCGTTGGCTTCGAATTCTTCCTTGGTTAAGCCAAAGAGAAGATCATCGTGGTAACGGCCGTTCGTAAACACACACTCCCTGATTCGTCCCTCTTCCTGGCAGCCCAGCCGTTTGGCGTGGCGGATCATCGCTTCATTGGTTTCCAGGCAGCGGGTGTTGTACTTGTGCAAACGCAGTTCGTAGAAAGCGTAGCGCAGCAGGATTGTTTTGGCCTCCATTGCGTATCCCCGCTTGCGGAACGGCCGGTACAAACGCATACCGATATTAAACGTCCCGTTTCTCTGGTCTATCCCGTTTAGATTGATGCCGCCGACCAGTTCCCCATCCAGCGTTTCAATCGAAAACATAATCCGTTCGTCGCTGTTGTTGAAACCGGCATATTTTTCGGCGAACGCGGCGGCGTCTTTGGCCGATTTAGGCAGTTCAATGCCAGGATTCAAGAGGCGAATGCCCTCGCTGTCCGTGTCTTCGGCCAGCCAGAGGTCGGTGTCCTCTTTGCGCATCGGGCGCAGACGAATTTTTTCGCCCTGCCAAAAGTAGCTGTTCGTGTCAGGTGTGTTCATGAGTGTCCTCTCGATTTTGTTGTGTATTGAACCAATAATAGCCCCATCCGCTATACGCCACAAATCAGCCCAGCGGCAAATAATTCATCACGCTGTGCAAAAGGGACGGCACGACGATCCCCCCACTTTTTTCACGCAAATAGCTGAATATCAATCCGGCGAAGAAGGTCCACAAGCCGTGCCACCATGCCGCTGCTCCGCCAGTTTCCAAGACGACATGCCAAACCCCAAATAGTCCCGCCGATAGGATCGCTCCCCAACCCCAGGCGACGCCAAAGAAGCGGTACGGCCGTGCATACACCTCATTCAGCCGCGACTGCAAATAACCCCGGAACAGCAGTTCTTCCGCCGGTCCGGCAAACAGGTAAAAATAAACGGTTTTCAGCAAGATGTTTCTGGCCAGGTTGAGAAAGAGCGGAGCAGTCAGGAGCAGTCCAATGGGCACAGCCGTTTTTTTGTCTTTGAGCAGCCAGCCCAGGAGAAAAAGCACGGCCGTTGCTACCCCCGACACCAGCAGCGCCCCCGGCCCTTCCCGCCAATTAAACTGTCCCAACGCCATACTTAAAGCCAGGATGGGCAGCAGTCCGACGGCCACCATGCGCAGTTGACGGCGCGAGTCCTGCAAAGTCAGGCCGTAGGCTTGCCAATTGCGCCGGGTCACGGCCAGCCAACCCAACACAAAAACGATCACCGCACCGTACTCCAGAAAGCGCAGAGATGATCCTGGAACAAGCTGCGTTTCCCATTGGCTCAATGGCCGTGCCAGCAAACTGCGGAAAATGACAGCCGCCACAGCAAAAATAGCTATTGCCTCCCCTGTAGCGGCCAACTTGGGTTTTGTTTGGATCATGGTGCACCCCGATTCAAGCGGCGATTTGATACTGGCTGCTGCGGGAAAAGTTGTTGGCGCCAGTGAGGAGGATGATGAGAACGGCCGTTACCAACAGCAATATCGTATCCGTGTAAGTCGGCAGAACACCCAGGAAATTATTCGTCAACTGCTGCGCCAGATGGAACAGGAAAACCAGCAGCAGACTCCCCCGTGTGTTATTGAAAAGCCAGGTGTAGAGAACCGTCACCAGGATGGTATCCAGCACGGCCAAGGCCCCCGCGATAACCGGCGAAGCTTGCAGTTCGCCAAAATAAATCAGTGAGGGGATGTGCCAGATACCCCAGACAAAGCCAATCACAATGCTGGCCAGCAAGGCGCTGTATTTCTTTTGCAAACGGGGCAAAGCAAATCCGCGCCAGCCCAACTCTTCGAACAGCACGCCAGGCAGGGCAAAGACAATCACAAAAGGGAGCATTACCGGCGGCGCATCGGCCAATGGCGAGGTAACAACATACGCATTGCCCAGCCAGGCGTCAATGGTTTTCCCAACATAAAAAAGAATGATCGGGAAAGCCAGGGCAAAAATGTACCAAAAAATGTTGACGCGCCAGATGCGCAGCGGCCGGAACAACTGCCCCAAACACGATTGGCCAGATGTCAACAGCGCCAGCAGGATGGCCACGACACCCGGCATCCAGCGCCCCAGACTGCCCAGCGGCGTATCCGGAGCCATCGCCGGCAGCAATCCGTTTTGTTTGGTGATGGCCGCCGGCAGCCATATGGCCCAGGTCAAAATCAAAGTCAGGCTGAAAAAGAGGATAAGCTGATATTTTTTGATACTTGCGGACATAGTTCCTTACCTCCGGAGAATACACAAAATCAGTGTGTACCACAACAATGGCTCTATTATAAAATTTTCCCTTTCTGATTGGAATAGGCAGCGGCTTGATCGTTCGCTTTAGCGGAGTATGGCATTGATTAACCCGATGATCGCGCCGCCAGCGATAAGCCAGGTGGTGTTGACTTTGTAACGAAACAGCAGGACAAACGAGACAATGGCAACGACGATAGTCAGCGGATCGGTGAGGGAGGCGCGGCCTAACTGCCAGGTAACGGCCGTCATCAACGCCAATGAGGCCACGTTCACCCCATCCAGCAGGCCCCCCACCCAGGGCGACCGGCGCAGGCGGGGAATGAGCGGATTGGAGATAGCCACGAAGATGAATGAGGGCAGGAAAATCCCCAGCGTGGCCAGCAGCGCCCCCGGCGTGCCGCCCAAAATGTAGCCGACGAAAGTGGCCGTCGTAAAAACCGGCCCCGGCGTCACCTGGCCGATGGCGATGGCGTCGATAAGCTGCTGGTCGGTCAGCCAGCCCAGCCGGGTGACCAGATCGGCGCGGAGGAAGGCCAGCAGGACGTAACCGCTGCCGTACAGTACCGACCCGATCTTGAGGAAGACGAGGAAGAGTGTGGTCAGGTTGAAGGAGGCGGCCAGTTGGGAAACGGCCGGTGTTGCGCTAGCCAGTGGCAGCAACAAGCCGCCCAGGGTTGTTTCGGATTTGCGCCGGACGTTGACAACCAACATCACCAGCAGCCCCCCGGCCAGCAGCAGCGCAATCTCATTGATGCGGGTGAAAAAGTAGAGAGCCAGAACCAGGATGGTGGTCACGGCCGTTACCCATCCTTTCACCGCCTTTTGTCCCAGCTTCCACAGCGCCTGGGCGATAATGACGATGACCACCGGTTTGACGCCGTACAGCAGCCATTCCGCCTGGGGCAGTGTGCCCCAACGGCCGTATGCCCAGGCCAGCAGCAGCACAATCAGCATCGCCGGGATAATGAAACAAACGCCGCCGACAATCAAACCCGGCCATCCGGCTCGCATGAAGCTGAGGTGGATGACCATTTCCGTCGAGTTGGGGCCGGGAATAAGATTGGTTGCTCCCAGCAAATCCAGAAATTCCTCGTCGCTGAGCCATTGACGCCGCTTGACCACTTCATCGTGCATCATGGCGATGTGAGCCGCCGGGCCGCCAAAGGCAATGAAGCCCAGTTTCAGGAATAAGGCAGCAACTTCGGATAGATTTCTGGTAAACCTACTGTTTGTTAAAAGTAGGGGATAAGCTTCAGAGAGAAGCCATCCCCGTTCGTCAAGCACCTTTCCAACATATCATAGCCAATGCGAAAAATGCTCAGTTGCCGCTGTTTATTCCGGTCAACCCAATGGCGTTCCCCTCGTTTTATTGTTTTGGAGCCAAAGGCTACCAACCAAACATAGAGCAAGGCCACTGCCATTGTGAAACGAGATAAACGTAGGAAGTGGCGGAGACGAATTACCTCCAAGTCAAATCCATTGCGCTTGAAATCACCAAACATTTCTTCAATCCACATACGACGCGTGTACAAGCGCAACGCCAGCGTTTTATCGGAGAGATTGGTGACCAAAAACCAAGGGTGTTTCTCTCCCCGTCGCCATATGGCCAACACTGTTGTTTGATAGCTGTGCTTGGCTGTGAACCAACTGTCAGGCAACCAAACAGCTTGGCCGACTTTAGTAACCAATTCATCAAAGCGTTGCCAATTGTTTTGCTGATTATTACGAACAAGAAAACGTCCTTTTTGTCGCAAAACATACTGCCAAGACCAGGTATCAAGCTGTTTGAGGACAGGGACAGGGCCAAATTCGCTGTCGCCCACCAACTGAACCAGCTGACCGGCGGGTATCAAGCTGTGAACGTAACTCAAGAGAGCCTGTTGCTTTCGGGCCGAACTGTGACCACGCCGACAGCGTACCCATGTCCAGGCTAAAGGCAGTGCCCGGCGGCGATAAGCGATGGCGATCATCAGCAATTGATGGTTGCTACCGACTTTTGTGCCATCGACGATGAGACGCAAAGGCTGACCGGATGCTGTGGCTTGGGCAATCAGTTGGCGCGCTATTGGTTCATACCAATCTCGTACACGAACCGCTTTGTTATTCAACCAACGCCGTAATCGCTCTGCTTTACTTGGTTTTTTGGCCCGGCCCGGTATCTTGTTACCCAGCCTGGCTGCATGGGGATTACGACCCAGAAATAAACAGGTCATTAGCCAGGCTAAGACTCGTTTTCGGGTGATTCGCTCTTGGGGAATAATCTGTTCTATTTGCCGCATTAGCGTATGATATAGTTGATTGGTCGTCATCCTGCACTATCCTTTTTGTTTTTGAGTTTAAAGAATGGTGGACGACCAATCGCTTTTTTCAAAACTGTCGGTTAGCTAGGAAGAAATGAAACGGTTGGTTGGTTTGTTGGTTGGTTTGTTGGTGTTGGTGGTGGGGGTACGGCCGTCACTGGCCCATGGCGGTGGCGAAATCAAAATCGGCCGGGAACCGGTTGGGCCTTACAAGCTCACCGTCTGGATGAACCCGCCCCAGGCCCAATCAGGCGAGACAATCCACATTACTGTCGGTGCGCTGGCTGAAGATGATTCCCCCCTGCTTGATGCCGAGATGGTGGTTGAAATGAGAGATGTGAACAGCGGTGTTACCATGATCACCAAGCCAGCCACCACCGAACAATCCACCAACAAACTGTTCTACGAAACCGATTTCCCTGCGCCGGATGAAGGCTTATACGAAATCAGTGTGGCGATGACCAGAGGGGATGTGTCCGGCCAGGTGGCTTTCCAGACGGAAGTAAAAACAGTTCGCAAAATCAATTGGCTGATTGTCGGCCTGGCCGGGGTTGGCGTTGTGTTGATCACGATCTTGTTCTTGGCTAGCCGCAACGTCAACATTGAGCCAGATATTCCTTGAATTCAGACCAACAAAGTTGGTGATGCCAGATCGAAAACTGCCTGGGCATATTCTCGCAGCCGGACATCGGCGTTGGCAGCATCCATCAATTCTCGATAAGGCAAGATACTGCCCTGCCAACCATCCGTGTGCCACGATGCGCCGGCCGGAAGTGGTTTGTCCAGCAGTTGTTGGGCCTCAAACGGCCAGGGATTGGAATAGAAATAGGGGTCACGACCGGGATAAAAGCCCAAATTGATTTGTGATGGCAGCGATTTCACCATTCCCTGTTCTTCATGCTGCTCTACCCGGGTACCAAACCATTCGAAGGCCAGGTCAAAGCCATGTGGCCAGACTTGAATCGGCCCCATTTTTCCGGTCAGCGCGGCTCGATGGGCAGCAAAAATGCGCTGGGCACTGGTCAAGGCAGTGAAGAACTTGTCGGCTTCAACCAGGTCGTATGCACGGGGTTCGTCACTTTCGAACTTTTGGCGGGCATATTCGCCGGAGAGGCCAAGGTCGGCAACGGCCGTTAACACTCGATCTCCCATCTCTGTGCCCGTTAATCCGGCAGCCATGTTGAACACCTGTGTGCCGCCGTAGCTGGTTTGTAACAAAATGCGGTGCCGGCGCAGGTCCATTTCCAGCCAGAAAGATTGGCCATCGGGAAGTGGGATAACGGCCGTTTTCAACCCTCGTTCCGTCACCCGCAGACTGATGTGCCACCACTGGGGATGAGCAACAGCATGGGTGCGAGGTATAACACCAATCACATTGGCATAATTGTGTAACGTTTGGCGAGTAGGTTCGAAACCATCAAGAGACGGGAATAAAGACATATTAACCTCCAT
>JBNKZT010000046.1:0-25136 GCA_050301775.1 Promineifilaceae bacterium (SeqCode)
GGATGTTTATGAACCTACAATTTAACAAACGTATTTTGCTTCTGATTGTCGCCTTGCTTTTCTGTCTGGCATTAACCGGATCAGTTTTGGCCGAGCGCAATCTGGAGGCCACGCAGCAAAGTGGGGCAACGGCCGTTGTCAATACCGGCGCGCTCAATGTCCGTGTAGGACCCGCCATCGGTTACAAAGTTGTAGCGGTCGCTTACCGGGGGCATGTTGTGGCTTTGCTGGGGCGCAACAACGCCGCCAGTTGGGCCAAAGTTCGCCTGTTCAATGGCCAGGAAGGCTGGGTCAATGTCACCCTGATCGATCCCTCTGTTGCCATTTCCAGTCTGCCGGTCATGGACGCGCCTGAGTTAACAGCGATGGCGGCCGTTGCTACCGGTTCATTGAATGTGCGTTCCGGACCGGGGATTGGGTATGGGTCAACGGCCGTACTCGCTTTCGGCACCAATGTTCAACTTCTGGGACGTAACGACAACAGTTCCTGGGTCAAAGTCAAGTTGGCCAATGGGCATGAAGGCTGGGTCAATGCCAGCCTCATCACGGCCAACATCGCTGTCAATAGTTTGCCCGTTTTGGCAACCCCAACATTAACACCGATGGCCGCCGTCAGCACCGGCACTTTGAATGTTCGCTCCGGGCCAGGTGTGGCCTATGGGATAACGGCTGCCGTTAATTATGGCGTCAATTTTCAGCTATTAGGCCGGAACAACAACAGCACCTGGGTCAAAGTTAAGCTAGCCAATGGGCATGAAGGCTGGGTCAATGCCTCGCTCATCACCGCCAACGTGGCCATCAGCAGCCTGCCGTTGATGACCAGCAGCGCCTCGACTGCACCAACGGCCGTTGTTAACACCGGCGCACTCAATGTGCGTTCCGGCCCCGGCACCGGCTATGCTGTGACATCGGCGGTCTATCTGGGACAAACTGTAACCCTGTTAGGACGCAATGATGCCGCCAGTTGGGTCAAAGTTAGGCTGGCCAGCGGGCATGAGGGTTGGGTCAATGCCAGCCTTATTCAGTCAAGTGTGGCTGTTAGCAGTTTAGGTGTGCTGGGGGTGGATACGGCCGTTGTCCCCACCGCCACGATTGCCACCTACGCCCTCAACGTACGATCCGGACCGGCAGCAACTTACACCATTGTCGCTTACCTGTCCCAGTGGCAGACAGCAAAGATGGTGGGTCGCAACAGTGCCGGAACCTGGGTGCAAATTCAGTTAGCCAACGGCACCGGCTGGATTCACGCGGCGTTCATCCAAACCAATGTTGCCGTCAACACCCTACCCGTCACTGGTTAAAGAAATGGGACAAAGATAAATTCTCCGAACAAAAAACGGCGGCGTGATGCAAAAAGATCACGCCGCCGTTTCGTTTTTATTGGGTTACGGCCGTTTAATTCATCGAAAATAAGCCGACATCATCAACACGGGGCATCGTGCGCATGATGGCAACTTCTTCCTGATACAAGCTTTGCAAATTTTGGAACAGTTCTGCCGCTGTTTCCGCTTCCAACAACTCCTGTTTTTCTTCAATGGGCAGTTGGATGAAGGAGGCGGCCAAAAAGCCTAACTCATCCGGATCGGTCGGGATTTGCTCCGGATCGAATTCCACTTTTCCTACTTCGGCCAGGACTTTGAGATATTCCAACACCAGCGGATAAAGGCGGTCGGAGGCCGTTTGCAGCGATTCGGCCGGCTCGGCAGCTAATGGCAGCAGTTCGACTTGCCCCACCAGATACGGCCGTCCCCTATCCAACGACTCAACCCGAAACCGATCCTGACCCACCGTCATGATAAACAGACGATCATCTTCCAGTTTTTGTACCTGGATAATGTCGGCCGTGCAGCCAATGGTATATGGCTCAGCCAGCGGGCCGTCTTCCGCCTGTCCTTCACGAATAAGCACAACACCAAACGGCCGTTTCTCGGCCAGACATAAGCGAATCATTTCCTGGTAGCGCTCTTCAAAAATATGCAGGGGCAAGGGCATACCGGGAAACAATACTGTATTCAAAGGAAACAAAGGTAATTCAATCATGATACTGGTCATTATACATCAGAGATACGGCCGTACAATTAGACGATGATTAGATAAAAAAAACGGGACACAGTAACCTGCGTCCCGTCACTAAGTTTTTTGGCTGCAAAGAATCTACTTCTTCTCTGCGTTCTCCACACCTCTGCGGTAAATTCTTACTTCTTCGGCCCGGCCTGGCGAATTTCTGCGGTGACACCATCTTCAAACTGTTTGAAGTTGGCGATAAACATGTCCACCAGTTTGCTGGCCTGGGCATCGTAAGCATCCTTATCGGCCCAGGTGCCGCGCGGATTCAAGACCTCATCCGGCACACCCTCGACGTGTTTGGGAATGTGCAGCCCGAAAAATGGCTCTTCTACCGTTTCGACACCCTCTAAGTCGCCATTGAGTACGGCCGTTACCATCTTCCGCGTGTAGCCCAACTTCATCCGACTGCCAACACCGGCCGGACCGCCTGTCCAACCCGTATTAACCAACCACACCTTAGCATCATGTTTCTCGATCTTTTCGCCCAGCAATTTAGCATATTCGCCCGGATGCAGCGGCATAAACGGCGCACCAAAACAGGCACTAAACTCTGGTTTCGGCTCCGTTACACCCCGTTCGGTACCGGCAACTTTAGCCGTATAACCGCTTAAGAAATGGTACATCGCCTGGGCGCTGGTCAAGCGGCTGATAGGCGGCAAAACACCAAACGCATCGGCTGTTAAGAACAGGACATTCTTGGGATGTCCGCCTATACCGTCCGGATCGGCATTTGGAATATGCGTAATGGGATAACTGGAGCGTGTATTTTGGGTCAACGAGCCATCGTCCAAATCTACCCGGCGTGTGTTACTGTCATAAATCACATTTTCCAGGATCGTGCCAAAACGACGCGTCGTCTCGTAAATCTCTGGTTCCCCTTCCGGGTCCAGACGGATGACCTTGGCGTAGCAGCCACCTTCAAAGTTAAAGACACCATTATCACTCCAACCATGCTCATCATCGCCGATAAGGCGGCGGTTGACATCGTTGCTCAACGTTGTTTTGCCGGTACCGCTCAGGCCAAAGAATAACGCCGCGTCATCCTTATCTTTACCGTAGTTGGCACTGCAATGCATACTCAACACACCACGCCGGGGCAGATAGTAGTTCATGGCGGTGAAGATACTCTTCTTGATTTCGCCAGCGTATTCGCTGCCACCAATCAAAACCAGCCGTTTGCTGAAATCGATAAGAATAAATGTGGGGCTGTTGGTACCATCATAACTGGGTTCAGCGTGGAACCGGGGTAAATCGATCACGGTAAATTGCGGCACATGATTGGCCAATTTTTCGGGATCAAGTTCACGAATAAACATATTGCGCGCAAACATATTGTGCCAGGCATATTCGTTAATAATGCGTACCGGCATCTGGTAATCTGGATCGGCGCCAACGTAACCATCAAACACAAACAGGTCGCGATTTTGCGTGTAGGCGATCATGCGCCGCATCAAACTGTCAAATCGGGCCTGGGGAATGGGTCGGTTAACACTGCCCCACCAAATATCGTTTTCGCTGGAGGGTTCTTTGGCGGTAAATTTATCGTTGGGCGACCGGCCGGTATGATCACCCGTGGTGACACAAATCGGGCCAAGATGGACGATACGACCTTCACGACGGCGTAATATTTGCTCATAAAGCATGGAAGTTGTTAAATTCCAATAGACGGTTTCAGCGTTGTTGATGCCAAGGTTTTCGACACCATACTTACTAATAAATGGACCAAAATTCTGCATGTTTGCCTCCCGAAAGGTTAAACTATCAAATAAATTATTTTCTTTCCCTGTGCAAAGCAAAAGACGGTGTGGAAAATGTCCTGTCACGGCCATTCCGCTCCCCAGCTTATATTTGAACGGCCGTTACCAGCTATTAAAACAAGAAATGGTGGAAACGCAAACAAAACCCGGCGCTCTTTGCGCCCACACTCGCCCAATTCTATAATGACATTCATTAGAATCACGGCAATCAGAACAAGGAAATACGAGTATGCCCACTAAAATAATGCAAAAGATCGTGAAAAATACCAAAATCATTGCAGTCGTTGGTTTATCATCACGCCCCCCCCGGGCTGGTTATTACGTACCCGCCTACCTGCAACAACATGGCTACCGCATCATTCCCGTAAATCCCAATATGGCCGAGGCGCTGGGTGAAAAAGCGTATGCTCGTCTGGGTGACATCCCCGAAGCGGTAGACCTGGTCCTGATTTTCCAACGCAGCGAAAATGTGCCTCCCTTCGTCGATGATGCCATCCAAATCGGAGCCAAAGTGGTCTGGATGCAGTTGGGCATCGTTCACCAGGAGGCAGCCGCTAAAGCACAGGCTGCCGGGCTGGACGTGGTGCAAAATGCCTGCTTAATGGTCGAACATCGCGCCTGGGATGGCTCATGAAACTTTCCAAACAATTGCCCGTATAGTGGGCGAATTGTAACCATCGAAAATTAAAGTTGTAGGAGCGTAAAATGAACGACGATATTGACAGCTTAAAAGAAGCGGAAAAAGCGAACGAACAGAGCTACGAATACGAAACGGAATCGAAACCCTTCAGCCGGCGCGGGGAGGCCAATTGGGTCCCCGGCATCATTTTAATCGCCATTGGGGTCATTTTCTTATTCACAAATTTGACAGGCTTTTCTTTGAATAACTGGTGGGCATTGTTTATTTTGATCCCGGCAGTTAAGAATTTTGGCAGTGCCTGGGGCAGCTATCAACGACACGGCCGTTTCACCAAATCAGCGCGTGGGTCCCTAACTGGCGGCATGATCCTCAGCCTCATTGCCAGCGCCTTCCTCTTCAACCTGGATTGGGGTCTCATCTGGCCCATCTTCCTCATCATTGGCGGCATCTCGGCTTTGTTTAGCGGTTGGTTTGATTAGGTAGCAGCTAATGATTATGCGAAAAGGTTGTCCGTATTTGGACAACCTTTTTTATTTGACGCGAGCGAACATTTGTGCTATTATTTTGGCCGTTATTGATTGGTATTGAACGGCCGTATCCCCACCCCTTTTCCATCCAACGGCCAGCGGCACCCCAACCCAAATCACCATCCCGGAGAAGGCCATGACCGACCGTCTGCAATTTCTCTACATAATCCGGCCTACCCGCCCGGCCATGCTTGCCGAAGGGTCAACGGAACGAGAAGCCGCCATTGTCAGCCAGCATTTCAACTACCTCAAGGATTTAACGCAAAAAGGCATCGTTTTGCTGGCCGGACGCACTTTGAATACCGATGAGAGCAGTTTCGGCATCATTATCTTCGAAGCTGACTCCGAAGAAGCGGCTCAGGCCCTCGTCGCCGGCGATCCGGCCGTGCAGCAAGGGGTCATGCACGCTGAACTTTTTCCCTATCGTGTCGCCCTGATGCAAGGAGGACAACATGGCTTATGACGAAGGACTCGAACAACGAATTCGCGAACAAATAGAAGAATTACCCAATGTCATCGGCAAAAAGATGTTCGGATTCTGATCTCAAACGCTGGATTGAGCGCGGCGTAGATTTTGCGCTGTCGCTGCCGCCAAAATAACCACACGGATTGAACAATATGAACGAAAGAATTTTGTTCCAGGCAGTTGAGCAATTGGCCCAGGCCTCTCATACATTTACCGAGGCCGATTTGGGGCAGCCCTGGCAGTGGCGCAAACATGACGAAGGCGTCCGTTTTGCCTTGATTGGCACGTATCACGAACTGCGCGACCTGGCCGTCACCCTGGCCGACCGCCGCACCCAACAAGACCTGCCGCTGACCAAAGCCCAGCGAGCATTGGCCCCCTATCACGCCGCTTACCGCGATTTGCAGGCGGTGCTTATCGGCGTCACCGACGAAATGTATGACCAGGAACCGGCTCCCGGCGAATGGCCGCTGCGGTATGTACTGGGTCATATGGCCGGCGCCGAACGGGCCTTTTTTACGCTGGTCCATTACGGGGTCGAACGGCAGCGCGATGGCGGGCAACGGCCGTCCCGCTTACCCGATGACGAAGTGGAAAAAGTGACCGGTCCATATCAGAAATTTGCAGACATCATGAAAAATCAGGGGCTGGCCGAGATGCTGGCCTTTTACGATGTCCGGCACACTTTGGCCTTGGAAGAATTCGCCGCCATCACCGATGAAGAACTCGAAGGCCCATCACGCTGGTGGGAAGGTGGGGTCGTTTCGCTACAATACCGGCTGCACCGCTTCGATGCCCATCTGCGCCAACACACAATTCAGGCCGAGAAGACACTGGCGGCCATCGGCCATGCGCCCAGCGAAGCACGGCAGCTTTTGCGCCTGATTTACAACGCGCTGGCCGATGTGGAAGCAACCACGTTCGGCGCACCGGCGTTGGGATCGGTCGAACGGCAAGCGTTGGCGGGAATAATTGTGGCCCGGGTCGATGCGGTCACGGCCGTTATCAACCAAACCCGGCAACTGGAAACGGCCGTTACCAGCGGTAATCTCGACTTAATCAAAACCACACTCGCCAACAACCCCAAACTCGTCAATGCACTCGATCAAAATCGTCGGCCCCTCATCCTTGCCGCCCAATACAACGGCCAGCCGGAAATCGTCCGCTTCCTCGAAGAAGCTGGAGCCGAAATTGACCTCTTTACGGCCTGCGCAATTGGCCGCTTCGATGTGGTCAAAAAGGAAATTGAGGAATGGCCGGAAGATGTGAATGAATACGGCCGTGACGGGTTCACACCCTTGCAATTGGCCTGCTACTTTGGCCGCGAAGCCATTGCTCTGTGGCTCATCGAACAGGACGCCGACGTGAACGCCGCTGCTAAAAACGAGACGCACATCGCGCCGATTCATGCCGCCGCGGCCAACGGCAGCCTGTCCATCCTGCGGGCGCTGCTGGCCAAAGGCGCCAACGTCAATGCCCGGCAGCAAAGCGGTTTGACCCCACTGCACACCGCCGCCGGCAGCAACAACCCGGCGATGGCCCGACTTTTCCTGGAACATGGCGCGGATCGCAGCGCGGCCAGCGATAACGGGCAGACGGCGGTGGATTTGGCACTAGAAAAGGGGTATGAGGCGGTGACGGGGGTGTTACGGCCGTAGATCAATTTACGAGGAATGAATATGATGAACTCTGACAAAGCCCTTTTGGTAATTGATGTTCAGGTCAATATGTTTGACGAAGCGATGGCGGTTTACGACGGTGACCGCCTGCTCCAAACCTTGACCGGGCTGATCCGGCAAGCCCGCTCGGCTGATGTGCCCGTCGTATTTGTTCGCAATAATGGCTCAGACCAGGATCCGGACAAACCCGGCACATTAGGTTGGGAGCTTCATCCGGCCCTGAAACTGCTGGCTGATGAACGAATTATCGACAAGTTTTCACCAAACAGTTTCCACGAGACCAATCTGCATCAAATATTACAGGCGCAAGGGATCAGTAAATTGATTATTGCTGGTTTGCAAACCGAATACTGCATTGATGCGACCTGCCAGGGCGCTGTAGACTTGGGGTACGATGTCACCGTCGTTGCCGATGGCCACAGTACTTTTGATATGGAAGATATGACTGCACCCCAGGCCATTGCCCATTACAATCAGAAATTTAGCACCTTCTCCACCATCCAGAATGCAGATGATGTTATCTTCGAATAAGAATGGGCCAATGATCTGAAGGAGTCAGGCCAAATGAGTTTGAATTTTATTTTGGTGCATTGGGAACAAATCCGTTCGCAGTTATTAGCGACAATCGACAAGTTTGACGATGCGGAACTGGCCTACAAACCATTTGCGGCATCCTGGCCGGTGAAGGAAATCATGCTTCACATTGGTCATGAGGAACAAATAGAAATTCATTACGGGGTGATCGGGGAAACGGCCGTTTTCCCCCCTACGCCTGATCCCAACAACTATCCAACCATTGCCGCCATCAAAACCTGCCTGACCGATGTCCATACCCGCACCCGGCAGCACTTAAAATCCCTGTCAGAAGATGACCTGACACAAGAAATAGAAACGCCCTGGGGCGCAACTGCTCCGCTGGAGACGATGATCGGTCACATCATGGAACATGAGATTCATCACCGGGCTGAATTGTCCTTGATTTTAGGCTTACTCGGTCGCCAGGGCCTGGACGCCTGAAACAAACATCATTGGAGGACTTATGAACGAAAAAGCAGACACGATCAAAGCCGATTATGAAGGCAACACCTGGCTCATCACCAGACTCACCGACGGCCTGACCCATGCCGAAAGCGTTTTGCAACCACCCTTCCCGGCCAACTGCCTCAACTGGATTTTGGGCCACATTTTGTCACGGCGCAATACAGCCTTGACTCTGCTGCAAGCCGAGTCTTTTTGGGACAACGCAACACTTGCTTTGTACAAAACCGGGTCAGCGCCTGTCACCAACGAACAGGAAGGGCGCCATTGGAATGATCTGCTAGCTGACCTGGCCGAGAGTCAGCAGCGACTGGAAGTGGCACTGCAAACCAGCACCGCCGAAGATTTGGCTCGTATCGCCGAAACAGATCGCGGCACGAAACCAGTATGGGAGCATCTGGAAGGACTGCATTGGCACGAAACGTACCACATGGGCCAGCTTGAAATTTTGCGAGCGATGGTCTTATCGCAGCGGGAAAAGGATGAAGTGCAGATATGAAAAAGTTATCGAAAGCGAATTTTGCGAAAGCTGCAGCGTTTGTAAAGGCGCAGGCGCGGGAAGTGGATAAACGGTTATTTTATTTTTATTTTAAGGAGGGCACGGCCGTTCCCGTCCTCAACGCCCTCGCCAAATACCAAAACGAAGACGGCGGCTTTGGCCACGGCATCGAGCCAGATTTCCGGCTTCGCGCCTCATCGCCAATGGCGACGTCGGTGGGATTGCAATATTGCACGGCCGTTAACGCCCCTACCACCCACCCCATCGTGCAAAAAGCCATCAGTTACCTGGTTCAGACTTTTGACCAAGACCATCACTACTGGCCCGCTACTTATGAAAACGTCAACGACGAACCCCACGCTTTTTGGTGGCATGTGGACAAATTAACTCCGCCCGATGAAACCCGCTGGCCCAATCCCAGCGCAGAAATTGTCGGTTATCTGCACCGTTACAGTTCACTGGTTCCGGCCGATTTGCTGAATCAGGCCACCATTCGCGCTGAGGCCAACCTGAACAGTTCACCCATTATCAGCGGAGAAACGCCGCAAAAGTATAACATCCTGTGTTGGGAACGCGCTTTGCCATCTTTGCCGGGATCATTGGGTACGGCCGTAACCACCGCCATCCAGCGCACCTTCGCCACTTATAAATCCATACAGAGCGACACCTTCGAAGAATTAGGCATCTTGAGCCTTGCCCCCACCCCAAACAATATCCTGGCCCAGATTGCGCCAGATGTGATTCAGCAAGCATTGGATCATGAAATCGACAATCAAGCCGAAGATGGCGGCTGGTGGCCAGGCTGGCATTGGGGCCAATACGAAGATGTTTGGCCCATCGCCAAACAAGAATGGGCCGGCAAAATCACGGTTGACACACTGCACATGCTCAAAAATTATGGCCGAGTGGAATCAGGTTACTCCAAGAAATAACATACCCGGTATTACCGAAAGCAACCCGGACGACTGAATCTGGTCTGGTTTCGTTGTGAACGCTCACGATTTAGGGCAAATCTTTGTTATAGTTGGTTACTAGCTTGTTTTGTTGTAATATTTTTCTAACGATCCTGAGAGATTGGAAGGAAATTATGGACATTCAAACCAAAATGATTGATGATATATTGGTTATTAGTCTCACGGGAGAGATAAACGGCCGTAACGCCCCCGACGTTCAGGATCAACTCCTCCCCTTGACCCAACCGGGCTGTAAACTGTTACTCAACATGAGCGGCGTCAGCTACATGTCCAGCGCCGGCTTGCGCACCCTGCTCATGCTCTACCGCCAGATTGACAGCCAAAGCGGCTGCATCGCCCTCTGCAATTTACAAGAAATGATACAAGATATGATGTCAGTCACCGGTTTCCTCGACTTTTTTACAGCCTATGCCACTGAAAGTGAAGGCATCCATGCTTTACATGAATGCGAAGAAAAATGAGTAAATCGCGGCCTATTCAGCGAATTGACATTTACCCGACCCACAAAAATGGTGATTATTTACTGCGTGCGGGACGGCCGTTTCCCTACGGCGCCAGCTTCGTGCCCGGCGGTGTCAACTTCTCCATCTTCTCTCGTCATGCCACCGCCTGCACCCTCGTCCTCTTCGAAAAGGGTCAGGCCAGGCCAATGGTCGAAATCCCGTTCCCCGATACATTTCGTATCGGCCACATTTTTTGCATGATCGTTTTTGGCCTGGATTACGAAAATGTCGAATACGGCTACAAAATGCACGGCCCCTACGAGCCGCACAAAGGCCATCGCTTTGATCCACAAAAAATCCTGCTCGATCCCTATGCCAAGGCCATCAGTGGTCGTGACAAATGGGGCCAATCGCTTGAAGACCATCAACTGCGATCCCTGCTCGTCTACGACGACTTCGATTGGACCGGCGACCGGCCGTTAGAACTGCCCGATGAAGACATCATCATTTACGAAATGCATGTCCGCAGCTTCACCCGCCACCCCTCAGCCAACGTCAAACACCCTGGCACCTTCGCCGGCATCCGCGAAAAAATACCCTATCTAAAAGAACTGGGCGTCAACGCCGTCGAACTCATGCCCATTCATGAATTCGACGAGCTGGAAAACCCCCGGTTTAACCCCCTCACCGGAAAAAGGTTAGTCAACTATTGGGGTTACGGCACAGTCGGTTTTTTTGCGCCCAAAGCAGGATACGCTGCCAGCGGCCCTTATGGGATGCAGGTAGACGAATTCAAGGCACTGGTCAAAGAATTTCACCGGCACGGCATTGAAGTCTTCCTGGATGTGGTTTTCAACCACACAGCTGAAGGCAATGTCAAAGGCCCCACCTACTCTTTCCGGGGCATCGACAACAAAACCTACTACATGCTCAAACCCGATGGCAGCTATTACAATTACAGCGGCACCGGTAACACAATGAACTGCAACAATCCGGTTGTACGCGGATTAGTTCTGGAAGCACTGCGTTACTGGGCCGCCGAATACCACATTGACGGCTTCCGTTTTGACCTGGCTTCCATTTTGGGACGGGACACAACGGGTAAACCGCTGGCCAATCCACCGCTGTTAGAAGCGATGGCCTATGACCCGATACTAGGCAAGACCAAGCTCATCGCTGAAGCATGGGATGCCGGCGGTTTGTACCAGGTGGGAACGTTTCCCAATTACGGCCGTTGGTCCGAATGGAATGGTAAATATCGCGATGCCCTGCGCCGCTTCCTGAAAGGTGACACCGGCCTGACCTGGGAAATGGCCCAACGCATCCAGGGGTCGCCCGATCTGTATGCCGAACGCAGCCCGACCGCTTCTATCAATTTCGTCACCGCTCATGACGGGTTCACCCTGGCCGATTTATTCGCCTACAGCAATAAACACAACACCGCTAACGGCGAGAATAATCGGGATGGGGCCAATGACAATTACAGTTGGAACTGGGGCCATGAAGGACCAACAGACGATCCCAAAATCAACGCCCAGCGATGGCGGCTGGCGAAAAACGCCATTGCAATTCTTATGGTCAGCCAGGGCGTGCCGATGATTTTAATGGGTGATGAAATCGGCCGTACCAAACAGGGCAACAACAACACCTACTGCCACGATAACGAACTCAACTGGCTTGACTGGAATCTAAAAGAACAAAATGCTGGTTTATTTCGCTTTGTTCAACAATGCATCGCTTTCCGTAAGGCCCATCCGGGCCTACGCAGCAAAACCCATCTGCACCACAAAGATTTCATGGGCAGCGGTTACCCGGACATCTCCTGGCACGGCATGACCGCCTGGGAGCCAGATTGGAGCGAGCACAGCCACACTCTGGCTTTTCTGCTATGTGGCCAACACGCCCAGGGCGGTCTCATGCCCGATGATTATATTTACGTGGCCATGAACATGCATTGGGAAGATCACGTTTTTGAATTACCGCTTTTACCCCCACCACTTCACTGGCATCTTTTTGCCGACACCAAACGGGCAGCCCCCCACGATATTTGTGCACCTGGAGAAGAAACCATGTTGTACAATCAAACGCAAATGCTGATAGACAGTCGTTCTGTGGCAATTTTGGTTGGCCGTTTGTAACTGGATAGTGGTATGGAACCTTTAACTGTAGCCGGAAACTTGAATTCGATTGAGAAATTAGTGAATTATGTGATAAAGGCCGCTTCCCAGGCCGGTCTTAATCACCGCGCCACCTACTGCCTGCGGCTGGCTGTAGACGAAATCGCTACCAACATTATCACATATGGCTATCAGGCAGCAGGATTGACTGGAGAATTAGAGGTATCGGCCGTGTTCAAACCCAACCGACTTATCATCGAATTAAAAGACAGCGGGCGCCCCTTCGATCCTCGCCAGGTCCCGCCACCACCTAACCTCAAACAACCCTTAAATAAAAGAGACGCTGGCAACCTGGGTATATTTCTGGCCATGTGGGGTGTTGACGGCTTTCAATATGAACAAACACGCAGCCACAATCGCAACATATTCATCATGCATCATACTGCCGAAAAGGCCCACTCATGAAAATGATTTACGCTCACATCATCATCCTTGACGACAACCATTTGCGCCGCAATACATTAACCTACCAGTTGGAAAACCAGGGCTATGCCATCTCTTCCGCTTCATCAGAAGAGGACCCTATTGCTCTCCTGGCTACCGACTCCTTCGATTTGGTACTGCTATCAACCGAGATTGCAAAAAACAACGACTTCGCGTTCCTGCAACATATACGGCACAACAACAAGCTCAGCCATCTTCCAGTCATCATCATTGCTGATTATCAAAACAGCAACAGCATCGCCGACTGTCTGGAACAAGGCGCCACCGATTATTTACTCGTTCCCGCCAATCCTACGCTCATAAAAAAACGCGTGTTTGCCAACTTACAACAAGAGCGTTTACAAAGTCAACTCCAGGCCTCCTGGAACGCATTTAATGAGATGGAACACCTGGCCGACGATCTCCGTCTGACCATTCTTCCCCTGGGCATCGCGCTGTCCGCTGAAAAAGATTTTCACCGGCTGCTGGAAAGAATCGTAGTAGAAGCCAAAGGCATTTGTAATGCCGACGTCGGCATTCTCTATTTGCGCACAATAGACGATCATTTAAGCTTTGCTATCGTCCGCACAGCCTCGCTGGGTATCACTCTGGGTGGAACAACCGGCCAACCCGTACCTTACCCTGCCCTCCCACTATACGATGAAACAGGTCAGCCCAACCATCAAAATGTGGCCACGCATGTCGTTTTTACAGTCGAATCAGAAAATATCCCCGATATTTATGAAGTATCTGGCTTTGATTTTTCCAGCACAAAAGCGATGGATGAGCGAAATAGTTACCGCTCTAAATCCTGCCTTACTGTACCCCTAAAAAATCAAATGAACGGCGTCATTGGTGTCTTACAACTGCTCAACGCGAAAGATGATGAAACTCATGAAATCGTCCCCTTTGATGTGTATCATCAACTTGTTGTGGAATCATTGGCATCACAGGCTGCTGTCGTTTTACATAATCAAACATTGCGCGAACGGCAAGAATCGCTACGCGAATTTCAGCAGCAATTAGAAATCGGACGGCAAATTCAGCAAAACTTCTTTCCCGATGAAATGCCTCAGCCGGACGGCTGGGAACTCGTCGCCCGGTTTCACCCTGCCCGCGAGGTGGCTGGCGATTTTTACGATGCTTTTTATACGCCCCAGGGAAAAATCGGTTTCGTCATTGCCGACGTTTGTGACAAAGGATTGGCAGCAGCCTTGTTTATGTCGTTAGTACGAAGTCTGCTGCGGGCATTTAGCCAACAGCACACTTATTTATATCAAGTGAACAGCGGGAAGCGGGAAGTAGGCCCGGCCGAGCCAAACGAAAAATTTGATTTGCTCAACACAATTCAACTAACGAATACCTACATCGGTGAAAATCACCAACAAGCCCATATGTTTGCAACGCTGTTTTTCGGCGTTCTCGATCCCCAAACCGGCCAGCTAATTTATGTCAATGCCGGTCATAATCCCCCCATTGTTTTTAATGTGGCCGGTGTTAAAACAACCTTGCGCCCATCCGGGCCGGCGGTTGGGCTGATCAAAGATGCCCATTATGTCATTCATCAGACGCAGTTAGCTCCGGGTGACACTTTGCTGGCCTACACAGATGGCATCACCGAAGCGCGCGATCCTGAACAACAGCCTTTTACGACGGAACGACTCATCCGGCTGCTAACGCCCTATGCTCACTCAGCAGTTGCCTTGCTGGAAAAAGTCGACTCTGAAGTTCAACATCATATTGCCGGTGGCGAGCCTTTTGATGATATTGCGTTGTTAGCTGTCCGCCATTTCAATGATTAATCGCGTGGTGGTCGCAGGTGCTTACGTTGGCGACGGCCGTTTCCCTGCCCACTTTTTCTTGTTGATGGCGTTGGAATTGTAGGCAACGACCGTTCCCCATCCACCATTCCGGCCATAATCAACTGCCGCATTTCCGCTTCCACACGTGCATCCGTTTCCACCGGCTCATACGCCGCCAGCCGCCGCTCCACCTCAGCCAAAGCACGTTGGTCCAGCGTAGGTTGGCCCGCCTTCTCCCAGTTTTCTCGATTCTCCCGATCAATAACACGGCCCGGCAAATACAGTTCCTGGGGCCAATGGGTTGTGGTGTGAACGGCCGTGATCATATGCTGCTCATCCAATAAAGCCCGTACCAGATCCACCGTCGGCAAATCATCTTTGGGCTGAACATCACGCACAACATGGAGCGCCTGACCACACCATTCATTATCCAGCACCAGCTTCGACAGGCTAAACACCAGCAAATAATCCAGCATCCCCGGCCCGGAAACAGAATTGACACCGGCCAGCGCTGCCAGCAGCGCACTGCCATAGGTCTCCCCGCCTGCCTGTGCATCCAGGAATTTACCCTCGCTCAAGGCCATGTACGCCTGCGTCGGCAGTCCCAATGATTTTGCCACCGCGACATAAGCCAGACCAAGCTGTAACGCCTCAACTGCAATCATTGGCGAAGTCGCCGCTTTCATGTGGAAAGTGGCCGGCGCCCCGCCAAACAACACCGGCGCTCCCGGCCGTACAATTTGAGCCATTGTTAATCCGGCCAGCACGTCGGCAACGTGAAAAACTGTCGCGCCGACCAATGTCACCGGGGCAATCAGCCCCATCAACGTCACCGGCACAATTTCTACCGGAATGCCCGCTTCCACACAGTCCAGCAAATTCTGGCAGGAATCTTCACTGTAACGGAACATGCCGGTGGCGGTGATAGTGAAAATGGAGAACGGCCGTTCCCGCAAATCCACTCCATCACGCCGGAAAAGCTGCATCATCTCCGCCATACGCGGCACGCCGTGTTCGGTAAACGCGCCGGAAACAACCGGCTTGCGCGAATGGGTCAGGCTCAGATAAAGCCGCCACACATCAGACACCTGCGGTTCAATGTCATCATTGGTGGAAAAAGCCGTCGCCAGATAAGCGATATGTTCCAGTCCATCGGCCAGACAGATATATTCGACAAAATCGGCCGTGTTCGCCAGCCGCGTCTGCCCCGTGCGGTGATCGAGCACTTTTAGACCGCTGGAACCGGGCACAAAATGAACGGCGTCGCCACCCAGTTCGGCGTGAGGATTGCCATCCCGGTCATACAGTGTGAAACTGCGCGGCGTGCTGGCAACAGCCTTGTCAACAACGTCGGGCGGAAAAAGGATACGATCGCCGCTCATCTTCAAATCATAATCGAGCAGCCGCTGTCGCAGCGCCGGACCACGCACTTCGACGCCAATTTCGCTTAAAATGCGTTTGGCTTCAGCCAGAATGCGGCCAATCAAATCATCTTCCAGAACAGTAAGACTTGGTTTCATAGGGGAACCTCACGAATTTTTGGGAGCGTGGGCAGACGGGACGCCTGCGCGCTAGCCTGGGAATTGTAACGGCCGTTGTCCTGTTGGTCGATTTTGAAAATCGACCTACTCATCCTGCGTCAACTTACGAAACCCTTCACCCAACACTTCATGTGCCTGACTGATAATCACAAATGCAGTGGGATCGATTTCATGCACCAGAGTTTTAAGGACATTGATTTCGCCCCGGCTGGTAGCGCATATCAGCATCTGGCGCGGTCGGCCTGTGTACATTCCTTTACCCTCCCACGATGTGACCCCGCGCTCCAACTGGCTAATGAGCTGGCGGGAGACTAAATCCGGTTTATCGGTAATGATGGTAGCGACCCGATCTACATTCAAGCCGGTCATCGCAATTTCCGCCACCACGCTCCAGACGTACAAACCGATGATGGCATACATCGCGTGTTCCCAGCTAAAAGCAAGCGCGGCGACAAAAACGACCAGGCTGTCTGTGTACAAATAACCTTGCGAAATAGGGATACCGAATTTTTTGTCCAGGTAGCGGGCCAGAATGTCGGTACCGCCCGATGTGGCCCGGGCGCGCAGCACCAGACCGCCGCCAATACCGCCTAAAATCCCGCCATACAACGTATTCAAGAGCAAATCGTGTGTGATCCCGTTCGTCGGAAAAAGAATGCTCAAGCCATCCAGCAAAACCGAGTAGATGGTGGCTGAAAAAATGGTACGGGCCAGGAAACGTTTGCCGCCCAGATAGCGCCAACCCATCACAAACAGGGGGATATTGAAGATAAAAACCATTGTGCCAATCGGCCAACCGGTGAAGCTGTTGATGATTTGGGCCGTACCGCTGAGTCCGCCCACGGCCAATTGGTTGGGAATAAAGAAGAAGTGCATGGCGATAACCATTACGGCCGTTCCCACTAAAATCAGCCCATAATCGCGCACAATCTCCAGATTAGTTGGTGTCAGCAGCCGCGTCCGCAGCCAGTGTCGTAGCCCCATTTCAAAATACCTCTACTTTGCCAAAAAGATGTCTCAAACAGAACAAAACGCACACAGAAAACTTGTTCGTTCTGTGCGCGTTTTGGACGTGCTTGTGATTGGTTCGTATCGTGAAAAACCATTTCACGTTCATTGCTGATTTTATCACCCTTTGTTATTGTCTGACACCAATCAGACAAAAGAAAAAGGTAAGTGGCAAGGTTATCCTCGTTAATGACTACGCGAATAATATGCGACGGCCGGGGTTCCATCTGAGTATTCTTAGCGCGACGGGTTAGTTTGCTCGAATAACAGAACGGCCGTACCCGTCCTCCCCAATAAAAAACGCCCCGCTTCCCATCAGGAAAGCAAGGCGCTGAAATGCTGATTAACTGAACTGAACCGCTGATTCGCTCAATGTCCTGGCGGGGCATCCACCGGGCCATCGAACTGCATGATAGTAAATGCGCCACTCTGCGGGTCTTGCACAACCGAGAATTTGCCTAATTCACCGGCCGGAGTTGGCGGAACGAGAATATTGCCGCCTAATTCCTGGACTTTGGTAACGGCCGTTGCCAAATCCTCCACCATAAAATAAACCGACCAGTTATTGGGAACCTCTCCCCAACTTTCATCCATTTGCATCATGCCTGCCTGGGTACGGCCGTCTACTTTGCACATAATATAGCCGTTGGGGTCCGAGTCATACGTCCAGCCCAACACCGCACCGAAAAACGTCTTCGCCCCTTCGGTGTCTCGTGTTTGCAGCTCATTCCAGACCAGCGTGTTGGGGATATTCACCAGCTCCGCGCCGATATGATTCTTGGGCTGCCAGACGCCGACTACCGCCCCTGACGGGTCCTGCAGCATCGCCATCCGCCCCTCTTCCATCACATCCATCGGCGGCATCATCAATGTCCCGCCCGCTGCGGTTACTTTAGCGGCGACGGCGTCCACATCACTGTGTTTGATATACGAACTCCAAATCGGTGGCATCCCCTGCGCCTGCATATCCGGCGACATACCGCCCAGACCGGCCACATTTTTGCCGTCAATCTGGCACATCGTATAAACGCCGCCCATGTCAATCGGCCGGTCGTCAAATTCCCAGCCAAACAGGCTGCCGTAAAATGCCTTCGCCCCATCAGGATCGGGCGTCATCAAATCAATCCAATTAAAGACGCCATCAGGATAATTGGTCACAACTTTCATTTTTTATTCTCCTTGCTGAAAAATATAGATACAAAAGGGGTGTGCGGGAAACCACAATGATGAGAATAGTATATCATAAATAGAACATTTGGTCTAATTTCCAGGCCAGCTTTCCTCCCTTGACCAACAAGGCCCTCATAATCCATTAATCTTGTGTAACTACTAAGCCCTGCGAGGTTTTCCACCAAAGCAGCGCGCACCCAAACCGTTCACAAAACCCCGCAGGTCTCCAGAGAGGCTTAGTAGTTACTGAGATTTTACATTTACGCACCATAAAAACGCTTTATAATGGGCCAATGAACTCATTTCCCTTTCCTGCCTGGCTGCAAACCGTCCATCATGACGGCTCAGAAAATCACGTTTCCATCCTTTACCCCCGATTAGGCAACACCGTGCGCATCCGGCTGCGTACCGGGCTGGATACACCGCTGCGCCGCGCCTACGTGCGCACTGCCCCCGACGGTGAGCAGGTATTCACGGCGCTGGAGCCTGGGCCAACCGATTCGGCTGCCCGCTGGTGGGAAGCCAAGATTCCCATCAATCAGCCGGTCGTCCATTACCGCTTCATCCTGGAAGCGGCTGATGGCGTCTGGTTTTATACGGCGGCCGGCCCCAGCGCCCATTTGCCACTGGACGCCACCGATTTCCGTATTTTGGCTGATTATAATGCGCCGGAATGGGTAAAAACGGCCGTGTTCTACCAAATCTTCCCCGACCGCTTCCACAACGGCAACCCCAGCACCGACCCGCACGGTGACGAATTCGAGTTCCAGGGCCACCGCCCCAAAACCTACCCCTGGGGCCAACCCTCGCCCGGCGGTTTCGCCTCCGTCGTCAGCTTTTACGGCGGCGACCTACCCGGCATTATTCAAAAGCTGGATTATTTACAAGACTTGGGCATTAACACACTTTATCTCAATCCCATCTTCACCGCCTACTCCAATCACAAATACGACGTGATTGACTACGAACACATCGATCCCCATCTGGGTGGTGACGCGGCGCTGATTGAACTGCGCCAGGCGCTGGACAAACGGGGGATGCGCTACATGCTCGACATCGTGCCCAACCACTGCGGCGTCTGGCATCCCTGGTTCCAGGCTGCATCCGGTGACCCCAACGCGCCAGAAGCTGAGTTCTTCACCTTCCACGACTACCCTTTGGATTACGAGTCCTGGCTGGGCCACAAGGCGCTGCCTAAGCTCAATTACCGCAGCCGGGAACTGCGCCGCCGCATCTACGGCAGCGATGACGCTGTTTTTCGCCGCTGGCTGCGCCCGCCCTTCGCCGCCGACGGCTGGCGGGTTGACGTGGCCAACATGCTCGGCCGCCAGGGAGAAACACAGGTCGGCCATAAAGTCGCCCGGGGCATCCGCCGCGCCGTCAAGGAAACACGGCGCGATGCTTACCTGATGGCCGAATCCTTCTTTGACTCTTCGGCCCAACTGCAAGGAAATGAGTGGGATGGCATGATGAATTACGCCGGGTTTACCCTGCCGCTGTGGCACTGGCTGCGCGGTTTTGACCAGGGAGCCATTGGCATTAACTGGCACATCAAATCGGCTGGGCCGTGGCCAACGGCAGCGCTGGCCGCCTCCTGGCAGCAGCATCTGGCCGCTATCCCCTGGGTCGTGGCATTGCAGCAGTACAATTTGCTGGACAGCCACGACGTCGCCCGCATCCGCACAACGGTGGGCGGCAGCGACGCGCTGCACCGGCTGGCAGCAGTTGTTCAGTTTACCTTTCCCGGATTACCCGGCGTCTATTACGGCGATGAGATTGGTATGGCCGATGAAGAGGGCTTCCGTTCGCGGGGCTGTATGGAATGGGATGAAAGCCGCTGGGATCATGATTTGCTGGCTTTTTACAAACGATTGATTCAGTTGCGTCGGGAAACGGCCGTTTTGCAGGCCGGCGGCTTTCAAATTCTGGCGGTGGAAAATGATACGCTAGCCTTCCAGCGGATGAACGGGGATGGGCGGGTATTGATCGTGGCCCATCGTGGAGAAACACCACGACCGGCCGGACCACTGCCGGTGGCGCACGGTGGTATTGCCAATGGCGTGCGTTTTGTGGGATTTTTTACCGGACGCGAAATCATCGTCAAAGATGGTATTTTACCTTTGCCTGAACATAACCAGGGTGCGACGATGTGGCAACAGTGCAACACCTCTTGAAAGCCCGTTGGACTTGATTAGGCTCATCTTAACAGTTGTAGCGCGATCAAGAACCGGCCACACCAGCGAGAAAGTACTAATTTCGTACGGGGTGGATGAAGACCATAGCCGCAGTGACAATTCCCGCAGGTCCCATTGGAACGGAAGCAACCAATGCCGCCCATTGCACCCAGGTAATCGGCCAGTGAACCCCATTTCCGTTGTCAATAATTTTGATTTCCCCAATCTTCAGGGCAAAAGCTGCCGCCAAGCCAGCCGCGATGACCGCAGCGATACCTGCGGTGACAACTCCCAATGCACCCAAAGCGGGTCCGAGCAGCCCAGCTAAGGCGCCTGCCCCCGTCACACCTTGGATGACATCCTGCGTGAGCTTTTCATTCATGATAATATCCACGCCCCACCAATGCATTTCTGCTTGAATATGCTCCGATTCGGCAACCGCAACACTGGCGGCGAGTTCCTCCATATTCATAGCAGCTACTTCTGCAAGTACTGGCTGTGTATTGACCATGTACTTGTTCAGGTTTGTCAAACTTTGGGAAAACTCGCTGTCAATAGACCATTCTTGCACAAGGGGAATACCCGCATTTTCAAGCTCGGGTAGCGGGTCCCTAATAAACGCATCCAAGGCCTCTGGATCTTGACTACACTTGTTCAAGAGATGTTCAAATTTTTCTTCATACATAATAAACCTCCAATTTAGGTGATGGTGAAATAGTAAAGAATGAATAAACGAAATTAAACGATGCTGATTGCAGCAATTAAGGAGACTATTTGCTTTCTGTTCGTTACAATGGGGCAGTGACTAACTTTCAAAACAACCAAAGCCGCTGATGTGCTGTTGGTGGTTTCTGTGTCAACCAAAGTGGGTCGTTTTTGGATATTGTATTAACTTGAACAAATGCCTGAGACAACTACGGTGACGGGTAATGCGAAGATGTGAAAAACACTATAAACGATTATTCACCGCCATGTCAACATTGTTATTTTTATCACTAAAAGACACGCCATAATCATTTGTACAACTCATGCATAAGAGTGCCACGTTTACGGCCGTTACCCTCCCTAAATCCCCACACCTCATGCGCTGTGCCTAGTGTTCCACCTATTGCGATTCCTGAAAATTTTCGGCCGGGAAGCACAGGGCTTGCTGCCAGGCATCGCCGGCCGCACCAGGTTGATTGTAATTTTCTTCGGTCAGGAACGCGTGGCCGACGCCTTCGTAGATGGTGATTTCGTTGGGGATGCCCAGTGTGTTGAGTGCCGCCTCGAATTCAAGAACGTCACCCGGCCGCGATAAGCATAAGGAGCCAGGACAACATACCCTTCAGCAGCCAACGCATCGGCAGCCAACGCATCGGCTAGGACGGTGATTCCTTCGTTCAGCCCCCACCATTCGTGGATGAGCAGAACGGCTGGATGGGGACCGGCCCCTTCTGGCTGGGACAGACAGCCGATTAGCTCCTGACCATCGCTACCAGTGTAGGTAATTTTGGTAAATTTGGTCGTTTCCGGGGAAATAAACGCTATTCAGTTATGGCAAACAAGCGAGCAAAACCAGGATAAGCGACCAACGGAATGATTTCAAACGTAATCAGTCCTGCCCGTACCATTGGCAGTGTCTGCAAAACAGCCTCTGCTTCGGTGGCATCGGCACATTCTAGGATGAGAACGGCCGTTGACCGGTCTTGCCGAAAATACGTCTCCCGAATCACGCCGTCCTGGACTAGCTGCCAGACTCTTTTGGCTTCAGCGGCAGCATAAGGTGCAAAGGCAGCGGCGGGTATGTTCGGCAGTTCATGTTCAAGGGCCAGGATTTTCATACTTCAACCTCATGATTGTTAGGACTTTCGCTTGCTGTCAACGCCTCTCAATCCACCCCCATCGCCGCCAACAACTGTTCAATAAGTCCAGCCAAATCATCATCCTCTGACAAGGGCAGATACTGTTCCCATACCTGCCGTATTACCAGCATCAAATCCTCATACCAAACCGAATCAGCCGCCTTAACCTGAGCTAACAAAGCCGGGAAACAATCGCGAAAAATGTCAGCATCCCAGACGCTCAGACGCAAATAACTAAGAATTTGGGGCAGCGTTAAGCTGCCCAAATGAGGTTCCAACGCTTGTTTCAGGGCAAAGAAATCGTCCGGGCCGGCCTGGCCGATGGCATCGGCAAACGCTTGCCGTACTTCTAATCCACCTTGCGGCTGCTGGCCCAGCAGGTACGCGGCGACTTGTAAATTATCTTGATACTGTACCGGATGCAGCGCCTGCCCACCGATTAATTCTACATATCGGCCGATGGCGTGGTAGTTGACCATGAGCGAAAAGCTGCCATGTAGATTGGGTAAGGGCGGTTCCTGGTCAATCAAAGAATCGAGTAAAGTGTGGCCCCGGTCGGCGGTGAGGAGGAGGACACGGGAACCACCAAACCCCTGCCAATAACGCACACAATCTAATCCGATATTGGGAAAGGAAACGGCCGTATCCGGCAAAATCGCTTCGTACTCCTCTAAAATCTGGTTGTAAACCGGCTCCGCATAAGACGGTTCGGCCAGGGGGACAGCTTCATACGCCAGTTCAAGCCGATCCCAAATAGTGGGATCGCTCAGGTCAGGTTCAGGCTGGCTGCTGGTCAGCGTCAGCAAATTCTGGCACAACTGCCCATCTTCAATGACGAAGCTGTCTTGCGGGATGCTGTCGAAAAAATAATTTGCGATGAGGATGAGCGGGTTTTGCAATTGATCGGGTGTGAGGGTGATGTTGGTATGACGGAGGGTTAACGGCCGTTTATCCATCACATCAAACAACGCAAAATCCAGCAGCCCGGCCTCCACCCACGGCTGAAACCGTTCGTGTCCCTGCCAGAAATCCAAAATCTCCGGCACAAAATCAGTCATCACGAACTTGATGGGCAAATCAGCCAACACCGATTGCTGGAAGTGTGGGTAAAACTGGTGCAAAAAATGGTAGGCCAGGCGTCCGGAACCGGCCCCCAATTCAACAATGTAAATGGGCTGATCCGGGTTCATTCTGAAACCTGCTTCTTGCGACGCGGCCACACAATCACGCAAATATCCCATAACTACCTGGGCATACGCCCGCGCCATGAACGGATTACTGCTGATGGTATGCGGCACCTCATCCGCCTGCCAGGCCATCATTCCCTTCTGCTGAAAATATCGGCGCTGAATGTCCCAAATGAGCGATTTGGACAGGCGCTGATCAGCGGCAATGATATGAGTGGGAGAGTGGGCTGTATCTGGTTCGCTCATTCTGCCCCCGCATTTGCGCCCGCATCCCGCAGTACTTTCAAGATGCTTTCCGCCCGTTTACCGGTGGCAAAATCAACAACCCGGCGCTCTGGGCATGCTTCGCCGCGATAGTTGCTGCCCGCCGGCACCACATGGTTCACATCGGCCCCCGACTGAATCAGGAGCTTGGTCATGCGCACGCACCCGGCGCGCACGGCAAAGACCAGCGGCGTCCAGCCGCGCAGCGCCGTGTAAATGCCCGGCCCCGGATGAACCGCGTTCACGTCCGCCCCTTGCTGAATTAACAGCCTGGCCAGATCGTAAAAATTATTCTCGGCGGCAATCATCAATGGCGAATAACCGCTGCTGCCCCGCTCGTTAGGTTCATTGCCTACCGAAAGCAGGTATTCGGCCACCCGTTTGTGGCCATTGGTGACGGCCAGATTGAATGCTTTACGGCTGTCATAAATCTGGGCCTGAACATCTGCTCCCGACTCGACTAAAAAGCGCACCATATCCAGATGGCCGGAACTGGCCGCAGTCGTAAGCGGCGTACTGCCATGATGGTCCGGTGTGTTTACATCTGCTCTATTGTCCAATAGTTTTTGGGCCAGCGGAATGTGACCATGATTGGCCGCCCACCAGAGCGGCGTCTGGCCTCGTGTCTCATCGGGCGTGTGTTTGTCCGGCCGTTTGTGGTTGACGTCGGCTCCCTGGTCGATGAGGTAATCGGCTGCGTCGAATCGCTTTCGCATTAAGGCCATCATCAACGCCGAACAGCCCTCGTAATTGCCACCGCCAATGGTAACGTTGATGTTGGCGCCGTCCTGGAGGGCTTGGGTAACGGCCGTTAACTCCCCCGCCATCGCCCCATCCATCAATCGCTGATTGGGTGACTTGTTCGGAACAACTGGAGCCGATTGCGGTTTGGGCTTCTCCGACTCAGGTGGCAGTTCTGCTTTCAGGCCATTCTTGCGCAGAACTTCCTTCACATCCCGCGCCAGCCGTGCCCGATCATTATAATAAGTCATGTACTGGTCATACTTCTCATCGATGAAACCCAGGGCAATCGCTTGCGCCAATTCCGTCGGCTCATCGCCCAGTTCCAGCGGCACGCGTAAAAAATCGAGCATCATTTTGGCCATATCGGGGTGAAACTGGTCTTGTAAAATCTCGACCAGCGCCCGCTTTTGCGGCCAGCTTTCCAACTGCCAATACAGAGCGATGAGCGGCTCTAAATCCACCGCCTGCACCCAATCCCGTGCCGATTCAATGCTCTCAAATTCGTCGGCTTTAATAATGGGCAGGAACTTTTGTACCCGTTCAGCCGATTGTGGCAGCGTATCATTTTGTTTTGAGAAAATGTTTTTAATTCGTTCAGCCCATTTTGCCATGCGTTGAATCTCCTTATCGACGCCATGCAGCCAACTATACAAATATTCATAATTTCGACGAGTACAGCAAGGAGAAATCTTTATGGATAAGACACTAACAA
>JBNKZT010000047.1:0-24939 GCA_050301775.1 Promineifilaceae bacterium (SeqCode)
CAATCCTTCCACCAGCGCCGACCAGCCCAATCCTTTGCCCAGGCCGTTTTGATTGGTTGCTTTGCCACGATATTCCATCAGCAGCAGGGAGACAATGACTGTGCCAAAAGAGAGGGCATCAATCACGTAAACAATGCCCACGTCAAATGCGCCCACCAGGACGCCGGCCAGCGCCGGTCCGACGACCGACGACAAATACCACATCAGCGTATCCAGGCTGACAGCGTTAGAAAAATGCTCGCGTGGGACCAGATTGGGGGTTAATGATTGGCGGGCTGGCTCTTCAAAGGCGGAAACGGCCGCACCCGCTGCCGACAACAAGTAAATCAGGGGGATGGTGATGTGGCCGGTCAGTGTCAACACGGCCAGAATCGCCGAAAATAGAGCCGCCGCCGATTGGACGCCAATGAGCAGCTTGCGCCGGTCGCGGGTATCGGCCAGGATGCCGCCCAACAGGGCAAACAGGATGATGGGAATGACCCGCACCAGGCCAACCGTGCCCAGCCCCAACGCTTCCGCCCCCAACTCAAACTCGCGCCCCAACAAGGAGATGGTGTATGTCTGACCACGCAGCAGGGCAAAGATGTGCCAGTTGATGGCGATGAACTGCATCTGGGAGCCGATGTTGGAAAAGAGACGGCCGCTCCACAACAGCCGGAAATCACGATACTGAAATGCCGCCAGGCGGGGTTGTTTTTGTTTTTGCATTCACGGGATTATACGAGGTTGAAAAACTATTGACGATTGGGGGAAACGGCCGTTTAATTAACCCATGAAAAGTCGAAAACACAACATCGTCTACTCAACCGATCCCGCTTACAAAAAACGTTGCGAACGCTGTGGCAGCTACCCCTGCCGCTGCCCCAAACCCAAAAGCCTGCCGCCCCAACAGCAAACCGCCCGCATCTTCCGTGACCGCAAAGGGCGCGGCGGCAAAACCGTCACCGTTGTCCGCGATTTGCAGCTAACGCCCGAAGATTTAACCGCTTTGGGCAAGCAGCTCAAACAAAAATGTGGCGCAGGCGGGGCAGTCAAAGATGAAGTCATCGAAATTCAAGGCGATCATCGGGAAAAAGTCCAGGCTGAATTGGAAAGCCTGGGTTACAAGGCCAAACTGGCCGGTGGCTAAAAATTTACGATTAGGAAAGCAAAATGATCGAACTAAAACCAATGTCCGAAGCAGATTTCAAAGCGTACCTGGAAGTCCTCATTCCCCACTACGCCCAGGAACACGTAAACAGCGGCCGCTGGACGGCCGAAGAAGCGTTGGCAGAATCTCACGCCGAAGTTGAGAAGCTGTGGCATAACGGCCTGGCGACAGAAAATCAATACATTTTTAATATCGTTGCTGATGGGGAAACAGAACCTGTGGGCATTCTCTGGTTTGCTGTTGATAGAGGAAAAGCATTCGTCTACGATATTGTGATTCACGACGCTTTTCAACGACGCGGCTATGCGACCCAGGCATTTTTAATTATGGAAGATAAAGTACGCCAGCTAGGGTTAAATATCATCTCCCTGCACGTCTTTGGCCACAACCACGCCGCCCGCGCCCTCTACCAAAAATTGGGTTATGCCGAAACCAACGTCATCATGGCCAAGACACTGGATGAGACATAGAAGAAAGCGGGGATTTGGAGATTAGGGGATTTCTTTGATTGTTTTTATCCCCTAATCCCCCAATCCCCGCCCAAAATCATCTACTCAACTTCGTAGCTCAAGCCCAACTCGTCGAGCCGCCGGATGCGTTCCCATTCGGGTATATCGCCGTCAGCGCCGGCATCCTTTAACACCTGGATTTGCCGCAGTTCCATAATCTGGTCGCGCAAAACGGCCGCTTTTTCGAACTCCAATGACTGAGCTGCCTGCTTCATCTGTTTTTCCAATTCCTTGATGAGCTTGCTTAACTCTGCCTTGGGCAGGTCGCGTACTGTCGTGTAACCGGCCTGTTCCTCGGCCAATGCCAATTCCTCTTTGGCGATGTCTTCCGTCAGGTCGTGGACGGCTTTCATAATGCTTTGCGGCTCAATGCCATGTTCTTCGTTGTAGGCGCGTTGAATATCGCGCCGCAGTTTTGTCTCGTCCAGGGCCGCCTTCATCGAGCGGGTGATTTTGTCGGCGTACATGATGACCTTGCCTTCGACATGCCGCGCCGCCCGGCCAATCGTCTGGATGAGCGATGTTTCTGAACGGAGAAACCCCTCTTTGTCGGCGTCCAGGATGGCTACCAGTGATACCTCGGGCAAATCCAATCCCTCCCGCAGCAAGTTGATGCCCACGATGACATCAAACACGCCCATGCGCAGGTCGCGCAGGATTTCGGTGCGCTCAATCGTATGGACTTCCGAGTGTAGATAATGGACTTTGACGCCCATTTCCAACAGGTAATCGGCCAAATCTTCGGACATCCGTTTGGTGAGCGTCGTCACCAGCACCCGCTGTCCCTTGGCGGTTCGTTTATTGATTTCGCCCAGCAAATCATCGACCTGACCTTTGGCCGTTCGCACTTCTATTTCGGGGTCCAGCACACCGGTGGGACGGATGACCTGGCGCACAATTTGGGCCGAATGTTCCATCTCGTACTCTTTGGGTGTGGCGCTGGTGAAGATGGCTTGATTGATTTTGCCTTCGAATTCGTCGAAATTGAGCGGTCGGTTGTCCAGCGCACTGGGCAGGCGGAAGCCGTAATCGACCAGTGTGGTTTTCCGGCTGCGATCACCAGCAAACATGCCGCGCACCTGAGAGATGGTCATGTGACTCTCATCAATGACCAGCAGGAAGTTGGGCGGAAAGTAGTCGAGCAGCGTCCAGGGCGGCTCGCCTTCCTGGCGCTGATCCATGTGGCGGCTGTAGTTTTCGATGCCGGCGGTGTAGCCAATCTCGCGCAGCATTTCCAGGTCGTACATGGTGCGCTGTTCGATGCGCTGGGCTTCCAGGAACATGTTGCGCTCTTTGAAGAAGGCGATGCGCTCGGTTAATTCGGCTTCGATGTCGTTGATGGCCTGGGCGGTTTTTTCTTCGTCGGCGATGAATTGTTTGGCAGGGAAGATTTCGATACGGCCGTGTTCCAACAACACCTCCCCCGTCAACGCATCAAACTCACTGATCCGTTCTACTTCATCGCCCCAAAATTCAATCGTCAGCGCCGATTCGGCGTAGGCCGGATAAACTTGCAGCGTATCGCCGCGCACGCGGAACGTGCCGCGCCGCAGTTCCAAATCATTGCGGTCGTACTGAATATCCACCAGCCGCCGCAGCAGAACATCGCGCCGGTACTGCTTGCCGCGCTCCAACTCAACCGTCACCTTGCCCCAGGCCACCGGATTACTGATGCCGTAAATGCAAGAAACCGAGGCAATGATAATGACATCTTCCCGGCTGAGCAGGTTGGCCGACGCTTTCAACCGCAGCCGGTCGATTTCTTCGTTGATTTGGGTTTCTTTTTCGATGAAGAGATCGTGGCGCGGCACGTAGGCTTCCGGTTGGTAATAATCGTAGTAGCTGACAAAGTAGCTGACCGCGTTGTTGGGGAAGAAATCGCGGAACTCGCTGTAAAGTTGGGCGGCCAAGGTTTTGTTGTGGGCCAGAATGAGAGTTGGCTTTTGGGTTTGCTGGATGACATTGGCGATGGTGTAGGTTTTGCCGGTGCCGGTCGCGCCAAGCAGGGTTTGATAACGGTCGCCTTTTGCCAGACCGGCAACAAGCTGCTCAATTGCCTGGGGTTGGTCACCGGTGGGTTGGAAGTCGGATACAAGCTCGAATTTGGGCATGGAATCCTCCATTGGAAGCTGCTAAAATAAATAGAACGAAAGTTCGCTATTCTACCATATTTAGGCTGAATTGTCCTAATTTTTGCTGCATTTTGCTGATGAAATTTTGATATTTTAATGTTCCCTATTTTTTACCTATGTTTTGCCTTCACGGGCTTGACTGACCTCTGGCAGTAAGCTATTCTCGGCGCTTATGAGTGGTATGGATCGTAGCAATCCGCGTGACGGACTCAATAGCAGTGGCTGTGTGGCATCTCTGTTTTTATTTGTGGTCATGATGTTTATCATGGGCGCGATTCTGGGCGGGTCGGACACACAGGCTAGAGGTTTGCCACCGACACTGACGGCAACGGCCACTTCGACTGCGCTCAGTGCAAGCGTTCCCGCTCTCGCCTCAATTACCGACAACCCCACCCTGCCGCCAACATTCACTCCCATGGCCGCGCCCGCGGAAACCGCGACCACGCTGCCGACAGCCACGTCAAGTCCGACTTTACCACCGACAGCGACGACCATGGGGGCAGCAACAGCTACTTCGACCCCGCTCAGTACAAGCGTGCCCTATACGCTGACACCATCCCCCACGGCTACCAATATCCCATTGCCCTTGCCCACGCCGCACGAAGTCTACAGTTGGACCCTCAAAGTTCCCATCCTCATGTACCATTACATCAGCATACCGCCAGAAGACGCCGATAAATATCGCATCGACCTCTCCGTCGCCCCGGAAGATTTCCGGCAGCAAATGGCTTACCTGGCCCAAAATGGCTACAACACCATCACCTTTGAAGACCTCTCCCGCGCTATCGCCGATAAGCAGGATTTGCCCGAGAAGCCGGTTATCATCACCATCGATGACGGCTACCGCGACAATTACGAAAATGCTTTCCCCATTTTGCAAGAATTCGGACTCACCGCCACCATCTTCCTTGTCACCGACCCAATCGACCAGGGAAACCCGGCTTACATGAATTGGGGTATGGTTGAAGAGATGGCTGCGGCCGGCATTCAGTTTGGGCCGCACACCAAGACCCATCCCGATTTGCGCGGACTAAGCCGCGAGAAACTAATCTGGCAAATCCTCGGTTCGCAGGAAACGGTGGCGGCCCACGTTGGCTATACACCGCTTTACTTTGCTTATCCGTCCGGCCGTTACGATGAAGATACCATTGCCATCTTGAAAGATCTGAACTTTTGGGGGGCCGTGACGACGCTGGGTGGCAAATGGCATGGTTTCAACGACCGTTTTGAATGGACGCGGGTACGGGTACACAACTACACTGCCCTGTCTGAATTCATCGATCTGGTTGATCCCGGCGGTACGGTAGGCGGCAGGCGTGGTGGCGAATAGTCTGATTCCTTTTTCCTATAAAACAAGGCCATAAGTTGATTCTTGCTGTATAATGCTGCCTGATTGATTTGGGAAGACAGGTATGCAAGGCAAAAAGATTCTGGTTATTGATGATGATTTTCATATCAGCCAACTGGTGAAGGCGACATTCGTCGAGCAGGGGGCAGATGTGGTTACGGCCGTTGACGGCCAGGATGGGTTGCGCCAATTCTATACTTACAAACCCGATCTCGTCATCATTGATCTCATGATGCCCGAAATGGATGGCTGGGAAACCACCGAGCGCATCCTGGAATTGGCCGACGTACCCATCATCATGCTCACCTCCTTACGTGACGATGCCGATGTCATCCAGGGCCTGGATCAGGGGGCGGTCGATTTCATTACCAAACCCTTTTCGCCTAAAGTCCTGGCGGCTCGCGCCCGTGCTGCCCTGCGCTTTGCATCATCGCCCCGGCAAATTGTGCCCAATACCTTCCAGGATGAACGGCTGCTGATTGATTTGGACCACACCCGCGTTTTGGTGGATGGCGAACCGGTCAAATTAACCAAAACCGAATTCAAAGTCTTGACCTACCTGGTTCAAAACGCCGGACGGGTCTTGACCTTCCAGCAAATTCTGGAACAAGTTTGGGGGTGGGAGTATCAGGACAGCATCGAATACGTCCATGTTTATGTTTCCCGCTTGCGCCAGAAGTTGGAAGAAAACCCCAAGGATCCCCGCTATTTGATAACCGAATATGGTCTCGGTTATCGCTTTGAAAAATAGGTACCCCCCCCAAAGATTTTTGATGAAAATTCGCTATTCCTTTGTGGTTTACTCAGGGAAAACGGGCGGAGCATTGTTTTCCTAATTCAAAGGACTTCCCCGTTTTCGCCTAACCCCTTATTTCTTCTTGAAAAAATTTAGACTGTTTTTAGAACCTCTTTAGACGGGGTTTAGCGCTGCTTGCTACCATAAACAGTGAATTAAGGAATACGCCTGATTGTGACGATTGAGAGAGCACATCACATGGCCAATTCCATCAGGAAAGCAAGAAGAAGAAAATGATAACTCACGTTTTATTGTCCGAATTAACCGATCTGGAACTGGTGCTGCGCTGCCAGGAACATGGTCATTATGATGACCGTCCTTTTCAGGAGTTGATGAACCGCTATCAGGCTTTGATCTGGCGTATTTGCTACAGTTCTTTACACAATCCACAAGATGCCGAGGATTTGACTCAGGAAGTGTTTTTGAAAGTGTATCGTAGTCTGGCCAGGTTTGAGGGCCGTTCGTCCTTCAAGACCTGGATTTATCGCATTGCCATTAATACCTGCCGTAATGAGATTCGCCATCGCAGCCGCCGCCCCCAGGAGGCGGCCAGCGCTATCGAAGATATGGCCGATTTTTTACCGTCGGATTCGACTACGGTGACAGATTGGCAGGCGCAGGCCCAGCGGAATCAGTTGGCATTGGCTCTCCATTCTTTGCGCCCGGAAGAGCTCGAAATTGTGCGGCTGAAGGATATTGAGGAACGGCCGTACACCGACATCACTTCTCAATTAGGCATCAGCCTCAGTGCCGCCAAAATGCGCGCCCAGCGTGCCCGTCAGGCATTACAAACGCAGTACGTGCAAATCACCGGCGAAGTTTACGCCATCTAATTTGTTTGTAGCATCTCCAGGGAAGGGTTTGAAAAAGGCCCGCTCGGTAATTTCAATCGAGCGGGTTTTTGTTTTTGTTAGTAGGAGAAGAGGTGTTGATTTCAGTTGTTTTTTGTCGGTTCTAGTTAATTTTCGTGATCAATTGAGACATCATTTAAACCTATTGACAGGATCAAATTTTAAGTATAGATTAGTACTAAAGTACTAGTTTTGCTCTTGTATCCTGGCTGCAAACTATTGGTTGGGTGTTTGTATTTTTGTGAGTAAAAAAATTGATGAAAGGGGAGCTTGGCTTTTATACCAGGTTCTCTTTTCTTATCTGGTGTGGGGCTTTTTCCCTGAAAAACTGGAAATGGAATATAAAAACCAGGCTTTTTTTGGGTGATAAATATGATCCCATACTTATTCAAGAACAAGACTTTTGCTCCGCTCAGGCCGGTTTCTGACTGCGCCCGGGTCGCTCGGTCTGGAAACTGGCGACAGCGAGATTAGTACCAAAGAACTAGTTTACTCTTTTATCCTATAGCGGTATCGAATAGACATAAAAATTATTTATGGGGGAGAGAGTGGCTCAAAGCCAGGCTCTCCCTTTTTATTTGGGAGACGATGTCCACAACGGTAATCAACAATGATTTCTCAAAAATTAGACTTGTTGTCTGTGCAGGGCATGGGTTTCCCAACACCCAGGATAGATTTTATCTGTCATGGAGAGGAGGCTGATCTTTATGGTATGAGTTGGGCGATTGAAGGTTAAGGGGTCTGTGAGGAGTCGTAAAGTGTGTCTAGGGGGTGTGTCGAAAAATCTATGAGGGAAAAACCTTCAGTTTTATTTGTGTGATTGCTTCAAACAGATTAGGTGATCATGCAAAAGGAGAAAATAACTTGACAACCAGACGAGACTTTATCAAGTTGGGCGGAGCCACTGCTGCTGCCGCATTGATGGCCAGAATGCGCTTGATGCGTGCTTTGGCGGCTACTCAGGGTCCCGGACTCAGCGACCCGGCGATGCAGCCGAAGTTCGCGAATGCTGTACAAAATGCTCTAGACCCCGGTTTTATTTACAATCCCAAGAAGGGGAAAATCAAAGTAGCTGTCGGCCAGACCGTTCAGTACACCGGGCTTGTTGCTCCTGATGGCGTTACACCGGTCCCGACCACAGTATGGGGGTATGGCGATAAGCAGTTCTACACATGGCCAGGCCGCACCTTCCAGGTGCGCAGCCATGAGCCGTTGGAAGTGAAATGGGAGAATCGGCTAATTGATGCAGCCGGCTTGCCACTGCCTTATCTCATCACCGGCAAAGACAACACCGCTATTGGTTTTGGCGATTACACCGGTCGTTCAGTTGTAGATACTAACCTGCATTGGGCGTACAGTTTGCATGGGTATACACAATACTCCATTGCAACAAATGGTGTCCCTATCGTGCCCCACGTCCATGGTGGACATACAGACTTCCAGTTTGACGGCAATCCAGAATTCTTCTTCAGCCCTGGTTGGGGGGTGCGTGGCCCTCAGTGGGTAGAGAAGAAATACCTCTATGACAACAGCCAGCCGGCAGGCACTGTCTGGTATCATGACCACGCGCTGGGCATCACCCGCCTCAACGTCTATACAGGTATGGCCGGCTTCTACATCATACGGGACAACGATGACACCGGTTTGCCTGGCAACATGATGAGCCTGCCTGCCTTCCCCTACGAGGCCGCCTTTGCCATCCAGGACCGCATGTTCAAGGACAACGGAGAGTTCTTCTATCCCGCCTTCCCCGGTGACCCGTTCTATGCTGACTTTATCACCGGCGAAGGTGCCATCCTTCCATCTGTCCAGTTCCCCGGCGGCGGGCCGACCGGGCTGGCTGAGTTTTTTGGCGACCACATGGTGGTCAATGGCATGATCTGGCCCAAGATGGATGTCGAACCGCGAAACTATCGCCTGCGTCTCCTCAATGGCTGCGACAGCCGCTTCCTGGCGGTACAGTTCTTTGAGGTGCCGGCCACCACCCCGGCACAAACGGACTTCACCAACGTCATCAAGCAGTTGCCATTCACCGTCATCGGCAGTGATCAGGGCCTGGCCTCCGAACCAACGACAGGCCAGACGACGCTGCTGATGGAAACCGGCTCGCGCTATGACATCATCTTTGACTTCAAAAATGTCACACCCGGCAATCGCGTCATCATGAAAAACATCGGCGGTGACGCGCCCTTCGGCGGCGATATCCCCGGCCCGCAGGACTTTGGCGAGACGGATCGGATTATGGCCTTTGACGTCGTACTGCCGCTTGACACAAACGTACCGGACGTATCCCCTACGTGGATCGACTATGGTCCAGTTGTTCCGGCACCGACGCGCACCCGCAAAGTGGCCCTGTTTGAAGGTAAGGACGAGTTCGGCCGCTTGCAGCCGCTGCTGGGCACGGCCGAACCGGCTACCGACTTTGCAGACAATCCCATCAACTGGCCAGCTACACCCGAATACCAACAAGCTGTATTCCCTGATGGGACGCCATCGCCCCTTGTCGGCCAGATGGAAGGCTCCATTGCCTGGCACAGCCCCACCACTGAAAATCCGGCTCTCAACTCAACGGAAGCGTGGGAGATATGGAACATGACCGGCGATGCACATCCTGTCCATCTGCACCTGGTACACTTTGAGGTGCTTGGTCGCCAGGAAATCGTGTGGGACAGCAACACGATAGTAGCCGGTGATACCTTATTAGATGGTTCTATTGCCACCGAGGACGACGAGACGCGGGTGATTCCTAATGCAAAGGCCCTAGCACCGGCCGATGACGGTACATATCTGGTTACACAACCAACCGTACAACACAACTCTGTTGCAGGTGATCCCAACACGTACGGCATGGGCTTCCGTATCATGAATAAGACGTACGGGCCAGCCGTGACTCTTGGTTCAGCAGACGGCTACGTTGAGAATGCGCCCAAGGACATGGTCACGGCCCTGCCGGGTCAGATCACACGGATCAAAGCAACATTCGACAAGCCCGGTCGCTATGTCTGGCACTGCCACATCTTGTCCCATGAGGATCATGAGATGATGCGTGTGATGCATGTGGGACCTGGTGCGTAACGATAAATAGACTGGCAAAGGGCATAATCTGACATTTTGATCAGAGGTGGCACGGTTGGAAAGCAGCCCTTCGGAACTGAGATGCGGCCACAGCCAGTATAAATCTATAATCTGATAAAGAGGGCTGCCTGGTGCGGCCCTCTTTGTTTTTATTTGATTAGGATTGGCTGTCCTTCACAAAATCGGCTTTCTGCGTTACATTCTGCGTAACACATAATTTGAGTATCAATGGGGTTTTGGATGGATAAAGTCATCGTTAAAGATTTGCTAGTGCGCGGGATTTTGGGCATTAACCCGGAAGAGCGTGTCAAAAAGCAGGATATTTTGATCAATCTCATCATGTACGCCGACATCAGCCGGGCGGCAGAAACCGACGACATTGGATATGCGGTCAATTACAAAAGCATTTCCAAGCGGGTCATTGACCACGTTGAAGAAGGTTCTGATTTCCTGGTAGAGAAGTTGGTCACCGACCTGGCCCGCATTATTGTTACCGAGTTTGGTGTAGAGCGGGTGATGGTACGGGTGGAAAAGCCGGGAGCATTACGTTTTGCCGAATCGGTCGGGATTGAAATTGAACGAACCAGAGCGGACTTTGAGTGATGAGGTTTGAGGGATGAGGGCTGAGACTCCTTCACTTAATCCTCATCACTCAGTCCTATATTTGTTATGAATCGCGCAGTTATTTTACTGGGTTCGAATATCGATAAAGAAGTGAATCTGCCCAAAGCGGTGCGGATTTTGCGGGAATGCTGCCGGGTAACGGCCGTTTCCACTGTCTATGAAACAATCCCCGTCGGGCTTCTCAACCAACCTAACTTTTTTAACGCCGCCGTCCAGGTCGAAACAGAGTGGAGCGCGTCCCAAATCAAAGAGCGGTTGTTGAGCCGCATTGAAGAACGGCTGGAGCGGGTGCGCCAGGCAGATAAAAATGCGCCGCGCACGATTGATGCTGACCTGGTATTGTTCAACGATGAGGTTTTTGATTACAACTGTTACGATGGGACCTGCCGCCACATTCCCGACCCCGATTTACTTAAATTTGCCCACATCGCCGTGCCGGTGGCTGATATGCTGCCCGATATGCTGCACCCAGAAACAAATGAACCGATGTCGCTGATTGCTGCCCGTTTGATGACGGCCATTCCCCGCGATCAGGGTCTACCTCTCTGGCAGCGGCCTGATATTTCGTTGAATGGCCGACAATCTTGAAGAGAAAATTATGCAAATTGATGAATTGGACAGCAACGACCTGTTTGACCTGTCGTAGCTGGAAGTATGATTAGTTGATCAGAAACGGCCGTTACCCATACGGGGAACGGCCGTTTTCCATTATAATGTCGCCATTCTTGTAGCGGAGGAAATGATGAACAACTTTGTTTGCCAGACGTGCGGCACGCAGTACCCGGAATCGGAAAATCCCCCCGAACAATGCCCAATTTGTGAAGATGAACGGCAGTACATCGGCTGGAATGGCCAGCAGTGGACGACGTTGGAAGCGCTTCTTGCCGGCCATCATACCATTGTTAAAGAAGAAGAGCCGCAGCTAACCGGTATCGGAACTGAGCCGTCGTTTGCCATTGGCCAGCGACCGCTGCTGGTGCAAACGCCGCAGGGCAACCTGCTTTGGGACTGTATGACGGTGTTGGATGAGGCGGCGGTAACGGCCGTCAACGCCCTGGGCGGCATCAAAGCCATCGCCATCTCGCACCCGCATTATTATTCGACGATGATCGAGTGGAGCCGGACCTTTGATGCTCCCATTTACCTGCACGCCAACGACCGGCAGTGGGTGATGCGGCCCGACCCGGCGATTGAATTTTGGGAAGGCGAAACGAAGCCGTTGTGGGCCGGACTGACCCTGATTCGCGGCGGCGGCCATTTTGCTGGCGGCACGATTCTGCACTGGCCAGCCGGAGCCGATGGGCGCGGCGTCCTGCTGACCGGCGACATCATCACCGTTGTGTCTGACCGACGCTTTGTGAGCTTCATGTACAGCTATCCCAACCTCATCCCGTTGCCGCCGCGCAAGGTGGAACAAATTGTTGCCGCCGTAGAACCGTTTGCCTTTGACCGGATTTACGGGGCCTGGTGGGGACGGGTGGTTAGAGAAGATGCGAAAACGGCCGTTGCCCGTTCCGCCGCCCGGTATATTCAGGCCCTGCAAACTGATCGCACCTGACAGAAAACGAAGTAAAGCGAACATTTCACACATTTTTGCAAATAAACATGGACAAAATAGAAAATATGTTCTATAATGCTGGCGGTATTGAAACCGTTGACATCATAAATGTTCAGGGGGCGCTGCTCTACGAATAGGTTGGAGTAAGTTGGACATCGATGGATACGGCCGTTTCGCGCCAAACTTTTGTTAATCCACACACAAACCACAACACATCGCGTTTGATTGGAGGTAATAGAAATGGCAGTTGTTCGAGAAGGCAGCCAGGAAGTCCTTTTAGTTGTTGATGTGCAGGTTGGGGTCATGAAAAATGTTTGGGACGCTCCCCGCATCATTAAAAATGTTGGTACGGCCGTTGCCAAAGCGCGAAAACAGGGCGTCCCGGTCATATGGGTACAGCACGCAGACGATGAACTGGTCTATGGCAGCTCTGATTGGCAGTTAGTGCCCGAATTAGTGGTCGCCGAAGGTGAAATACAGATTTACAAGCAGTTCAACTCATCGTTTGAACAAACACCATTGGAAGAGATGCTGGCTCAGCTTGGTACGACTCGCATCGTATTGGCCGGCGCGGCAACAAACTGGTGCATCCGAGCGACAGCGTACGGCGCGCTGGATCGCGGCTACGATCTCACTCTCATCAAAGACGCCCACACCACGGAAACGATAGAATTTGAAGACGGTACCAGAATTGAAGCAGGCGATATTATCCGAGAACTTAACGTTGCGATGACCTGGCTTAGTTACCCAGGCCGTACAAACAGCACGGCAGCAGTTGAGGATATTGATTTTACTGCTCCCGGTGCGGAGCGAATGCCCTAAAGGGAAAATGCATGTCTACTTCTATTCAACCAGAACAATTTAACAATGTGCTTTATAGCATGCTTGATGAGACCTTTGACGACGTGCATGGGTATTATCTGGACAGAGGCACATCCATGTTTGAAACGCTGGCCGATATTTCGGCTGAGGAAGCGTCTATCCCGGTTGGCGGCAAATGTGCGACGCTGGCTGCCCAGGTAAAGCATGTGGCTTTTTACCTGGATGTCCTGGAAAAGAGTATCCGGGCCGGGCAGTTTGAGCGGGTAGATTGGGGCAAGATTTGGCGGGAGACTACGGCCGTTTCCCCCCAGGAATGGTCAACCATCAAAACCGATCTGCGCGAAAGCTACGACCGCATCAAAACCCTCATCAGCGAGACGCCCGAATGGACCGGCGAGCCGCAAATCGGCGGCATCATCGCCGTCATCGTCCACACCGCCTACCACCTGGGCGAGATTCGGCAGGCGCTGTGTACACTCAAGGCATAGTTGAAGTTTGGCGATGAGCTACACCGACACATTCATCAAAGTGGCCGACGATTGTCCTGTGACCCAAAGCGAGGTCCCGGTGTCCCGCAATGATAAGAAGCCGATGCATGTTATTCAATATGAGTTGTTGACGGAACGGCCGTATCACTACAACCATGAAGAACTCACCTTTGAAGTTTACGTGCGCCACAAAGCTATCTCGCCGGAAGAAGTGATCGCCCGCCGCCTGGAACTCTGGACCGAACTCTTCCAGAAAGGCCATCCTTGTATGCGGGCCTCAGCCCTGACCAAGCGATACGGTTGGGGCGCTCATTACGACCAGCACGGCAAAATCGCCATCTACCCAATGGAGTCGGCGGCGTATCAACAATTTGTTCAAGCCCCAGAGGGCATAAAACTGTTGGGAGCAATGCGTAATAAGCGGGCGTAATTCATAGAAAGGAGATGAAACATGAGTGGTGTACGAGTGTTAGTTGGAACGCACAAAGGTGCATTCATTTTGACGTCAGACGAAAAGCGGCAAGAGTGGGATATCAGCGGCCCGCACTTCGCCGGCTGGGATATTTACCACATCAAAGGCTCCTCCGTTAACCCCAACCGGCTGTATGCGTCACAGACCTCCGGCTGGTTTGGCCAGGTCATCCAGCGCTCTGATGATGGCGGCCAGACCTGGGCGCCAGTCGGCAACGAATTTGTTTACGATGGCACGCCGGGCACCCACCAATGGTACGACGGCACGCAGCACCCGTGGGAGTTCACGCGGGTCTGGCATCTGGAACCATCGTTAACTGAACCGGACACGGTCTATGCCGGGGTGGAAGATGCAGCGCTGTTCCGCTCCACCGATGGCGGGCAAACGTGGCAGGAATTGCCCGGCTTGCGCAGCGTCAAGAGTAATCTGTGGCAGCCAGGGGCGGGGGGGATGTGTTTGCATACGATTCTGCTTGATCCGGCCGATCCCAACCGGATTTATGTGGCCATCTCGGCCGCGGGTGCATTCTGCACCGAAGATGGCGGCCAAACCTGGCGGCCGATCAACCAGGGTCTGAAGTCTCCCTACGAACTGCCCGATGCTGATGCAGACGTGGGCCACTGCGTCCACAATCTGGCCATGCACCCATCGCGTCCGGGAGTGCTGTTTATGCAGAAGCATTGGGATGTGATGCGCAGTGACAATGGCGGCGATTTATGGCACGAGGTTAGCGGCAATTTGCCTACTGATTTTGGCTTCCCGATAGCCGTTCATGCCCACGAGACGGAAACCATCTACGTCGTTCCCATCAAGAGCGACTCGGAGCATTATCCGCCTGAAGGCAAACTGCGCGTCTACCGCAGCCGGACGGGTGGCAACGAGTGGGAAGCCCTCACCAATGGGCTGCCGCAAAGTGACTGCTACGTCAATATTTTACGCGATGCGATGGCGGTGGATCGGATCGATTCGTGCGGTATCTACTTTGGCACTACCGGCGGCCAGGTGTACGCCTCGGCCGACTCGGGTGACAGTTGGATGGCCATCGCCAGCAATCTACCGGCCGTGTTGTCCGTCGAGGTGCAGACGTTGTTATGATACGCGTTGTTTTACCATTTCATTTGCGCAACCTGGCCCAGGTGGGCAAAGAAGTGCAGCTTGAGGTGGATGGCCCGGTAACGCAGCGGACCATCCTGGATAAGCTGGAGGCGGAGTATCCTATGCTGCGGGGCACGATTCGGGATCACACGACCCAGAAAAGGCGCGACTTCATCCGGTTTTTTGTGTGTGGCCAGGATTGGTCACACACTTCGCCGGATGCGCCGCTGCCGGATGAGATTGTGAGTGGCAGCGAGGCGTTTTTGGTCGTTGGGGCGATGGCCGGTGGCTAATGGATACGTTAGGCATGGCCTGTATCACTAACCGCAAAATTCTTAGAGGGAGAAGATCATGGCAAAGTATCTAATTTCATTCCCCAGTGCTGCAATGAATGTACCCGACAGTGAGTGGGAGGCGGTGGGTCGAGACGCTCATGCCGTGATACGCGAGGCGAAGGAAGCGGGCGTCTACGTTTTCGGCGGTGGTATTGATGAAACAGTACCGCCCGTTCTAGTTTCGGCCAATGGCTCAGTCGCTGAGGGAGGCTACCCGTGGGCGCCTCCGCTCAATGGTGGATTCACTGTACTTGAGCTGCCTTCAAGTAAAGAGGCGATCGCATGGGCCGCACGTATCGCGAAAGCGTGTCGTTGTGATCAGGAGCTTCGAGTATTCGGGTTTGATCCAGAGTCGTGAGGTCGGCGTGTTGCTGTACATTCTGCTAGCTAACATCCAAAATGCCTAACAAAGCAATGCAGGGAATCATCGCCCTTCTCCGGGGCATAAACGTCGGCGGCCACAACAAGCTGCCCATGCGCGAACTCACGGCAATATTGCAGGGAATCGGCCTGGAAAATATTCAAACGTATATTCAAAGCGGCAATGTGGTTTTCCAGACGAACCGGGTTGATCTGGATGAATTGGCGGCGGAAATTGGCACGGCCGTTTCCCAATCACACGGATTCACCCCTAAAGTCATGCTGCTGGAAGCGCGCCAACTGGAAAAAGCTGTGGCCGCCAATCCATTCCCGCAAGGCGAAAGCGAACCCAAAGCGCTCCACTTCTACTTCCTGGAAGCTGTTCCCGAAGCGCCCGACCTGGCGACGTTGGAGTCACTCAAGACAGACCGGGAACAGTTTCAGTTAATCGATACCGTCTTTTATCTTTATGCGCCGGATGGCATTGGACGATCTAAATTGGCGGCGAAGGTCGAAAGGGCGTTGGGCGTCAGTGCGACGGCACGGAATTGGCGGACTGTCGGCCAGATCATGACTATGGTTGGAACCTCATCTGCCTGAGTTGCCTGGTCGGACGTTGCCCAGTCATCAAATTTCTGACAACCTACAAAGGAAAATGTGACGATGAGAAAATTAAAACTTCAAGTGCACATGACCGTTGACGGTTATATTGCTGGACCCAATGGTGAGATGGACTGGATGACTTACAATTGGGACGATGCGTTAAAACAATATGTCACAGATTTAACGGAACCGGTTGATTGTATTGTCCTGGGGCGAAAACTGGCTGAAGGCTTCATTACCCATTGGGCGAGCGTGGCGGCCGATCCGGAACACCCGGAATTTACGGCCGGTCAGAAATTTACAGAGACGCACAAAGTTGTTTTTACCAAAACGCTTGACCGGTCAAATTGGGACAATACTGTTTTAGCCAAAGGTGAGATTGTTGGCGAAATCATGACCCTGAAAAAACAAGTGGGTAGAGACATCATCGCCTACGGTGGCGCAACTTTTGTGTCGGCGCTTATCAAACATGGTCTGATTGATGAGTTTCATTTATTTGTGAATCCAGCGGCAATTGGCAGCGGAATGGCAATTTTCAAAGAATTGGACAGCCAGCAAAATCTGACGTTGGTAAAATCCAGGCCATTTGACTGCGGCATTGTCGTTCTTAATTATGAACCGAAACGCGACTAATTATTCTCGTGCTGGAAAAGCCTGATCTCTCAGAAGAAAAGATTGCGGCCTGCGTGCGGGAGGCGTATGGGCTGTCGGTTGATCAGGTTGTTTTTCTGCCATTGGGGGCGGATGGGAATACGGCCGTTTACCGCCTCACCAGCAATCAAACAGTCTACTTCCTCAAACTACGGGGCGGCCTCTTCGACGAAACCTCAGTGACATTGCCCCAGTGCCTCAACGAGCGGGGCATCAACCAGATCATTTCTCCTCTCCCCACAAAAACCGGCTGGTTTTGGACGCACCTGGGCACTTACACGGTGATCCTTTACCCGTTCGTGACCGGGCGCAATGTGTATGAGGTGAACCTGTCGGACCGTCATTGGCATGAATTGGGGGCGGCGTTGAAACAGGTGCATACGGCCGTTATCCCTCCTGCCATCACTAACCACATCCGGCAGGAGGATTATTCGCCACAGTGGCGCGAAAGCGTAAAACGGTCCCTGGTGCTGGCGGCCAGCAGCGATTTTGCCGACCCCATTGCCGCCCAGGTGGTCGCGCTGCTGCGGACCAAACGAGCCGAAATCCTCGATCTGGTTGGGCGCGCCGAACGGCTGGCTCAGACGCTTCAGAGCCAATCGCCAGAATTTATTGTCTGCCATTCGGATCTACATGCCGGCAACATCCTGGTTGACGAAGCCCACGACACGTTTTATATCGTCGATTGGGACGAACCGATCCTGGCTCTCAAGGAGCGTGATTTGATGTATGCCGGCGGCGGCTTGATGGGTCGATGGCGCACGCCAGACGAGGAGGAAGCCCTGTTTTACACCGGCTATGGGAGCCAGGCGGCAATCAATCAGGCGGCGCTGGCTTATTATCGCTACGAACGCATCGTCCAGGACATTGCGATTTACTGCGAGGAGCTGCTGCTGAGTGATGAAGGCGGCGCCGATCGGGCGCAGTCGCTGTATTATTTGCAGTCCAATTTTTTGCCCGGCCATACCGTCGAAATCGCTTATCAAACGGACAAGAATCAGGCCATGGATTAACGCAGATTCGCGGATTTTGTCGTTTTATCTGTGTTTATCCATGAAGATCATTGTCCTAACCAAAAACGGCCGTTGCCAGGAACGTCCGGTTGATCACGAAGCGTACCGGAGGATTTTGGAAAATCGTTGTCCGGGTTCAGCCGGTTGGCACGGCCGATTTGGACATGCGGCTTGTGGCCTTGAAAAATGACTTTCATCATCTTGCCCCGCTTTCCCACTCTATGTTATTCTTTTCCTGACGGGTTCAGTGGAGTAAGGGCCACCTTGCCGTGTAGCTTTCTTAACACGCTTCAACTCTATAAATAGGTTTTCCGCCACCCGAACGGCCTGTTACCGAACCCGTAACTCTTTTCGTTTGGTGTGCGGCAATTTGCGCCGTATAAACGGTTTAGGCCGTGCTCTACTCGGTCTGAAATTGGGGGTGATTTTGAATGTCTATCGAAACTTATGTCTCGCGTAAATCACGACTATTGAAGGACTTTGACAGATCGGTTTCTCGCGTCAAGCAAGTGCTTATTGCCCGCTATGGAGAAGAAGAAGCCAATATCTTGATACAGGAGTCACGTGAAAAGTATAAAGACCTCATCCCCCAGATTCCCTATATTGGTGACAGAAATCCTCTGCTGATTTTCTTGCTTCCAGCAAGTCGCTACCTGGCAATATACCAAACGTTTCAAAAACATGGCAGGACTGTAGAGGAAGTTGGACGTCTGGTTTATGAGATAGGTGAAGCGGAAATTAAGGCGATTCCGGGTTGGGTGCGTCGGATAATCGGGGTCCTGTGGTTTTCTCGATGGTTCGCTAAACGATTGCAGAAGCGAGCGATATCATCTCAGGAGCGCAAATATCCTGGCGGGTATGTTTTGGCTTACATAGAAGGCGATGGCCAAGACTTTGACTATGGGGTCAACTACATCGAGTGTGCGAGCTGTAAGTTTCTCAACGAACAAGGTGCGGCAGAGTTAGCCCCGTATGTGTGTGCGGTTGACAAAGTTGCCAGTGAGATGTTAGGTTGGGGGCTGCGCCGAACGACGACCCTTGCCGAAGGCGGCGAGAGATGCGATTTTCGGTTCAAGAAGGGCGGCAAGACATGGGTAACGATACCGCAATCGTTGAGGTAAATTGGTAAACGAAATAGATGGATTGCTTCACAAAGAAAAAGGAAGGATAGGGTGATCACAGACCAGCAAATCAAAAGAGCGCTGAAATTCGCTGCACCAATTTTGTCATCACAATTCGACACACCGAAGGCAAACGCGATTTTGAAAAAGATGGAAGAGAACTATACGGTATTGGCCCCTGATGTACCTCAGTTCAGATCGTCATTCAATCGAATGACAATCAAAATCGCTGTTGATGTTGTCGCTTTTTATCGAGCAGTACGGACTGAATTGTCTGAGCCGCAAGCCAGAGAGTTAGTGCAACCGTTTGTGAACAACTGGATGGATGGGCAATTCGACCGATGGATAGCTCGGAAAGTGTATGCCAATCGAACCTTGCATCGTATCTATCGTCGTTGGTGGTTTGCGGACATCAACCGTGCGGATGAGCCAGATGGGCAAAAGTTTGAATACCTACCACCAGATGGAGATCTATTCTATGGCGTCAACGTCACTCGTTGTGGAATGGTGAAGTATCTGACGCGAATGGGTGTTCCGGAACTAACCCCAATGATCTGTCGAGGTGACTATCATATTGGGAAGTATTTGCCCAAAGGGATCGAATTCAGGCGCACTCAAGTGATTGCCGAAGGTGGAACGTGTTGTGATTTTCGATATTATGTGAAGTAAACGATTGTGATAATTGACTTGGAGAAATGTTTTGCCAATCAAATTTAATGATCTAAAGAGGAACCAAACAATAATCTGGGTTCGTACAATAATTACATATCTCTCCATGCCAATTATTCTAATGGTGTGTGGATGGGATCTTGGCTGGTGGCAGGCACATATCTTTTCTCTACTAATTATTGTTTCAGGTGTTGGCGCCCGTATATGGGCAGAACAACGACATCCGGGCTTGATGGAAGAAAGACAACGAATTGAAAATGTTCAAGATGCAAAATCGTGGGATAAAATCCTTGCTTTATCGATTAACTTGATCAGAATTGCATTGGAAGATGAGACGCTAAAGAAAGAGTTACCAGGATATCGAGAATATACGAAGCGCGTGCGTTATCGATTGATTCCTGATTCTATTAAGTCTGTCCGCCGTGCCGTCCAACTCAATCATGGTATTCCAGCAATGAATTAACCTGGAGAAATCTGAACATAGAGGGGTGAGAAATGCCTAAGCTAACCTATAATGAATTGACTGAAAGGGTTAAGAATTTGGAGGCAGTTGAAGCCAAACTGCGAGAAAGTGAAGAAAAATTTCGGTTGGCATTTCATACCAACCCGGATGCGATCAACCTCAATCGAGCAGCTGATGGTTTATTTATTGATATTAATGAAGGGTTCAGCCAGTTAATGGGCTATTCCCGCGAAGAAGTTATTGGCAAAACTTCTCTTGAATTGGATATTTGGGTCGATCCTAAAGACCGGGCGCAATTGGTCATCGGTTTGAACAAAAGGGGGTATGTGGACAATTTAGAGGCCCAATTTCGTCGTAAAAATGGCGAGGTCGGCATTGGGTTAATGTCTGCACGTGTGTTGCGTATCAACCAGGAAGATGTCATTCTTTCCATAACCCGTGATATTACTGAACGCAAGGAAATAGAGCAATCACTGAGGACGAGTGAGCACAGATACCGGACACTTTTTGAAAAAACAAATGATGCCATTTTTGTAGAGGACAAACAAACCGGTCGATATTTGGATGCCAACGAGGCCGCACTAAAGTTGACGGGACGTTCGTTATCTGAATTACGTCAATTAACAATATTTGACATTGCTCCGGTGGGAGCTGAAGCTCGCCTGGCTGCGATTAGGCAATCCAACGAGGCCGTGAACCTGGGAAGAGTGATTTATGTGCGACCGGATGGCACAGAACGAATTGCTCTATTGAGCACAGCGCCTTTGGATGAGAAGAGGGTATTTGGTATTGCCCGCGACATAACTCACGAAGTGCATTTGGAAGAACAATTTAGACAGTCACAAAAAATGGAAGCAATTGGGCGATTGGCCGGAGGCATTGCTCATGATTTTAATAACCTACTGGTGCCTATGATCGGTTACGCCGATTTGGGGTTGATAAGAACTGCTAAAGATCGTCCCGTCTATAAAAACCTTGAACAGATAAAAAAAGCAGCGGAACGGGCGGCCAGCCTCACCCGACAAATATTGGCTTTTGGCCGACGACAGGTTTTGGAATTGCAGACGCTAGACCTCAATGAAGTTATCAAGGATTTTCAGGAATTGGCCGGGCGATTAATTAGAGAAGACATTGATACGCAATTATTTTTGGCGCCTTCATTGGGTAAGGTTCAGGCGGACAGAGCACAAATCGAACAAATTCTTATGAACCTGCTGATCAATGCCAGAGACGCTATGTTGGAGAGTGGGAAATTAACGATTGAAACGGCCAATATATTTTTAGATGAAGCCTATTTTGAAAAATATGGGGAGGAAAACCAACCCGGCCATTACGTCATGGTAGCTGTCAGCGATACCGGATACGGCATGGATGAGGAAACCCGCAGACATATTTTTGAACCTTTTTATACGACCAAGGCTCGCGGCAAAGGAACGGGGTTAGGACTGGCAACCGTGTTTGGTATCGTCAAGCAACATCAAGGGCATATTTGGGTGTATAGCGAGCCGGGTAAGGGAACTACTTTTAAGGTTTACCTACCTCAAGCGGGAGAAAGTATAGTTCAGGCGCCTAGTGCAATAGCGAAAGAATCAACCTCAATTGACGGAGCGGAGACCGTCTTGGTGGTTGAAGATGAGGAGATGGTGCGGAAACTTGTTTGTGAGACCCTTGAGGCACACGGTTATGATGTCATTGAAGCCCAAAGCGCCAGTCATGGATTAAAACTTGCCTCCATTAAAGAAAAAATCCACCTTTTGTTGACCGATGTAATTTTGCCTGAAATGAATGGACGGGAACTTTATCAAAAATTGGCCGACGCTCAATCCGGCATAAAAGTTTTGTATATGTCTGGTTACACAGACAATGTGATTGTCCATCGGGGCATATTAGACGAAGGTGTTAATTTTTTACAAAAACCCTTTACAGTCCAAGACCTTACTAGAAAAGTGAGACAGGTTTTGGGTTAGAGCAGGATGTTGGGGGATCCTCAGTTAAGAAGGAAGCAGAGAAGGCGATCAAACGGCTTCAGAAGTAAAAGACCAACAGTCTTGCGCGCTCCGCTTCCTGGAACGAGCCTCTCACCTGGGCCAACCTTAGCGCGGTTTGCGGCCCCAGGCGTACAATGTGCGGTGGGGGATGTGCAGCCCATCGGCCTGGCGGAATGCTTGCAGCGCGGCGAATAAATCAGCCTTAAACTGTTGCTGGATATCGGGAGTCATCTTTTCTAAAGTACTGCGCGTACCTAACGCCCATAAATTAGCCCACCACATCTCTTCATCGGCAAAGACGCAGTCTACTGCCTCGGCGCGTGTTTGCACGGCGTCAAAACCGGCCCGGCGCAGCAGCGTTTGCAATCCTTCCGGCGAGTTAATAGCCGGTTCATCCGGCGTGGCGGGTTCGCCCACATCGGCATACGCTGCAAAAACTTGCCACAACCAATCGAAGTTGCCCTGAGCCACAATGCTGAGCCCCACCCATCCGCCGGGGCGCAGGACGCGATAAAAGGCGTTAACGGCCTGAGGGAAGTAGAAGATGGCGTGGGCGCACAAAACGGCGTCGCAGGAAGCGTCGGCCAGGGCTAACTGTTCGGCGTCCATCTGGCAAATGTTGGCCTGGTGAAGGTGGCGACGTTTAACGTCGGCCGCCAATGCGTGCGTCATCCCGGCGGCTAAATCAATGCTGAGGATACGGCCGTGCCCACCCACTTGTTCTGCTGCCGGGAAAAGTATGGCTCCCCGACCAGCGGCTACATCTAATACAACAGCGCCGCGCGCCAGATGCACTAACGCCACCAGTTGGCAACCGGACTGGGCAAAAAAGGGTGGCCCAATCTGGTCAAAATCGGCGGCGATTTGTGACCATCGTTCAGCTTGCTGTTGTTTGCTCATCGCGGCTCCCTCAGGTAATCGAATTATCTCACTGAGAAAAGCCAATTATATCAGTGAGATAAATTTTTTTGTCTGAGAGAAAAAATTTTTTGTCAGTGAGATAATTGTATTCTCTCGCTGATAATCACCAGCCTCGGATCAGTGAGTGACGTTGATCATCGGGCACGGCCGTTTCCCTTATGCTATGGCTTGCCATGAGGTCACTATAGAGTGTGGCATTGATTAGGGGAAGATAAACGGCCGTTCTCCTTCCAGTCGCCATTTACCTCATCATCCTCTGGACGCGGCACTTTTCGCATAAAATCGTTCCGGATAAACAAAAACTCCGATTGTCATGCCTGCGAAGGCAGGCATCCATCTTTTCCAAAGGAGTGGGTTCCCGCCTCCGCGGGAATGACATTAACAACGTTAAATAACGGAACAACCCTAATATTTTGGATTCCTGGGTGTTGTCTGATGGGCAATATGCTGTAAGATGTCCTTATGAAAATGGACAACCCTCCGTTACCACCTTCAAAATGTGAGAAGAGGAGGTTTGATGAACACAAAAGACCCAAAATTGATTGTTTTACAGTTCAATGAATACATCAATAACCGCAACCTGACCGGCCTTTCTAACCTGATGACAGACGATCACCTGTTTATTGACAGTAGTGACGAAGTACACAGTGGGAAGGAATTGATGCGTGAAGGGTGGCAGCGTTTCTTTGAGCAGTACGCGGATTATCGCAACCATTTTTCGATTATTGAATCAAGGGGCAATCTGGTGCTAATTATTGGTCATTCAACCTGTGCATTTGAGCCGCTGGACGGTCCGGCGTTATGGACGGCGAAGGTGGAAAACGATCTGGTTGCTGAATGGCGTGTTTATCTGGATACGGCCGCTAACCGGATGAAGTTGGGGCTTAGGGAATAGAGGGGTTGTTCCTGTTCCCGTCGCCGTTTATCTCATCGTTAAATCAGCAGTCGCTTGTAGAGATTCTTGATGCCAACGGCCGTGTCTCCCTGGACGACGACCTCATCATGACTGAAAACGGCCGTTGCCCAAAACGCCCGGTCGATCGCGAAGCGTACAGGAGATTTTAGGAATTCGATTTGGTGTAGTGTTGGGGGAACAGGTTGCCAACCAACAGTCATTTACAGAGCTTTTTGGGCTTGTAGTTGCCTGCTGGAATGTTAGGAACGGCGGGAGCGGATGAAGAGCCATCGTGGGACAGTTTGTGTATAGCGCTCATATTCCTTGCCGAAACGTTCTCGTAGTCCAGGCTCCTCCCACCAGATGATGACGGCCTGGATGAGGGCAACGGCCAATCCTGTATAGAGAAGTATTGTGGGGCACCCGGAAAGCAGAAACCAGCCGAAGAGGAATGCTGCATGGGCCACGTAAAAAGGATTCCTTGAATAACGGTAGAGACCTGCGGTCACCAGACGTTTTGGTGGCTCTGTAGCGAAGAACGTGCCTTTTCCAATCCGGGAGAAAAGGTGCGAGCAATGAAGCCAGACTGCTGCTGCCCCGATCATGAGTCCGCCGCCAATCACCTGGCACAGTGGGATTTGCCAACGCGGCCAACCCCATGCCTTGTTGAGGCTAATCATCCCCATCGGCCCCAGCACCAGCGCAATCGCCAATATGAGCAGGGCCGCTATCTTCCCAAGCATTATGGGGAGTCGCCTAAATCGTTTGATCGTGGCCCGGTCGCCATCAGGCTGTAAGCTCATAATTACGTTCCTTTCCCAAGTGGGGGGTGACCAATCCTCATAGTTTATACCCGTTAAAAGGGCAGAGGCAACAACGTAAATGGATGAAGAAGGGAAGCGGATCTCCTGCTTTATTTGTTTGGCTGTTTGCCCGTTTTTCTCGAGGGAAATGGGTGGGGAAACGGCCGTATCTTCCTGGACGACGACCGGCTGATCAT